>PXBH01000202.1 GCA_003565555.1 Cryomorphaceae bacterium | reverse complement strand
CTCTCGTCCCCGGCCGAAGACCACGTTGATCACCCCTTCCGGAAAGCAGTCCCGGAAGGCCTCCATCAGCGGCGTGATCAGCAGTACGCCGTGTTTTGCCGGTTTGAAAATGGCTGTATTGCCCATGATGAGCGCGGGAATGAGCAGCGCGAAAGTCTCGTTGAGGGGATAGTTGTACGGTCCCAGGCAGAGCACCACTCCGAGCGGACCGCGGCGTATGTGGGCATACACGCCGTCGCGTTTGTGAAATTTCGCACTGTCGCGGTCCAGCTGTTTGTAATCTTCAATCGTATCGTAGATGTATTCCGTCGTCCGGTCGAATTCTTTTTCCGAGTCGGGGAGGTTTTTCCCGATTTCCCACATCAGGAGTTTGACCACTGCTGCGCGCTGCTCTTCCATGCGCTTCACGAACTTTTCCATGCAGGCGATCCGGTCCGCCACCTTCATCGTAGGCCAGAGACCCTGTCCGCGGTCATAGGCTTCCACCGCGCTGTCGAGCACTTCAAGGGCTGTTTTTTCATCGAGGTGGGGCACACTTCCGAGCACGGTCGGGCTGTATTTTTCCGCAGAGGAGATCGACGAGACCACCTCGTCGGCGGGGCCGTCCCAGGTGATGAGTTTGCCGCGGCTGAGGTAGGCGGTTTGGTGAAGCTGTTCGGTGATGGCGTAAGGGTGGTCGGTCGGCATCTTATCAGGGGTAGGTTTAGCGCCGGTGACCGCCGCGCTATGCGGAGCACCGACGCTTATGAAACCCCGGCGCCGCTAAAAAGTTTTAAATCAGGTCGGAACTTATGCGCAGCGGCCGGGCATTTTTGCCGCGGCTTCAGAGGTTTGCCGCAGGGTGCGGGGTATCTCCTTTCCGGGAAAAAAGCGGACGCCGAGCGCTGCAGGTTTCCCGAAAAGGGGAGCTGATTCGCGCCGCAGGGGAGCGGGGGGCGTCGCTCTTTCGGTGGGCACTTTCGCCTCAGGGAGCTGCAGCGGTTTTTGAAGCGCAAGATGCAGCTGTCTGAGCGGTCCGGAGATACCGACGGCTATTCCGCTTCGAAGAGGACCCACCCCCCCTCGGCCTCCACGCGGAGGATGCCCGGGCTGTCAGCGGCAAACCACAGGTGGCCCGCCGCGCGGTAAGGTTCATATCCGGGGATTTTTTGCGTCATCAAATTGAGCAGGAGGTTTCCCCGTCCGAAGTCCTTGGTGTACAGCGCCACTTTGTGCGCGGGGCGGCCGTTGATCTCCCCGGCGGTCTCCGCCTCTGCCCGGATTTCGGCGGTCACGGGGCTCACTGTTCTTTTGGAATAGGCCGTTTGACCCATCGGTCCGCCCGTGCTGTAGCTCATGGACTGAAGCAGGTTGAAGTCTTGAAATTCGGCCTCAACGGCCAAACCTTCCTCCCAGGGTACGGAGGCCAATAAGGGAAACATCATCGCAATGTCGGGGATGTCCTCATGGCGGTTCCACACGGTCTCCTGCCGGCCCTGTGCCTCGTTTTCTGCGGTGATATGCACCGCGCCCCCGTCCGTGTAGCTGAGCTCCGCCGTGAAGGCCGTACCTTCGTTCAGCGCTTTCAGCTTTACGGTGCCCGAAGGATGCAGCGCGGTACTGAAGGAGCGGGTGTCGGCCGCGCGGTTTTTCTTTTTGCCCCTGAGGGGGATATACTCGGCATTCAGGGTGTAGCCGTCTCCGTCTTTTTCCGTGCTTTCGCGGAAGGTGTAGCCGCCGTCCGTGCTTTTGAGCGCCGTGAGGTATGCGGGGTCGAAGCGCATCAGCGGTTTTCCGGGAAGGAAATTTTTCTCACTCCGGGGCGCCTCGAAAAAGGCGTACCCGCCGCTTCCGTTCGCGGCGTCGTGCATGTCGTAGCGGTAGCCCGAGAGCAAGTCTTCCGGCTGCGCAGCCTCCTCATGCCCGTAGAGGCGGTAGGGCCCTTCGAGCCTGTACACATGGGTGCGTTCCTCTTCGGGAAATTCCCCGGCCAGGATGGCGGCCAGATTGAAATCAAAAAAGGTCTCCGCCGCAATTTCATTCACACGGTCGCGGTCTGTCGTGTACCGGTCCAATACGATGCGGCTGTCATCGAACTCCCTGATTTCAAAGAGCTGATCGGCAAAACGGAATACGCCGGGCTTGCCTTTGAATTCGTGCAGGCTGAATCTGTGGAGGGTATCTGCCGCGAGCACTACGGTGAGACCCGGGCGGTCACGGGTGTCGGCATTGTACACGGTATTGTAGGTGATGTGCCCGCGGAGGGTGTCGGGCGATGTGCGGAGCACCACGTCCTCCGGCGGCTCGGGGATCTGCAGCGGTACGATGTACACCAGATCGAGCTCACCTTTGGCGAAACTCTCGTCACGCCGTGAGCGCACCTCAAATCCCGCGCTCATGATCGGTCTGCCTTCTTCGTCGGTGCGGTAATTGCCGGGCGTGAGTTCACGCGTGTACCGCACCCCGGAGCCGCCGAATTTCTCCGGCATCTCGAAGCAGTCAATGGTGCCGGATTCGAGCTTAAAATCACTGATCGATAGGGTGTAGTCGGGCTCGGCCTCATCTGCAAAATACATAATCGAGAGGGCATTTCCGGGAAGGTCACCTTCTTCACCTCTGTTGCCCTGAAAGGCGGGGCTTTTCAGCCAAAACCGTCCTTCACCGGCAATGGCCACCATCTCTTTGAAGTAGAAAATGCGTTCCGCCGTTCCGTCGCTGAAGGTGATTTTATTGGGCCAAGACGGATCTCCGTAGGTCACCGATTCGGGACATTGTGCGGGGGCGTTCATACAGAAAAGCAGCGCTGAGGCAAGTGCGCAGAGGGCTTGTTTCATCGGGAGCGGAAATTTTCGGGCGAAACTAAAAGATTTCAGGAAATAAATCAGGGGATGATCACCCCTTATTGCTCCCGGCGCGGGGTGTGGCGGGGAAGTTTTCGGACCGATGCTCCGGCGGGTTTTCTCGGGCGTCGTTTTGGCGGAACGGCATGACGGGGTATGACCGCTGCGCGGTATTGTCTTTCCGCTTTGCCCGGATGCGACGAGGGCCTGTCAGTCCCGAAGCAATTTCGGCAAGAACTGCGGCCTCAGTTGAACAATTTTGTTTGGTTGATGATCAGCAGGGTGTCCGTTTCGGCCATTTGATCGATTCCCGTGAAGGGCGTGTGGGCCGCCATAAGTTCGGGCGTATTGTAGCGCGACACCTCAAAGCCGCCGCCGCGGCGCAAGACACCGTTTTCATCGAGGTAGCGGTGGTACATGAGTCCGTGGCGTTGTCGCAACTCCGTCGCACTCCCTTCGGCGAGGTAGCTCTTTGACGGCGCATCTGAAAGCCAATTTTCAATGAAATACCATACCGTATCGTTTTCAACGGTGTAGGCATGTCGCGGGGGAATCTGATGGCCGGCAAAAATCTCCACCGTATCCCCGTCGAAGAAAAAAGTGTGGTCGGCATATCGCTGCGCGGAAATCCACGACAGCCTTGTGGAATTGAAGAATTCGGACATGTCCAATCCCGAAGGATCGCGGGGCTCGCCGCCCACCCAAAAAAGGACCTGTGTCTCACTGAAACCGCGGAAGTACAGCACGCCTTCTTTTTCATTCCGACCGGTGTCGTCGTCTTTATCACAGGCGGCAATGAAGGCACTGATCATCAGACACAGGGCCGAGGTCTTCAGGATATTCGGGATGTCATTCACCTTGTGGTGGTCGGTTTTATATGCACTCGGCAGTGGAGCGCAGGGTGAAGATAAGACAAATTTGTACTCCGGCCTCGCGGTGTGTGCAAACAGTCAGGGCCGGGCTCCGGTGCTTTCTTTTTTACCGAAAGGTCCGCCCCGAGTACCTACCTGCGGGCGCTTCCCACCTGCAGCCCGATCACGTAGGCCATCCGAACCACGATGGTTTCGGTGCCACCGCCAAACTCATGGCGCTCATAGCGCGCACCGATGTCTATACGCTGGTTGGCCACTCCTACGCCGCCGGCAAAGGAGGCTTTGGTCACATTGTTGTCGCCCTGTATGCGCGAAGCCGCGCCGGCCTGAGCGGCGATATAGGTGGATCCGATCAAACGCATGCGTGCTCCGACCCGGTAAGGCACGATCTGAACAGCTTCATTGCTGCCTGAGCCCCAGTGCCTGTTGTAACCTGCATGAGCGAGCAGGAAAAACCGAAACGCAACGGGGATCGCCAGTTGGGCAGAGCCCCCCACGGCCATGTTGTGGGTATTGCTGAAACTTTTCAGAGGAAAAGCCGCTTCGGGCCCCGCGTTGATGTGAAGGTTGCGAAAATCTTTTCCTTTTTGCCCGGCGACATGGTTCGCTGTTCCGAGAAAAAGAACAGTACCCAAAGCGGCGAAGAGACAAAGTGTTTTCATATCAGTCAGATTGATGGATGCACAAATGTGGGGATAATCTTTCTAATCTGTGCAAAACCGCAAATGATTTAATATTCCGACCTACAAATTTTCGCGGTCCCTTGTGGCTGCTTGCGCATCATCCCGTTTTTTGGGTTCGCCGGTGGGCAGCGGGGGTAGTCAAGGTTTGAAGGTTGTCAAGGGCAAACAGCAGTATTTTCAAAAACAAGAAATTAAGCCGAGAAGGCGTTGATTTATTAAAACTGAAAATTGAAAACAATGCCCATTCGATCGGGCTGCCGTCCAAGCACCATGCAGTGCGCGAATGTCCGAATTGTGCCCGTTTCAAGACGGAAATCTGCGCACATCCGTCCAAAGCGGCTGAAGGCATCGTCTGCGCAAGCCGAGCGAGGCAGGCGCAACCACATTTTAATGCAGCGCTTCGGCGCGCTTGGCCGGGCCGGGAAAGGGTGTTTGGTTTTTTTACCTCAGGCCGGTTTGGCGATTTACAGCCACATAGCCCGCTTTTGACTGTATTTCTTTTTGACACTCCCCTTGGTAGTAGAGGATGTAGAAGTAGCTGCCTTCGCTTACCTCCTCGTCGGTGCCGTTGACCAGGCCGTTCCACGATCCGTAGATCGACTCTGTCGAGAAAAGCTCATTTCCCCAGCGGTTCATCACGGTAAGTCGGTAGTACTGCAGTTCTCCGCCCTCGGGAAGCAGCACATCATTTCTGCCGTCCCCGTTCGGGGTGAAAATATTCGGTACCGTGATCAGGGGATCTTCCGGAAGGGCTTCGAACAGCACATATCCGTCCTGCCTGCAGCCCAGGTGGTCGGTGAAGCTGTAGTCATACATCCCGGCCGCCGTCACCACCCGATCGATCTCGTCAAATCCGTCGGCCCAGAGTGGGTCGTTGACCGCGGGAAAATCGATGGTGATGTCAACGGGGAAACCGTCGCAGGCCTCAAAGCTGTATTCCGTGGGAATGGCGTTTCCCGCCTTTACCTCCGTCTGCAAACTGTCCGTACAGGTGCCCGAGGTGATGATCACTTCGAAGACTCCCGTAGTATCTGTGGTGATGACGGAGGCCTCTTGCCCGCCCGGCAGCCAGAAGTAGGCGGCATCTTCCACCGTGCTTTCCGCAGAGAGGTCTACCGAGGTTTCATTGTAGCAGAGGATGTATTCCGGTTGGAGGGCGCTTGCCATGCTGTTGATCAGCTCCACCGTGATGGTGGTATCGGCGGTTAAGCCGCAAAAACTTTCGGCCGTGATGAGGGTAAGTTCGTAGATTCCGGGTTCATCAATGCTGCCTTCGACAACGGCATCAACCCCGATGGTATCTCCCTGAAAAATCCAGGTGAAAACATCGGCCGTGCCCG
>PXBH01000160.1 GCA_003565555.1 Cryomorphaceae bacterium | reverse complement strand
CAGAACAGCGTCGTGAAAAGGTATGCGCCACGACCGCCGAAACCGCGCGCCCGCAGCGAGGGCCTCGGCCGCGGCTGTGGCCTCGGGTGCCGAGCCTTTGAGGGCACGGACGAGGGTATCCAAACCGTCCTCTGCATAGGTGAGCGTGCGGAGCAATGCCGGGGCAGCGCGCGGATCGGCAGCTTTGGCCCGGCTCCAAAGGCGCCACGCTTCAGCGCGGTCATCACCGAGGCGGAGCGCGTAAAGCGCTGCGGCGGCCCGGACTTCGGGCAGCTTTGCACTGATTGCCAAGCCCCGCGCGGTTTGAATAAAGGCAGAATCAGAAATCTCGTTGAGCCGCGCGGCAGCAGCCATGGCTACCCAGGGACGGCCGTCGTCGAGGGCGTCGAGAATGCGGGTTTTGGCCGGTTCCGCTCGGGGATTCCCGAGTGCGGCACAGGCTGCCGCCGCGACGGAAGGGTCCTTGTCCCGAAGCAAGTTCAGGAAGGACTCGTCAGGGGCATCCGTCAGCGCAAGTGCCCGCACGGCTGCATAGCGCACTTGCGCGGAGGCGTCATTCAGGGCGGCATTCTCAATGTCCCCGCGGAAGGGGTTCAGGTCAAGCCCGCGCGCCTGAGCCATGATCAGGGCTGCCGTGAGGCGAGACTCCTCTGCCGTGGACCTCAGGTGGGCCGCTACAACGTGAAGCCTGTCTTGAAGCAGGAGCCCGCGCTGCGCTCCGTGGTATATTCCCCGGAGCTTGCCGGCTTCTTCGACGGCCGTGTTGGGTTCGTGACGGATCAGGAAGGCCATGGCCCGCGCGTGGGCGCATTTTCCGATGGCTTCGAGAAGCTCGGATTTCACCTCCGGTATGGTTGCCTTTCTGATGGTTTTTTCCAGGGCTTCGAGGGCGAGGGTATCGCGAAATTGGCCTACAGCCCAAGCTGCTTCGAGCCGAACATAGGGAATGGGATCACTCATCAGGGGCGTCACCACGTCGAGGAGCACGGGATCCTGCACCGACCCTGACAACCGCGCAAATACCCGGCGGTAAGCCGCTATATCACTGTGCGCTGCGGGGATCAATTTCTCTGCATCCCGGCGGTCTGCCGCGGCGTAGAGTTTGACAATTTCAGGGTCTTCAAAGATATTGCCTCCGCCCACCGCACGCTCCTCAGGCGGAGCTCCGCAGGCGGAAAGCAGGAATGCGAAAACGGCGGTAATGCTGATGCCGGAAAGGGAACGGATGAAAGCCATAGCGGGAAAATGAAGTCCCGAATCTAAGAACATTTCTATCTTTAGCCGCAATTTAGGAAGGCCGTATGGCAGTGGAAAAACGAATAGGCGTAATCGGGGGAGGCTCGTGGGCCACGGCACTTACGAAGGTGCTCAGCGAGAACAATGACCTCACTTACTGGTGGCACCGAAACCCCGAAGCGGCGGAGCACATTCGCAATTACCGCCACAATCCCAATTACCTGCGTGCGGTGGAATTCGACCCTGAACGCCTCGCGGTATCTTCAGACATTGACGAAGTAATCAAAGCCTGCGACGTTCTTATCGTTGCCATTCCTTCAGCCTTTGTGCACAGCACCTTTGAGCGTGTGAAACCGGCATCACTGAAGGGAAAAGCGGTATTCTCGGCAGTGAAGGGCATCATCCCGGAGTTTCACTCCATTCCGGCGCGCTATTTTCACAAAGAATTCGGGGTTCCCTATGACAAAATCGGTGTGATTTGCGGGCCCTGCCACGCGGAGGAAGTGGCCATGGAGCGGCTCTCATTCCTCACGATTGCCGGCATGAACGAGGAGAACGCCTCCTTTTTGGCCGAGCGGCTGTCGACGCGGTACATGAAAACCTCCACGTCTGAAGACCTTTTCGGCGCTGAGATTGCCGCAGTTTTGAAAAACATTTATGCCATTGCCGCCGGGGTATGCGGCGGTCTGGGTTACGGCGATAACTTTCGCGCCCTGCTCATCTCTGCCGCCATCATTGAGATGGAGCGCTTTCTGGATAAGGTCAACCCCTTCCATCGGGATGTGAGCGAAGGCCCCTACCTGGGCGACCTGCTGGTGACAGCCTATTCAAAGTTCAGCCGAAACCGCACCTTCGGGTACATGCTGGGCAAAGGCTATTCGGTAAAAGCCGCCCAGCTCGAAATGGAGATGATCGCCGAAGGCTATTACGCCACCAAGAGCCTCTACGAGATGAACAAAAAGTTTGAGGTGGACATGCCCATTGCCGAGGCGGTGTACAACATCATCTACCAGCGCATCTCACCTGTGGTGGAAATGCGTATTCTCGCTGATAAATTGGGCTGATTCCTCAGGTCGGTCACCGTTCTGCGGGCGCATCACGTGCCCGTTTTTGCTTCGGCCCTGCGAATTTTTCGCGCAGTACGCGACTTCATATATGCATCGGTGAAAAGGGCGCCGAGCAGCACCGCCGCTCCTCCGTAAAAGCCTCCTGTCATCCTTTCGCTTTCGCCGAAAATAAAAAAGGCCAGGACGATGCCGTATACAGGCTCGAGGTTGATGGTCAGCGATACGGTGAAGGGCGTGAGGACTTCCATGACCTTCACGCTTGCCACGAATGCAAAGGCCGTACACACGGTTCCGAGTACGGCAATCCAAAACCAGTCTGCGGGGGGCATGTCGGCGAGCCCGGCAAAATCATTTCCCGTAAGGGCCAGCCAAATTGCCACGCCGACGGTACCCGCTATCATTTCCGTGAGGCTGATGCGTATGGGGTTGTCGCCTTTGATAAACTTTCCGTTCAGGACATTGAAAAGCGAGGCCAAAAAGGCTGAAATCAGTGCGAATGTGATTCCGAGGGCGTATTGCGTCTCAAAACTGAAAATGAGCACGATCCCCCCGATAACGACAAGTCCCAAACCCACCTCTCCCGGGTGAATACGGCGCTTGAAAACCACCGGCTCAATGACCGAGGTAAACAGTGCGGAAGCGCTCATGCAGGCCAAAGTCACCGAAACATTTCCCACCTTAACGGCGTGAAAAAAAGTAATCCAGTGGGCAGCGATGATCAGCCCGACCACACTGTATTTGCCGGCATTGGTGAGGAGTGATTTTTTGATTTGTCCGGTGGCATAGGCGAATACGGCCAAGCTCGCCGCGGCGATGGCCATGCGCCACAGCACGAGCCTGTCGGCCGGGGTTTCGATCAGCTTTCCGAGAATGGCGGTGAACCCGAAGATGAACACCGTTACGTGAAGAAGAACGAGGTTATTTTGCTTGGGCGTCAACGGCGGGCGGATGGGTGGCGTCGGGCGGCTTCACCCCGATATCGGTGACACCGCCGCTGACGATGAATTTCATAAACTCGGCCGTATTCACATACACCGGTGTTACGCTCTCGGCGGGCACCACGAAGATATTGCCCGAAAAATTGTAGCTGTGGGGCATGTAGACTGCGACCATCTCCGGCCCGAGACCGAGGGCCGAAAGGTCATCGGCGGTGATAAACCCGGGTTTTTGAACGTGGCCGTCGGGGGTGAGCTTTACAATGACGGGGTGAGAGAAACTCTTTTTCTGCCCGGTAAAAGCGCCGAGCAGGTCACTTACCGCCGTGTAAAAGGTTTTGACCACAGGCACCCTGTCCAGCACGGCGTTGGCCTTGCGAACGATGGGGCCCGAGATAAAGGTAGCACCGAGGAATCCGAGCAAGGTGATCAGGGCGAGCAAGGTGAGCAGGCCGAGCCCCGGGATTTTCGTCGGCACAATGCTGTCAAGGGCCATGAAGAGCTTGTAAACCACATAGAGCAGCACGGCGGTGGGTACGACGAGGAGGAGTCCTTTGAGGAAGTATCCGGCGATGCGTTTCTTGATGTTTTGGCGGCGGGAGGTGCGGGGAGGAGGCAACATGGTCGGTTCGGCAGTTTATCGTTGTGAAAGTTTTTCAAGCTCGTCCTTCAGTTTTTTGGTCAGCCCGGCGGCGACAAGGTCATAGCTGTGGTCGATGAGGTCGCGCTGAAGATCGTCAGGTACACCTGCGTCGGTCATGACGGTGTTCCAATGCTTCTTATTGCTGTGGTATCCCGGGATGATGCCCTCGGGATATTGCTCGCGCAGCTCCACGGCCCTTTCGGGATCGCACTTGGCATTGAAGCCGGTGAAGTCGTCTACGTCGCAAAGGGCAAACATCTTCCCCATCACTTTGAAAACCAATGTGGATTCATCGAAGGGGAAAGACTCTTCGGTTCCCGGTTTGGACAGGCAGTAGGTGCGGAAGGCTTCGATGTGCATGGCTGCGCGATTATCGGTCAAAGGTAGTGAGATCCGGGGTTTCAGCGGCGGTTGGGGGAGGTGAATGCAAAGGGGGATTGGGTGTTCGCTGCGCTCACAAAGGCTCGCGGTGCTCACTCTTGTTTGCTTCGCTCACATTTTTTCACGCAAAGGCGCAATGTGTAGAGCGTGGGAGAGCGTGAGTGTTCGCTGCGCTCACGGGTGCCGGCGGGCTCGCTTTTTATTTTCTCGCAAAGGCGCAAAGGCCCCCCAACGGGGACACGGCGCAAAGGGTAGGGCGTGGGAGTTCGCTGCGCTCACAGGTGCTCACGGGCTCGCATTTATTTTCTCGCAAAGAAGCGGCTCGGGGCAAACGGACATGCGGCATCAAGCGGTAATTCCATACATTTGCCGGCGAGCAAAAACACTTCTATGGCACGCATCCTCACAGGCATTCAAAGTACCGGCACGCCCCACTTGGGCAATATCCTCGGGGCCATTGAGCCCGCTGTATCCATGAGTGAGGACCGGGGAAATGAGGCTTTCTTTTTTATTGCGGACATGCACTCACTCACAGCATTGAAGGATGCTGACGCGCGAAAGAAGAACGTGACTGAAACAGCGGCGGCATGGCTGGCTTTCGGACTCGATACCGAGCGCCATACCTTTTACCGCCAAAGTGATGTGCCCGAAGTGGCAGAGCTCACTTGGTACCTGTCCTGCTTTACTCCCTTTCCCATGCTGGCCAATGCGCACAGCTTTAAGGACAAAAGCGACCGATTGAGCGATGTGAACGCGGGCCTCTTCACTTACCCCGTCTTAATGGCGGCCGACATTATGCTCTACGATGCAGAGATCGTGCCCGTGGGAAAAGACCAACTGCAGCACCTGGAGATGACGCGTGACATCGGCCGTTCATTCAACCACCAAATGGGGGAAACGCTCGTGATCCCCGAAGCACGAATCAGAGAAGCCACCAAGTATGTGCCCGGTACCGACGGCCAAAAAATGAGCAAGAGTTACGGAAACTTCATCAATATCTTCGAAGGCGAGAAAGCCCTGAAGAAGACCGTGATGGGCATTCAGACGGACAGTACCCCGCTTGAAGACCCGAAAAATCCTGACACTTGCAATGTGTTCAACATCTACAAACTGGTGGCAGATGAAGATGCCGTCTTCGAAATGCGCAAGAATTACGAAGCGGGGGGATACGGATACGGACATGCCAAGAAGGCCCTGCTCGGGGCAATTCTTGACCGGTACGCCGATGAGCGGGCACATTTTGATCGCCTTACGGCAAATCCGAATGAGGCGGAAGAGCTGCTGAAACGCGGAGCCGAGAAGGCGCGACAAACGGCAGGACAGGTGTTGGCGCGGGTGCGCGATGCTTTGGGGTATTGATCGTTTTCGGACGGGCTGCCCCCGGGGAAGAAAAGGGGGACTTCTTCATGGCCTTTATGCTTCTCTTTTGCGAACTGTAGGTTAGGCGCCTGCGGCGTCTCCTTCTTCCCAACATTAAGGCATTAAGGGAATTAAGAGCAGGGCGTGACAGGGCGTATTGGGTGAGTCACACCCTTAATGTTCCTCAATTCCTTAATGTTTCTT
>PXBH01000166.1 GCA_003565555.1 Cryomorphaceae bacterium | reverse complement strand
CCTCCCACTCGTATTGGGGGCGATCGGTTTGGAGCACACTGACGATATTGGTGGTTTTTCCCTCAGGATAGGGAATCAAGCCCGGGTAGCGCTCCTCATCGATCCAAGGATCATTCCACGGGTCTAACAGCTTGTGCGAGTACAAATCGGCAATCCGCATGTCTTCTTGATCGATCGAGTATTGAAAGCGGTACTCCTGTCCCGGTGTCAGGTTGTCAAGCTGCACCCACCAGCGGTTTCCGCTCGGGGTCTTTTTCATGAAGTAATCGGGATTGAACTGCCAGTCGTTGAAGTCGCCGATGGCGTACACATAGTCTTTAAACGGTGCGTGAAGCTGCAGCACCACGGTAGAGCTGTTCACATAATTGATTCCGTCGCGCGTTCCGGGAGGTGCGCTCTGAATCTGAGGCGCTCCCTGAAGCACTACGTACACTGAGTCCGTCACCGTCGAGCCGTCGGCGTCACTGACCGCCTCGGTCCATAACCAGTAAATACCCTCGTCGAAACCCGTAAAGTCTAAGGTAGTCGAAGCGGAAGTGGTATTGAGTTCGGTGGCCACTCCGCTGTCATCAATAAAAAGGTTGATGGTTGCATTCTCATTGGTCTGTACCGAAAAATTCAAGTCACTCGGCGCATCTAAAAATACCTGAGGGCTTGAGGGTGTCATAATGGCACCGTCAAAACCACCCTGCGAAATGTCCACAAAAATATCTGAGCCGTCAGCCTCTCTTCCTACCAGTTGACCGTTCACGTTGCGAAACACAAAAGCGAGCTGAAGCACGTTCTGCCCGGGCTCTACACCGTAAAATTCCGTGATATTGATGGTCTTCGTGAAAATGTTGGGCTGACCGGGGACGGTTGACATGATCACATTGGGATCGTTCGTACCCCAGTTTCCCTGTACATTTTGCCAACCTGTTTCACCTTCAACGATAACTCCGCTGTGCATATACACCGGAATCACTCCCGTGAGCTCTCCGTTTCCTTGGGTAGCATCGAAAATAATGGTCACATCATCCTCCTGTGTGGGAAAGGGAGGATCGAGCGTTACGACCTGAGCAGCCAAGCCCGAAAACGAGAGCGAGAGCACTGCTGAGAAAAGAAAAGTGTAGACGGATTTCAACATGAGACAGACTTTTTTCGATTTTATTTAGTGTCAAAATTACACTCTAAGATTGAACCGGCCAATCTTTGCCAAATAAATTTTGTTCCATTCTGAAATTCCTACCCGAAAAAATACTGAAACTTCACATCAACACATCAGAATGATGATGTGGTGATGATGTACCGCAGCGGCTTAAAGACCCGGCCAAACCACTAACTGACAAATAAAAAAGAGGTACTCCTTACCTAACCACGACCCTTCCCTGCCCTTGCTGCGCATTAAAGCGATCCGAAATTATTTTGCGACAATAAATTTATCGTACACCACCTCTCCTTCGGTGGTGAGCCGGTAAATGTACACCCCGGGGGTCAATGTCGAGGTATCGTAACCGAAACGGTATTCCGTTTCGGCATCGGCCGTACCGCTATACACGAGATCGACGCGCCGACCGCTTGCGTCATACACCTCCAAGACGGCCCTGCCCCTTTCGGGGGTTTTGAACCACACCTCGGCCTGACCTGACACGGGGTTCGGTGCAGAGGCGAGGGAGGCGGAGCAATTCAGGATTTGAATATTTACCCCGTTCGAAAGGGCATAGCAACCCTGAAGATCGCTTGAGAACGTAACCCCGCTCAAATTCACCCCTTGCTGATAGCTGAGGTGGCGGATTTGGTAATTTCCGGGAGGAAAGGCATTCAGGTTAAAGCTACTGCTGTTTTGCGCCGCAACCACAGGATTGCCGGACTGGTTCAAGTCCAAGATCCCGAACCTGCCGTTTTCACCTTCGGCACCGCTGAGCGATAACTGAACGGAGGTCACGGAGCCGCTTGCCGCACATACCGAAGTAGGGGTAAGTGCCGACAAGGTTCCCCCTTCCGGCTCGGGCCGAAGGAAGATATTCAGCCCGTTCGACGCATCCCAACACCCTTCCAAAGCGAGAAGGTCGGCTTGAGAGCTTACACCGGCCAGGCTCACCCCGTCCGCATAGCTCACGTGGCGTATGCTGTAATCTCCCGGCGCGTAGCCGTCCAAGTTAAAGAGGGAGTTGCCGCTTCTCACATCGAGGACGTTGCCCCCGGCGTCGAGCAATCCCCAACGCATATTGTCGCCCGCTGCCCCGCTCACCTCAATGTCTATTCCGGTGGGGCTGCCCGTGCCCACGCATATACTTCGCGATGTAAGGGCGGTGAGCACCCCGCCGCTCACATCGCAAGGGGCTTCGCCGCAGGGATCGCACGAGGAGAAGCAGGTTTGGATCACGGTCTCCTCGGCGGGCATGATGAGCACCCTGTTGAATCCTCCGAAGCCGTCATCCGCCCCGCAAGCCTCGGGGACACTTTCCACACCCGAAAATCCCGGGCCGTCGGTGTACTTCCACAAGACCTCCGCCCCTGCTGCCGAGTTTACCGAAAAGGTGTACAATCCTCCGCCCGCATCCGTCATTGGTTCGGGGGTGAAGCCGTTGAAATTGCCGGCGACGTGAATTCCCGCCGAGGAGACGGACGGCAATTCCGAGGCGTCGGCGACAAGCATCAGGTCAAAAGAAGTTTCCGAGCCGGGACAGGGTACGCATGAACCGTAGCATACCGCGGTGAGCAAGGTATCCGCCGCGGGGACGGTGAGCACGCGGTTGCCGAAATTGCCCGAGGCACAAGGGCCCGAGGGAGCTTCGAAGGCCGTTCCGTTTCTGAATTTGTACTCCACGCTCTCGCCTTCGATAAATTCGGCTTTGTAACTGAAAAGCCCGTTGCCGAGCGAAGTCATTTCCTCGAATTCAAAATCATTGAATGAACCCGAAATCCCCACACCGCCGGGGGCAACGGTCTCAAAGCTCATGTCCACCAAAAAAGTCACTTCGACATCCTCGACGGAAATGTCGGGCACCGGGAGCGGCTCGGTGGTGTAAATCCTGAGCTCACCGGGCTCCAGAGTGAAGGGATTCGACAGGTTGTTTTCGACAATGCTTCCTCCCGTAAAATAGTCGTACCACACGCCCGTTTTGGTAAATCCCGGGATGAAGCTCAGCGGCTCGTTGTCAAAATTGGCAATCACCACCACATCCATCGAAGAATGTTCTACGATGAGCCGCTTTCCGAATCCGCCCACATCATAGTTATAGTTCACCGAGGAGAAGGCCTCGTTTTCGGTTTTAAGTTTATTCAGTGCGGCGTATACCTTATATAGGCGTCTCCGTTCTTTTTCGAAATAGTAATCCCACCTCACGGGCTTATTGGAGGTGCGGCAGTCGGGATCGATGCTTCCGTCGGGGCAGTGATTGATGCTGAAGTCGTAGCCGAGCTCGCCGAATTGCCAGATCATTTTCGGGCCAACCGGCAAAATATTGAAGGCAGCCACGGCTTCCATGCGCCGCAGCGCCGTCTCGAGGTCGGTGGCATCGTGTGCGGCATTGGTGCTGTTGCCGAAATTGAGATTTCTGAACATCAACCGCTCTTCGTCGTGGCTCTCTGCATAGCTCACCAGGTTGGGAAAGGCCCAGCCGCGGTTTTGATAATTCGCTCCGTCGAGGTTGCTCGCGTAGGCCATTCCCGCTTCGCTGAATTGGTCGTTGTTGTTGCCCCAAAGCATGAAGCCCGCATTGGCCAGCGCCGTCTCTTCCGAATTGTCGGAAAAGTGCTCGAGAATGAGGTACACATTGTCATCCACTTCGTGAATCTCGCTTCGAATGCGAAGCCAGTGGTCGATTCGGCTTTGGTCATAGGCACTCCAGGCACCGATGTCGCTTCCGGTATTGTTTTGCGTAAAGCCCTTACTGAGGTCAAAGCGGTAGCCGTCTACCTTGAATTCCTCAATCCAAAAATGCATGTTGCGCTTCATGAATGCCTGCGTGTGCGGCGAGTCGTGGTTGTAATCGAATCCCGGGCTGAAAGGGTGTGTTGCAAATTGGTTGAACCAAGGGCTGTCGGCCGTGGGCGGGCCGGCGGGGCCGTTTTCGGAATACATCCGCACCTGAGGGTTTTGCCCGAAACTGTGGTTAAATACCACGTCGAGAATCACGGCAATTCCGCGTTTGTGGCATTCATCGATGAGCTCCTTGAGCTTGTCCTTGGTGCCGTAATACTTGTCCACGGCAAAGTAAAATGACGGATTGTAGCCCCAGCTTTCATTGCCTTCAAATTCGTTGATCGGCATGAGCTCGAGGGCGTTGATGCCCAGATTTTCAAGGTAGTCGAGGGTGTCGATCACCGCCTGAAAAGTTCCCGCCTCTGTAAAGTCGCGCACGAGAAGCTCGTAAATCACCAGACGATCAAGCGGGGGACGGAAAAAATTCTCCACCTCCCAGTCGTACTCGCTTTGCGCGGTTTGCAACACGGAGACAATCTGGGTGGTCAGCCCGAAGGGATAAGATATCAGTCCGGGATACCGGTCTTCGCCGATGAATTGGTCATTCCAAGGGTCGAGGATTTTCTCGGCGTAGATGTCGGCCACGCGAAGGTCTTCGTCATCGATGCTGTATTGGAAGCGGTATTCCTGCCCGGGCACCAGCCCGTCGATCTGCACCCAGAAGCGATCGCCCGCCGAATTCACCTTGCATTTGTAGTCTTCATTAAAAGACCATCCGGTGAAGTCGCCGATCACATAAACGTAGTCTTTGCCGGGCGCAAAAAGCTGCAAAATCACGGTGGTATCATCGATGTAATTGATGCCGTCCACGGTGCCGGGGGGTGGGTCTTGTATTTCCGGAAGGGTGGCATCAATGTTGACAAAAATGTCGGAACCGTCGGCGTTTCGCCCCACGAGGGTCCCGTCTGCATTTCGGAATACGAAAGCCAGCCGATTGGGCATTTCACCGGGGTCCAACCCGTAAAAATCGGAAATGGCAAAGGTGGCCTGATGGGTGTTCGGCGCAGTTTGCTGCATGAGCACATTCGGGTCTGCGGTGCCCCAGACACCTTGCACATTTTGCCACCCCGACACCCCGGAAAAAGTGACACCCGTGTGCATGTAGACCGGCGAAACACCGCTCAGCTCTCCGTTTCCTTCAGTGGCATGGTAAGTGACAGTGACGGGCTCATTGAGTTCGGGAAAAGGCGGGTCTAAAGTAACTACCTGGGCCTGAATATTGACGCAAAGCAGTAACAGGACCGAAGCAGCGGAGCAAATCTTTTTCATCGGAAGCGGTTAAATCGGTTAAGAGTGTCTAATTTACACTTTCCCGGCATATCCGCAAAATTTTTACCCGCGTCGGTTCTGAACTACCGGCGTATCACCTTGTGCATCGCACTGCCGCGCTGTAAGATGTACACCCCCGCATCAAGTGCAGAGAAGTCATGCCGATCAGCCCTGCCCGCCGCTACCTGCCTTCCGGAAATGTCAAAGAGCCGAAAGTCGGCGGTTTCATCCCACATCACCATCCCGGAAGCGGGGTTGGGATAAGGCGGAGGCATGAATTCTTCCGTGTGGTTTTCGCTGCTGAGGGAGGTATTTGAACTTCCCGGGGTAGGGTCTTCGAATACCACCCAAGGCAGCCCTCCGTCGGTTTGCCTCCCGAAAGAGATGTCGGTGGGCAGTGCGGGAAGCTGAATGAGGTCTACCACCTGAATCCCGTCGGGCCTGTCGCGAAAAAGGTAGATGCCCTCCCCTCCCGAACTCACTTTAAAATTGGTGTGCATGGGGCCCTGCTCAATTTCATCATCCGCCCAAAACAAGCGGAAAGTGCCCGGCTCCATGGTGACCCCGGGGGTGGCCCAGTACTTCGGCGCGCGGTCTT
>PXBH01000165.1 GCA_003565555.1 Cryomorphaceae bacterium | reverse complement strand
GGACTGCGTATGAAAGGCTACTTTCTTTCCGCTGTTCCTACCGGAAGATTTTCTCCGCATAAACCCCTGCATCCGAATTGTAGCGCACCAAAATGATCCCCGCCGAACCTTGGGGCAGGGGGAGAATATGGTGGTCGGACGCGGGCAGGCGGTGGGCGGCAAGAAGGCGGCCGGAGACGTCGAAGAGGTGAACTTCTCCGCCTGTGGGGCGGGAGGAGCACAGGTGGAGGCGTCGGTCACCTTCGGCGTAGATTTCCATGTCGCCCGAAGTGTGATCATCGACGTTCAGCAGGGCGCAGGCGTCATCGAAGTCTTGGGGCAACCAGCAGCCGTCGCCGTTTGCATTGACGGTGTAATTGCTCGCTTGCGCCGCGGCATTGCAAAGCCCGGATTCGGCGCAATCGGAAAAAAGCGGATGACCGATAAAGTACAGCGAACCGGAATAGGCGGCATCTGCACTAATCGAGAAGGCGGACAGCATGGGATTGTTGAATACAGTCATCGATGCGTAGGTCTCGAGGAGGGGCATGGTCTCCATGGTGGTGAGGTCGGGATTGTCGCGCACGGTCAGGAGCGGAGGATGGTCACCGAACACGGAAGGGGACATCTCAAGGAGGTTTTCAAACGCCGGAAACTCCGTGAGCGCGGTGTGTTCTACCTTCAGCTCATTCAAAAACAGGGTATTGGTGAATGCGGTTCCGGGGCTTTCCAGCGACGGCAAGTGCATGAGGGTGAGGGATCCTCCCACGGTGTCGAGCGCGGAGAGTCCCGAGATGTCAGACAGCAAAGGGAGGTCTTCCAATTGAAGGTGCTGCCCCACGTACCTAAGCGCACCGAATTCATCAAGGTGGGTGATGCTCTGTCCGGGATATATAACGACCCGGCGCCTCACGTAGCTGAGGCCGGTGAGGTCCGGGAGGTTTGCTGCCGACGGCATGTTGATTTCAAGTCGGCCCCTGAGGCTGTCCACGTTCGCAAGACCGGTGACCCCCTCCGTAAGATTTCCCGTTAAGATAATGTTGCCCACAATATAAGGCGCGATGTCTGCCGTAAATTCCACATGACCCGGGCAAAACGAGTTAAAGTTGATTCCCGCCCAAGAGACAAATGGAGATCCGATCTTCAATTCGTTGCTGTTCTCTCCGAAGCGAATCATTAAAGTGTCCGCAGGGGGGTAGTCAGCATTTAACGTGTAGTTCAGGTCCATGTATCGGCAGAAGCGGAGGTCTTTAAAATTTTCAAAAAGTTCGAACCGCGGCGTGGTGATTGCGAGCATGCCGTTGATTGAATCAATGCTGCCGATATCTAAGTCTGTCAGAAGCAGATTTCCTCTGAGGTAGACTTCTCCGAAACGCTCCGGCTGTACCTCACCTGTTACAGAAGTTACGTTGGTACAATCGGCGATGCGCAAACCCGCGTTTTGCATCACAACCCCGCAGTGGTCGTCCCGCATGCCGAAAGAAATCAGGCTCGGCGGCAGCTCCAAGTCCGTGATCGAGTGGAGCGAGCGCAAATCAAGGCGCCCCAAGTGGTCGAGGTTTTCGAACGCGGGCAGCCCGTCGGTCGACGAGCAACGATTGATTTCGAGCCATCCGAGCTGTGTAATTCCCGGAAAGGAGAGCGACGAGAAATTGATCGCCACATCGCGAAAGCGGATGAGGCATATTTGTCCCTGCAGGTTTGTCAGCGGGGTGAAATCGGGGAAGTTATCTGCTTCGGCGGTGTTGTCGATGTGTAGTTCGTCGACAGATATGATGCCCGACAAGGGTTCCAACGACAGGGTGCCTTCGGGGTGCTCAAAAGTTCTGATTTGCAAGATTTGCACCCTTTCCAAGGCGGAGAAGGCCGAGAGATCGTTGATGGGATCCTCCTCATTGAAGCTGAAGGCAAGCCAATGCTCGAATTCTGTGCAGTCGGCGAACAAGTCGGCCGCTGCATCCACCTCGCTTTGCGTGGCAAAGAAGAAATCTTCCTGCGGACACTGCGCCGCGAGACGGGCGTTGCCCGCTGAGAGCAACAGTCCGCCGAAGAGGGCCGCGGCAACAGTACTTTTCGTAAATCGGAGAACGCGTCGAAATGCTGTCATGGTCTGATCTGAGAGGTGAATGCAATACTATAACAAATAATCGGCTGATTACCCTAACATTCATCTACGCTTTCAGTCTGAAAAGGTGACAGCCTGCACCCCGAAACCATGTGAATTGCAAAGAATGCACCTATCAAATCACACCTTCCTCTTTGCGCCGCGCCTCCCCATGGAGGTCTCTGCGGGGGATTCAACGAAGGCCGCAGGCCGAGTCCCCTGAGCGCAGCGAACATTAAAGTCACACCACGTCCTGTCACGCCCTGCCCTTTGCTTCTTTGCGTCTCTGCGAGGGAATATTGTGAGCGCAGCGAACACGTTCGCGAAGGCGAACACCCTCACCTCATACCTCATATTTCATACCTCATATCTAAACGACCGCAGGTGACTGAGCGATGGCCCCTGAGCCGTACACCGAGCCGGACACCGAGCGGCGGCCCCTGAGCGTAGTCGAAGGGAGTCGAAGGGAGCCGAAGCGAGCCCCCTCCCCGAACCCCTCACTTTAACTATCTTTGCGCCTTCAAATCGCCCGCATGGACAAAAACAACATCATCGGAATCTTCCTGATCGGACTCTTGCTGATCGGATATACTTGGTATACGCAGCCTTCTGAGGAGGAACTCCGTGCGCGAAAGGCAGAGCGCGAAAAGGCCGAGGCCGCCGAAAAAGATGCCGCCGAGGCCGCAGCTCCTTTTAACGAAAGTGCCGACCTAAGCGATCCGCAAAACCGTGCGGAAATCGCGGAGATCGACAGTGCCGCCGCCGCGCAAATCACCGGGAGGGAAGCCGAAGAACGCCGCCGCAAATACGGGGTGCTCGCAAGTGCCGCCACCGGAGAGGAGGAATTCTTCACCGTGCGCAACGAGCGCTTCGAAGTGACCTTTACCAATAAAGGGGGAGTGCCCGCCGAAGCCCGCCTCCTCAAGTACAATACCTACGAAGGCGACCCCCTGATGCTTTTCGCCAAAGACCGCCACAGCCTCGGCTACTTTTTCACCTATCCCTCCCTCGGACGCCTCCACACAGGCGATTTCTACTTTTCCGTGCAAACGGGCAAAACCGAAGTCCTCGGTGATGACCGCACGCAAGTGGTCTACACCCTGGCCACCGAGGACGGACGAAGGATCGAAAACATCTACACCATCACGGGAAGGGACCACGACATCGGTTTCGAAACCAAATTTTACAATACGGGCGGCATCGTCACAGAGCCCGCCCTGCGCTGGGAACTTTCCGGGGCGCGGCTGGAGAAAAGCGTAGAGGCGGAGCGGAACAATTCCACGGTATTCTACAAGGAAGAAGGCAAAAGCCGTGACTACCTCTCCGAGTCGGGCAGCGACGATGAGCAGATTTCCAACCACCTCGAATGGGTGGCCTTCAAGCAGAACTTCTTCTCCGCCATCCTGATGAAAGAGGAGGGGGGGGCGCCTTTCGGCAAAAACGCCAAACTCGAAACGCGGCCCTACGAGGAGAAGAACTCCGCTGATACGCTCACGCAGTACTACTTTGCGGAAATCCCCGCCTCAGAGAGCGGATTTAAAGGACGCCTCTTCCTCGGCCCCAATGATTTTCGTACCCTTCGCAGTTACGGGATGGACATCGACCGGACGATCAATCTCGGCTGGGGCATCTTCGGGTGGGTCAACCGCTTTTTGGTCATTCCCATCTTCGACTGGCTCGAGAAATTCGGGATCTCCTACGGGATCATCATTCTCATCCTGACGATTATTATCAAAACCATCCTCGCACCGCTCACCTGGAAAAACTACCTCAGTTCGGCCCGCATGCGGGTGCTCAAACCGGAGATCGATGCCCTCAACGAAAAGTTCAAGGACGCAGACCCCATGAAGAAGCAGCAGGCCACCATGGACCTCTACCGGAAAACGGGGGTGAGCCCCTTCGCCGGTTGCCTGCCCATGCTCATTCAGCTGCCCATCCTCTATGCCATGTTTCGCTTCTTCCCGAACGCCATTCAGCTCCGGCAGCAGAGCTTCCTCTGGGCGGACGACCTCAGCTCCTACGACAGCATCGCCTCACTGCCTTTCCATATCCCGGCTTACGGCGACCACGTGAGCCTCTTTACCTTGCTGATGGCGGCGAGTACCTTCTTCTATACGATGTTCAACAGCAGCAATATGCCCACCCAAACCCAACCGGGCATGCCGAACATGAAGGTGATCATGTACATCTTCCCCTTTATGATGCTGTTTTTCTTCAATTCCTTCGCCTCGGGATTGAGTTACTACTATTTCCTCGCCAACCTGGTGTCCATTATCCAAATGGTACTGATCAAAAACTTCCTGATCGATGAGGAAAAGATCAAGGCCAAAATCGCGGAGAACAAAAAGAAACGCGGGAAGCTCGGGAAGAGCAAGTTTCAGAAGAAGCTGGAGGAGATGGCGAAGCAGCGGGGGAAGTGATGCCTCGCTGCGCTCACATGCGCTCGCTTCGCTCGCTGAGATATGAATGATGGGTTATGGGTTATGAGATGAGGGGGTTCGCTGTGCGAACGGTGCTCGCTGACTTCGGCTCCCTTCGACTTCGCTCAGGGGCCATTTTTTACGACCGATGCAAAGAATGACCGGCACCCACAGTGCTTCACACCGGCGTTTTGGCGCCGTGCACATCTTCACGGTATAGAATCACGCCGTCAGGCGTGTCCTGTTTGAAAGCCCCCGGTTTCAACCGGGGGGTTCAATCAGCACCGGCGTTCCCGCCGACGGAAAAGGTTCGCAAATGCCGTCCGCGTCCATCGGCGGAAGGGACGGGCAGGGATTAAAAAAATCAGGGTTTCTCGCGGCGAACAAGGCGCATCGTTTGCTCACATATGCTCGCTTCGCTAACATTCGGTCACGCCCTTTCGCCACAGCGTCGTCTGCGAAATTTCACCAGCTGATAAATCCATAAACATCCCCGCAGCGCCGCCCGTCCCGAAAGATTTCTGCCGTTCCACGCGCGTGGCCCGCGATTGACACAGCGATAACTCTGATTTTTTGACGTAACAATCTTCTTTTTATCCCTTGTTTTCTGTAGATCGGAAAAACCATTCAACTAAAAATCGGGTCAAAAAATCATGGGTGGTTTGGCCGACGAGAAGTTGATTAGGAGTACTTTGGTGTCTGCCAAAATCGCCTTGTCAATCGCTTGAGTTTTGGGTCCTTTTGTGTCAAGACAAAAGGACGAAAAATCTCCTTTGATGCGATGGCTGCCGCATATCCTGCACCACTCAGCTTGTTAACCCAAAACAGTAAGAATATCCCGTTGATTGATGTTACCTGAAAACACACAGGCTCAAATTCAGAATGCCCATATTTCTTAGATTAGACTCGGGAATTTCCTCTCCGATGATCACCCGAAATAGTCAATATCACCAATTCTTAGAATTGGTTTTAAATTAGTTATGTAAACTGCCGAGATGCTGTACGGAAGTCAAGAGGCGTGTCCTGTTCAATAGCCCCCGGTTTCAACCGGGGGGTATCAATCGGTACGGCAGTTCCCGCCGACGGAAAAGGTTCGCAAATGCCGTCTGCGCCCTTCGGCGGAAGAAACGGGCAGGTATTAAACAGACCGGGGTTTCTCGCTGAGGGCAGGGCATAGCGGTTTGCTCACATATGCCCGCTGACCTCGGCTCTCTTCAGCCTCCTCCGCGGCCATTTTTTACCACCGATGCAAAGAATGGATTGCACCCACCGTGCTCCACACCTGTGTTTTGGCGTCATGCACATCTTCACGGTCGGGAAGAACGCCGTCAGG
>PXBH01000053.1 GCA_003565555.1 Cryomorphaceae bacterium | reverse complement strand
CGGTCCGAATTCGAATCAGCACACATCGAATTTGAGGGCAATTTTTTTGATGATGTCTCTGACGGCAGCGATATCAACCTCCGCGAATCCTCCGAACCGGGAGCGGCCCTGCGGCTGAGAAACCCGTCTCGGCATTTGGACATTACCTTTTCTACCGTCGGCTTCGGAGATGTGCTGATTACTTACGCCCTGATGCGCACCAACAACGGCGCCCTGCGACAGCGCTACGCTGTATCTACGGACGGCGGAAACAATTTCACAGAGGCACCTGTGAGCGATATGGTCACCGAAGTGCTCACGGACTGGCATGCTGTAGAAATCGATCTCGCCGCTTGGCTTTCCGCCAACGACAATCCTGAGGTAACCCTGAGAATCATCATGGAAGAAGGCAACACCGGCGATTCGGGCAACCACCGCATCGACAACCTTTCCATCGAAGCCAAGCCTCTTGATTGATTTGCTGCCGCAAAAAATGGGATACCTCCGCTGCTGCCTTCTTCTATTGCCGCTCTTGCTTCTTTCTGCCGCCCCGCCGAAAGTCCCGAAGCTTAAACCGACAAGGCACATCAGAATTCATGTACCCGAGCCCAGTGATATCTGCAGAAACCCGCTGAACAATAACTTTTTTGTGGTCAGCGACGACGGCATTCTTTTCGAAGTGGACATCGACGGCATTCCCGTGCGCGAGGCAGCGTTTCGGGGATTCGATTTCGAAGCCGTCTACGCCGATGAATCCCACGTATACCTCGTGGAAGAATACACCCGTAAGATTCGCGTATTCGATCAGGCCACCCTCACCCTGCAGCGCACCGTGCACCTGCCTTACGGCGGCGGACGAAACAAAAGTTACGAAGCCTTCACTTTCAATCCCGTAACGGGACGCTACATCCTGCTCACAGAGAAAGATCCGATATACCTGTTCGAATTGGATACCGCATTGAACGTGGTAAATGAATGGGATATGAACCACCTGGCGGCGGATATTTCCGCGGCCACATTTTACAACGGACACCTCTGGCTTTTGAGCGATGAAGACATGCACGTTATCCGACTCGACCCCGTAACGCGCGAGGAAACGGGGCGGTGGTACGTTCCGATCATCAATCCCGAAGGCATGGTCTTCACTGATGAGGGGAAGTTGATAGTGTTATCCGATGATATGGAGCGGATGTACTTTTTCGAAATCTCTGAGATGTGAGGATACTTTGTCTTTTATTTTTACTGCTGTGCACCGCTGCTTCTCAGGCGCAGGTCACCCTGAGCAACGGAAAGCATGTACTTGAGCTTACAGGTGCCGTCTCCACTTACTACAACCACCGGGTGCTGAAGCCCGATGCGGTCAACCAAAGTCGCAACAAAGACCGCTTTCGGCTGCGCGACGCACAAATCCAACTCGAAGGACGGATCGAAGATAAGTATGAGTACGAGCTTCAGGTAGACTTCGTGGACCTGGCCTCCTTCTCTACAGGTGAAATCGACCCGGAAAACCCGGGCCTCATGGATGCCTACATTCGATACAAAGGTCTGGGCTTCATGGATATTCAATTCGGCTACGGAAAACTCTTCTATTCCAGAAGCTCATTGGTGCCGTTTTCCTATACCCCTTACTGGCAGCGTGCCCAAATCGTTCGCGGAAACGTTTTCTCCCGGCGAGATGTCGGGGTCACGTTGATGAAGAACTTTTGGCGGCAGCGCGTGAACGTGTACGCCGGGGTGTACACGGGCCTCGGTGAAGTCACCTTGCGCGGTGACAACGACCCGAGCGGACAGCCGGAATACGCGGGCCGCATCGATTTTGCCTGGCCCGCACGGTACCGCTACCGCGACATCGATACGCGACACAGTCCGCTGTTTATGGTTGCTGTGGGCCTGAACGGAAGGTACGCCAACAAAGTTTTGCCGGAAGGCCGCGGATTCCCTTCCTTCTCCACCGGAGAGTTCGGCTTGAAGGTAATCAACGGGGAGCGCTACGTCTACGGCGCCGATCTCGCATGGCAATACAAAGGCTTCTCGGGGCAGTTTGAAATACATCAACTCTTCGCCCGTCCGCACCTCGAAAACGATGCCCTGCTCCAAGGTATCAGCCCCGAACTCACAGAGAGAAAGCTCTACGCGGGCGGACTCGTAGCGCAGCTCAATTATTTTCTGAAAAGGACGAAGACCATATTGAGCGTGAGGTATGAAGAACTGGATCTGAACGACCTCGTTCCCGGCCGCTCCGAGCGCTTCTCCTGCGCCGTAGCATATCAGATCAAAGGATTTGATTCGATGATCAAATTTCAATATTTCAGCATATTGCGAGAGGAAGTAATCGACCCCTTGCGGTGGACCGAGCAGTTCAGAATCGGTTGGCAGGTGCGGTTCACCTGAAGATTGCGAAACAGCGATCGCCTATCCTTCCCCGGCAGTTACCCGCTCAAGTACCGCATCGATCAAGACCTCCATTCTCGGCTTGTAATCGGCAAGAAAAGTATTTTGCAGGCGGTTGGCAATGATGAGGCATACTGTGGTGCAGGCATGGCCCAGCAAACCGCCGAGTGCGAAAAGTGCGGAACTCTCCATTTCATAATTGGCCATGGGCAAGTCCCTGAAGGAAAAATTCGACATCCGATCGTTGATCTGCGGCATGGCCGCGGGAATGCGCAATACCCGTCCTTGCGGACCGTAGAAACCGCAGGCGGTCGCGGTAATGCCTTCCGTAAATGCCCCGCTCGGATTCAACAATTCATTGAGCTTCGCGTCTGAGCGCACGGCGTAGGGACGCAGGCCGCGGATAGACCAGCCCGTGTGCGCGGCATAAGACTGCGCCAACTCCGCTTCGTCGGATTCGTATTCGGAACCGTAAAAATGCATCACCCCGTCGAGGCCCACGGCATAGCGCGAGAGAACGAAGCTGCCCGTATCAATATCGGCGTTGAGCGCACCGCTCGTTCCGATGCGGATGATGTTCAGAGGTCGCCGCTCAGACCGCACGGTGCGTTTTTCAAGATTGATGTTGCGCAGGGCATCGAGTTCGTTGATCACGATGTCGATGTTGTCGGTGCCGATTCCCGTGCTGAGTGCGGTGAGCCGCTTTCCGCCGAGCTCGCCCGTGAGGGTAACGAACTCCCTGTTGTGCACGCGGTGGTCGATCCGGTCAAAACGAGACGCAATTTTCTCCACACGAGCGGGGTCGCCGGCGATGAGCAGGGTATCGGCGATCTGATCGGGCTGCAGGCCGAGGTGGTACACGCTCCCGTCAGGTTTGAGCACAAGTTCCGACGGCGGGAATACCTTCCCGGGTGAGGTTTCGATTGCTTTCATGCCCGAAAGATAAAAACAGCCGCGGCTTTTTGCGAAATACGGCGACGCAGAAGTCGGAATTTTCACTTTCGGGCAACCCCGGTTTTCCACAGCAGGGCGGGAAAAATATAGGCCCTTACGGTGCGAAATACCCTGTTTGAGGTATTGGCCGAGCACAGCCGCGGAGGTAGTTTTGCAGCGTTATTAAAAAACAGTCTAAATAAAATTAACCCCCATGCCCCGAACCTTAAGGGCTTTTTATTTCAGCCTTTTAGCGCTAACCCTCGCCTTTTCGGCAAAAGCCCAACTCGGAAGCAATGCCATCCGCGGCACAGTCACTGACAGCGATAAGTCGCCCGTGGCCTTTGTCAATGTTTTTGTGCCCGAGTTGAATTGGGGCACAACCGGGGATGCGGGCGGATATTTCTCCCTTCGCGGACTGGAACCGGGAATGTACACCCTCAAGGTATCTGCCCTGGGATATGAAGACCGAGAAGAGAAAGTACTTATTGATGCCCGACAGGTACTTGATCTCGACATTGTCCTGAAGGAGAACGCCTACAATATGCCCGGAATCGAAATTACGGGCATGCGCAACCAAACCCTGAGGAAGCTTCCGGGCTCTGCGGCCCGCATCGATTCGCGCGAGCTTTCCCTCCTCGCCCCTGTGAGCGGGAATGAAGTATTTCGCCGTGCGCCGGGGGTTCACGTGGTTGATGAAGAAGGCGCCGGCTTGCGGACCAATATCGGAATTCGGGGCCTCGACCCTGACCGCAGCCGCACCGTGCTGATCCTTGAAGACGGTATCCCCGTATCGCTGAATCCCTACGGCGAGCCGGAGATGTACTTCACGCCGAGCATGGACCGCATGGCGGGTGTAGAAATCATTAAGGGTGCCGGCCAAATTGCCTACGGACCGCGCACCATAGGCGGAGTGATCAACTACCTCACTCCCGACCCCCCGCAGGAGGAGGAGGTCAACCTCAAACTTCAGGGCGGGCAGGGAGGCTACTTCTCCGGGTTGGTGAGCTACGGCAACACCAACGGAAACACAGGCGTGCACGTGAGCTTTCTCCGCCGCCAAGCAGATGACATGGCGGGACTCAACTTCACCCTAAATGACTTCAATGCCAAAATCAAACAGCGACTTTCCGACAAATCATCTGTCGGCCTGAAAATCGGCGTGTACGACGAGACCTCGAACAGCACCTACATCGGACTCACACAAACCATGTGGGATGCAGGCGGACAAGACTTCGTGCGCATGGCACCGGACGACCGTCTCCGCGTATCGAGGTACTCGGTCAGTGCCGTACACAAATACGAATTCAACCCCAATACCTCACTGCGCACCGCCCTCTATGCGTACTCCGTGACCCGCGACTGGCGCCGGCAGGACTTCTCCTTCAATTCCGATGTAACCAATCAAAGCGGTACCGTGTGGGGCGACCCCTCCGTGCCGGGGGGAGCCGTGTACATGCGCAACTCCACGGGAAACCGCAACCGGACTTTCCATGTGCTGGGTTCGGAATCCAAACTCACCCACCGCTATGAAGCCTTCGGGTTGCGAAATGAGCTCAGCACCGGTATTCGGGGACAATTAGAAACCGCTGATGAGCAACGCATCAACGGCACATTCCCGACTGCGCTGAGCGGAGACCTGGTCAACGACGAACTCAGAACGGGTCGAGCCCTGAGTGCCTTTGCGGAAAACAAGGTATGGCTCTCCGATAAGTTATCCGCCACCATAGGCCTGCGCGGCGAGCACTACGATTTCGAACGGGAAATATTCAGAAACCTATCTGAAGACGTGTACATTACGGGTGGCAATACCGTCAGCACCCTGATTCCCGGCGCAGGGGTCAACTATAATTTGGACAAAAACACCACCCTCTTTGCCGGGGTGCACCGCGGCTTCGCCCCGCCGCGCCTCAAGGATGCCATCACCGCGGCAGGCGTAGCTTACGAACTCGACGCAGAACTGAGCATCAATTACGAGGCGGGATTCCGCTCGGTACCCCTGCGGGGCATCACCTTTGAAGCAACGGCTTTTATGATGGATTTCGACAATCAGATCATCCCCGTGAGTGAGTCTGCGGGAGGATTCGGCGCGGGCGAGGTCAACGCCGGTCGCACCATGCACCGCGGCGTGGAAACAGCATTCATTGTAGGTATCGGGGAGCTGACCGATCTCCCCTTCCGCCTCGACTTTGACGCCAACATTACCTATGTGGATGCCTTCTTCAACGCAGACCGCTTTATAGGCGCAGACGATGCACGGGTCAACATCAACGGCAACCGCACCCCCTACGCCCCGGAATGGCTCGCCAGCTCGGCCTTGACTTTTGAAATGAAAAACGGTTTCGGACTCCGCTTCACGGGAACTTACGTATCCGAGCAATTTACCGACGAGATCAACTCCGTGACGCCGACACCCAACGGCCGCGACGGACGCATCGACGCCTACCTCGTGCTCGACGGTACCGCCCGGTACACCATCGCAAAGCACAATGTGGTGCTTTCGGTATCGTGCAAGAACATCACGGATGAGCGCTACATGGTGAGCCG
>PXBH01000023.1 GCA_003565555.1 Cryomorphaceae bacterium | reverse complement strand
TCCATGGCCCGCTTGGCGGCAAATACGGCCCCTTCGTTTCGGGCCCAACTGCGCCGAGCGATGCCGTTGTTTACGTCCCAATGGAGCATACTCCACAGGCGTTTTTCGCATTGCGGTGATCCGTCGAGGAGCATTCCGAAGCCCCCGTTGATCACTTCGCCCCAGCCTACGCCGCCGCCGTTGTGCAGGCTCACCCAAGTGGCGCCTCGGAAAGCATCGCCCACGAAGTTTTGCACGGCCATATCGGCCGTAAATGCAGAGCCGTCGTAGATATTGCTCGTCTCTCTGTAGGGGCTGTCCGTGCCGGATACGTCGTGGTGGTCCCGGCCTAAGATGACCGGCCCGATTTCACCCAAGGCGATGGCTTCATTGAAGGCTTTGGCTATTTTCATCCTCCCTTCCGCATCGGCGTATAGGATTCTCGCTTGCGAGCCTACCACGAGACGGTTTTCGTCGGCGCTTTTGATCCACTTAATATTGTCGGCCATTTGCTGCCTGATTTCTTCGGGCGCTTCCTCGGCCAGTTTTTCCAGCACCCGAGCGGCTATTTCGTCGGTTTTTCTCAGGTCGCTGTGGCTTCCCCCGGCGCATACCCACCTGAAGGGCCCGAAGCCGTAATCGAAGCACATGGGGCCCATAATGTCTTGCACGTAGGAGGGGTATTTGAATCCGATTCCGTCGGGCGCCTTCACATCTGCCCCTGCGCGGCTTGCTTCAAGAAGGAAAGCATTACCGTAATCGAAAAAGTAGGTGCCCTTCGCAGTGTGGGCATTGATCGCCGCGGCGTGTCTGCGCAAGGATTCAGCTACGGCAGCTTTGAATTTTTCGGGCGCTTCCGCCATCATCCGGTTGGCTTCTTCGAAGGCCATACCCGCAGGATAGTATCCTCCGGCGTGCGGATTGTGCAGGGAGGTTTGATCGGAACCGAGGTCGATGTAGATGTCTTCTTTGAGGAAGTGTTCCCAAACGTCCACTACATTGCCGAGGTAGGCTACAGAAACGACTTCCTTGAGGGCCTTGGCTTTTTTCCCCCGCGCGCAGAGGGCTTCGGGTGATTCGATGATTTCATCCACCCAGCCCTGACTGTGGCGGGTGTGTGCGGCTTTGGGGTTTACTTCTGCACATACGGTAATGCAGCCCGCGATATTGCCCGCTTTTGGCTGGGCTCCGCTCATGCCCCCCAGGCCGCTGGTTACAAATACTTTTCCGGAGAGATCCTCTCCGCTTCGGGATATTTTTCTGCCCGCGTTCAGGACGGTGATGGTGGTGCCGTGTACGATCCCTTGCGGGCCGATGTACATATAGGACCCCGCAGTCATCTGGCCGAACTGGGTCACGCCGAGGGCGTTGTATTTTTCCCAATCGTCGGGTTTCGAGTAGTTCGGGATCATCATCCCGTTGGTGACCACCACTCGCGGAGCTTCTTTGTGCGAGGGAAAAAGGCCCATGGGATGACCGCTGTACATCACAAGCGTTTGCTTGTCGGTCATTTCCGACAGGTATTGCATGGTCAGGAGATACTGCGCCCAGTTTTGGAATACAGCCCCGTTGCCGCCGTAGGTGATGAGCTCGTGGGGATGCTGCGCCACTGCGGGATCCAGGTTGTTCTGGATCATCAACATGATGGCTGCGGCCTGCTTGCTGCGGGCCGGATAGCGGTCAATGGGCCTGGCGTGCATGGCATACCTCGGACGGAGTCGGTACATGTAGATCCTCCCGTACTTTTCCAGTTCGTCATTGAATTCACGGGCCAGTACTTCATGGTGCTTTGCCGGGAAGTACCGCAAGGCATTGGCCAAGGCCAGTTTTTTTTCGGCGGGGGAGAGGACGGCTTTTCGCGGGGGCGCATGGTTCACTTCGGGATCGTAAGGCTGCGGCTCCGGCAAGGCGTCGGGTATCCCGGTTTTCAGGGCTTCTTGAAATTCTGCAGGTGAGTAGGTTTGGGTCAATGGCATGGTAAATTATTTTCGGTTGAACCGCCCTTTTTTCCGGTTGAAGCCGTAAGGGCAATGGCGGCATCCGTTTTGACAACAATAGCCGCGCTTGCGCAGGTAAATTTCGGTAAACACGATGTATCCTTCCTCGCTGAGGTAGAAATCTTCGGGTTCGTATTTGGCCCTGTTGCTGAATCCTTCTCCGAGGTCGGTCATCGCGGGATAAAGGTCGGAATTTTCACGGTACGGGAGAAATTCACAACCCCGGGCAGGGCTGATTTGTTGCAGCGCGCCGCATAGGGGCGATCAAGCCTCGGGCGGGATGAAGAAGAAATTTTGGGTGGTGTGCACCTCAGGTCGATAGTCCTCCAATGTATTGCGGTGCAATACCTTGATTCGGTACCCCATTTCGGTGAGCAGGTCAAAGCAACGCGCTCGATTCTCGTTTTCCCAAAGTTCGGTATAGATCAGCGGCCGGTGGTGTCTGATCGTTTCTTCTCCGCCCTTCAGCACGAAGTATTCGAAGTTTTCCACGTCGAGCTTCAGGGCCCGCAGCGGTTTTGTTTGGGCTGCGAGCAGGGCGCAGTCGTCCAAGCGTTCGGCGGGAGCCGTAAATTTTTTCCCTTCGTTGAATTCGGTAATGCTGTGGTGTACCACGTGGCTGAGCCCCTGCATCTTGACATCTTCCAGCACGGGCATGACCATTTCCACTTCGCCGTTCTTATCGCCGAGCGCCTTCTCCGCAACGGTCACATTGGTAATTTTATAGTATTTGAGTACCCGCTTCAGTGCTTTGATGTTTTGGGGCACGGGCTCGTAGGCCAAGATGTCCGATTTCGGGAGGTGCCTTCCGAGCCAGACGGACATGATGCCGATATTGGCCCCAACGTCCAAAACAAGGCCGCCGTCGGGGATCATTTTCAGAAAATGAAGAAAGTCCCGCTCCTTCCTGTTGGAGCGCAGGGTAGTGATCACGGCCACGGAAAACAGGAAAAGGTAACGGTCAAAACCCAAGAGTTTCTGCAATGCCTTTTTCAGACGGGCCTTCATAAATTTTCAGATATTTGGCGCAAAGTTATTACTAATTCCCGCCCCGCCGCCCCTGCGCACTTATTGTCTTGAAAATAGCCGTCAATACGCGTTTACTGATTAAAAATAAGCTCGAGGGCATCGGATGGTTTACATATGAAACATTGCGCCGCCTCACCGAGGCCATGCCTGAGGCGCAGTTTTATTTTCTCTTTGACAGGGATCCGCATCCCGATTTCCTTTTCGGAAAAAATGTGACTCCGGTGGTGATCGGTCCGCAGGCCAGGCATCCTTTTTTATTCCTCGCTTGGTTCGAGTACAGCGTACCCCGGGCCTTGCAGCGGATCCGCCCCGACGTATTTCTCTCGCCCGACGGATACCTCTCGCTCCGCACCTCGGTGCCGCAGCTCGCAGTGATGCACGACCTGAATTTTGAGCATTTTCCGGAGGACCTGCCCTTTCTTGTGCGCAAGTATTACCGCATATTTTTTCCCCGATTTGCCGCAAAGGCGAAGCGGATTGCCACGGTTTCTGAATTTTCAAAAGGGGATATTGTCGATTCTTACGGCATTGATCCGGGACGTATTGATGTGGTTTATAACGGTGCCAATGAGATGTTTGTCCCGATTGCTTCCGCGGCCGCAGATGAGGTCCGTAAGCAATACACCGGCGGGCGGCCTTACTTTTACTTTGTGGGTTCGCTCCATCCGCGCAAGAATTTGGCGCGACTCTTCACGGCATACGGTCGCTTCCGTGAAAAAACGGGTGAGGAGACTGTGCTGCTCATCGTGGGGGAAAAGAAATGGTGGACGGCGGAAATCCGGGGGGCTTATGAAGCCAATCCTTTTCGCGAAGACATCCTTTTTACCGGACGGCTTGAACCTGAGGACTTATGTAAGGTCACGGCTTCGGCGCTGGCATCGGTTTACGTGTCTTATTTTGAGGGTTTCGGCATCCCGATTGTCGAGGCATTTCGCTGCGGTGTGCCCGTGATTACGGCTGCCGCCACCGCCACACAGGAGGTGGCGGGTGATGCGGCCCTTTGCGTGGATCCTTTCGATACGGATGCCATCGCGGGGGCTATGGAGCGGGTAGCCGGTGACGCTCATCTCAGGGATACCCTTTCCCGAAAGGGGAAGGAGCGGGCACGGGAGTTTACCTGGGACAAAACCGCGGCGCGACTCAAATCATCCCTCCTGCGCACCCTCGGTGATAACTGACGGGTTTTTTGCACATTTGTGACCGTTCCCGAGACAGGGATCTCGATCCTGCGAGCCCGACATGCGTAAAAAATTTCTCTCCAACCTGGGTCTGTTGCTGATGCTGAATGTATTGGTGAAGCCCTTGTACATTCTCGGAATCGACGCCGAAGTGCAAAACAGGGTAGGACAGGAGGAATACGGAATTTATTTCGCACTGCTCAACCTGAGTTTTATTTTCAATATCCTGATCGATCTGGGGATCAATAATTTCAACAACAGAAACATTGCCCGGAACGAAAAACTTCTCGGTAAGCACTTCCCTAAATTATTCAGCGCCAAGGCGCTGTTGGCGCTGATCTACGCTTCCGTCACTTTGGTGTCCGGGCTGGTTTTGGGCTATGAGAGCGGTGCTTTTCGGATGTTGGGCGTTTTGGTGTTCAATCAAATTCTCGTCTCGCTCATCCTTTTCGCGCGCTCTAACCTTACCGCGCTTCACCTTTTTGAGCGCGACGGTATCATTTCCGTTGCCGACCGCGGGCTGCTCATTGTCTTTTGCAGTATCTTGCTTTTTACGGAGGTGACGGGCGGACATTTTGAGATCATCTGGTTCGTGTACCTTCAGACTTTGTCGTACGCGCTCACGCTGATTGCATCTGTGTTGATGCTCGGCAAAAAAGCGGGTAGGTTTCGCTGGAATTTCGATTACGTATTTTCCCTGCATATTTTCAAGAAAAGCCTGCCTTATGCCCTCTTGATCCTTTCGGGGTCGCTGTATAACAGGGTAGACGGGATTATGCTCGAAAAACTCACTGAGCAGGGAAGCTACCATGCGGGGGTGTATGCGCAGGGTTTTCGGTTTTATGAGGCGGCATGTATGTTCGCGTTTCTCTTTGCGGTTTTGCTTTTGCCCATGTTTGCCCGCATGATCAAGGAGGGCACGGAGGTGAGGCCCGTTACGGAGCTTTCATCGCGCATCCTGCTCGGTGCGGGTGTTGCCGCAGCCATTATTTTCATCTGGCACAGCGGTTGGTTGCTGCGCTGGCGGTATGTGGATGTGACAGATGATGCCGTGCATGCCTTTTCCGCTTTGATGATCGGTTTTATCGGCGTGTGCATGTTTTACATTTACGGCACCCTGATGACGGCCAACGGAAACCTCAGGACACTGAATTACATTTCTTTCGGCGGGCTTTCGGTCAATCTCCTGCTCAACTTTTTTCTCATCCCGAAATACGGGGCCGTGGGCGCGGCATTTACCACCATGGTCACCCAGATTTTTGCCGGAGCGGCGCAGCTCGCATTCGTGGTGAGGCATTTCCGTTTCGGATTTAACTACAGAATGACAGGCCAATTTGTCCTCTTTGCATTGCTTTTTGCCGGGCTCAACATCGGCCTTGGGGATTGGGTGGAGGACCCCGCCTTGCGCTTCGCCGCAGCCGTGGGTGGCGGAGCGGTGCTGCTCATCCTCACCGGAACCCTGCGCGTGCGGCAGATTGCAACTTTTATAAAGACGGAGTGAGGGGCCGGGGCGCGATCGAATATTTCTACCTTTGCCGCGTTTTTATCCAAAACTATATTGATGGAACCTCAAGAGTTCACCTTTAAGTCGCTGGTCGATGTGCTGCGCGCAAACCTGAAAGTTTTTCTCCTTGCAGGACTGGTCGGAGCGGTGGTGGGCGCGGTGATTTCGATGCCGATGTTCATGACACCGAAGTTCAAATCTACCGCGGTGGTGTATCCCGTAAACACCATGACCTACAGCGATGAATCTGAAACGGAACAGCTGCTTCAAGTCTTCGAATCGAGCTCTGTACGCGACAGCCTCATCGAGAAGTTTGACCTCTACGGCCGCTACGGAATTGAACGCGGAGCGCCGTCCTCACGGTATTATATCCTGGAGGAATTCAATGACCGTTTCGTGGTGAACAAAACCCTCTATGAATCCGTGCGGCTCGAGGTGCAGGATGAAGATCCCGAGCTGGCCCGTGCGATGGCCGATGAGATGCTCGTTCAGGTCAATAAGAAGTTTAACCTGCTGGCCAATGAGCGCGGGCGCAACCTCGCTCGATCCTTCAAAAGCCAAATGGATTACCAGGCCACGGTTATTGACAGCATCGAGACTTTGGTGTCAGAAATCAGCCTTGAAAAGGGATTGCTGGATTACGAGGCCCAGTCCCGCGAATTGGTGCGCGGCTATATCGATGCCGCAAAGGGCGGCTCGAAAGCTTTCAAAGATGAGATGAGTGAATGGATGGACAAAGCCCGAACTTCCGGGAGCACGGTGATGATGTTGCAAAATGTGAGCGAATTGGCCGCCGAGCGCCGCTCGGAAATCGAACAGCGCTACCTTTTTTGGCGGGAGTATGCCGTGCGCGATATCAACTATATCGACGTCATTGTAGCACCGGAAACGGCGGATAAAAAAGCCTGGCCGGTGCGCTGGCTGATTGTGGTCATATCGGTAGCCGCAGCCCTGCTTTTGACTTTGGTACTTGTGACCCTCGGACAAACGTATAAGCGGGCATGAATATCGATCTCGCCAATGAGGTGAGGAGGCCCCGCACCCTGATTGCTGCGGCAGCTTTGTTCAGCATTGCCAACGGGTATGCGCTTTACAGGGAGTTTTATGTGTTTTCGCTTTTGCCGGCCGTCTTGTTCATGGCTTGGCTGTTGATCTACCGTCCGAAGTACGCCTTGATTTTCCTCGCGGCAGCTACCCCGCTGTCGGTGAATGTGGAGAATATTTCGTCCCTGGGCGGCATAGGAATTTCGCTGCCCACGGAGCCGGTGATGGTGGCCCTGATGATGCTCTTCCTGCTCCGCCTCGCCACAGGCGGGAAAAACGATAAAAGATTCTTGCGGCACCCGCTTACCGTCGCAATTTTGTTCAGTTTGGTGTGGATGCTGATCACCTCACTCACCTCACAGCTTCCCGTAGTTTCTTTCAAATTTTTTCTTGCGCGGCTGTGGTTTGTGGTGACAATGTACTTCATGATCAATGTTTTTTTTACCAAAGAGCGCTTTCTTCGGCTGTTTGCTTACGGGCTGATGTTCGGGATGGCGGTGGCCATGATTTACACGATCGGTCGCCACGCGCAGCATGCCTTTGCCGAAAAGCCCGCCCACTGGGTAATGACGCCGTTCTTTAAGGACCATACCTCTTACGGGGCGCTCATTGCCATGCTTTTTCCCATGGTGATATTCCATTTTTGGCGGGCGCGCCTTCTCTCCGGCGCAAAGCTGATTTTCGGGGCGCTGCTGGTCTTGTTTTCGGTGGCTTTGGTACTCTCGTACACCCGGGCTGCATGGGTAAGTTTGGCGGCGGTGATTCCCATACTGGTTTTAATACGTTTGAAAATTGATTTCAAGCTTGTAGCCCTCGCCGGACTCGCCCTGATCGGAACCTATTTTGCTTTCGAAGATACCATCAGCCACCGCCTTTCCAAGAACAGCCAAGACTCCTCGGGTGACTTCCGGGAGCATGTGCAGTCCATCACCAATATTTCCAGCGATGCTTCGAATCTCGAGCGTCTGAACCGGTGGAATGCCGCGCTGCGCATGTTTGCCGAAAGGCCCGTATTCGGATTCGGACCGGGCACCTATATGTTTGAATATGCCGTGTACCAAAAGAGTTCTGAGAAGACCATCATCTCCACCAATCAGGCGGACGGCGGGAATGCACACAGCGAGTACCTCGGGCCGCTATCCGAGCAGGGGTTGATCGGAGCTTTGGCGATGCTGGCCATTGTGGTTTTATCGATCAGTACCGGTATTCGGCTGTACTACAGACTCGATCATGCTCCTTACCTCAAAGGGATGGTGCTCTGCATGGTTTTGGGTTTGATTACCTACTACATCCACGGGGCGCTCAATAATTTCCTGGATACCGACAAGGCCTCCGTACCCGTATGGGGTTTTATGAGCGCAATTTTGGCTGCAAAGCTGTACTTGTCGAATCCGGAAGACTACTTGAAACGGCAGCAGAGCAATGCCGTATCGTCGAAGTAGGGATTCTCTCCGCGGTGTTTGTCCACCGCATTCATGATATCACCCGTGAGGTCTTGCACATGGCGGAGCTTGGGGCATTTTTCCGAAAGGAGCTCGCCGAGTCGCTCATGCCCGTATTCTTCTTCGGATTCATTTTCGATCTCAATCACGCCGTCGGTATAGCACACCAGTACGGCGTTCGGTGAGAGTTCGATCTCGCCCTTATCGATGAAGGGGAGATCATCGAGCATCCCGATTCCGACCGTTCCGCTTTCCAGAATGTGCACCTCGCCGCGGTCCCAAATCACGGGTGGGTTGTGGCCCGCGTTGATGTAGTGCAGCGTGCGCGAAGGACGGTGAAAGTACGCCATGAACAGGGTCACGAAGCGCTCTCCCTTCACGGTTTCCATCACCTTTTTGTTCAGCTCTGTCGCGATACCTTCCAAGGTCCACTCGGTGTACTCGAGCAGGGCGCGCAGGTGTGCTTGCACATTGGCCATCAGAAAGGCGGCACTCACACCCTTTCCGGAAACATCGGCTACGCACATAAAGGCTTCGTCGCTGCTGAAGGGGATAAAGTCACAAAAATCTCCGCCCACCTCTTGGTGCGGCATGTAGAAGGTGGCAACTTCGAAGCCGTTCGGATTTTTGGTGCCGCTGCCTACCATGAGGGCCTGCATTTCAGCGGCCAGGGCCAGCTCTGTTTTTACCCGCTCTTGCTTCAGGCTCTCGTCGAAAAGAAACCTGTTCTCAATGGCTACACTGATGATGTTGGCCAAGGTGCGAATGAATTGCATGTGCTTGATCACCGGGCTCATGCGCAGAGATTCTTCCTCCGGATCGCCGATCATGATATAGGAGAGGGGCCGGTTTTCCCGAAACACCGGCAGCAGAAGGTCAAAGTCCGCGTAGATTTCTTCCTCGCTGTTGTTGGTGAGCCATTTCAAGTCTCTGACCTCTGCAAATGTGTTTTCCACATCGATGGAGCTGTAGTCGCGGTCGGTTCCGAATTGAATGGGACACAACCACTCGGTTCCGATCCGTGAGAAGAATACTGCCCGCTTGACCAGAAGTCTGTTTTCTACAATTTCCCTGAACTCGGCCAGAAGTTGCTCGGTGGGAAGATTGTTGTTGATGGCATTGGTAATCTCCAGCAGCGCCTGAAGTTTGTAATCTCTCTGCTTTAGTTTTTCCTGTAGCCGGGTGGTCATGGTTTCGGCTTATTTTTTTAGCGCTTTAAGTTGCTCTAAGATAAAGGGAATTTTTCGCGTATTGGCCAATTCTTTGAGTTTCTCTCTCGATTCCCCCACAGGGCTGCCGAAATACGTTTTTCCCCCGTCCAATCCCTTGGAGACCCCTGTTTGCGCAAGCACAACGGCACCCGCACCGATGGTGATATCGCTGCGTACGCCCACTTGCCCCCAGAGGGTCACACCGTCCTCAATATGTACACAGCCGGCTACGCCTACCTGCGCAGCCAAGAGGCAATCCCGGCCTATCACCGTGTCGTGGCCCACGTGCACCGCGTTGTCGAGTTTGGTACCCTCACCGATTACGGTAGCTCCGCTTACACCTTTGTCTATGGTGCACCCGCAGCCTATTTCGGCGCGATCGGCAATGACGGTCCTTCCGCAGCTTACCAGCTTGTCGTATCCCTCCGGCCGCTTCTTGTAGTAGAAAGCATGGCCCCCGATCACGGTATTGGCATGGATTTCCACATCCGACCCTATTTCCGTATTGTCATAAATCACCACATTGGGGTGGATGACGGACCGCGCGCCGATCTTTACGTTTTTTCCGATGACCACGCCGGGCGCAATGCGAGCCGTAGGGTCAATTTTTGCCTCCGAAGGCTCCCAAGTTTGCTCAGGGCTGAAGTGGCGGATCAAGGCGTTGAATACCGAAAAGGGGTCCTCGGCAAAGAGCAGCCCTTTTCCTTCGGGCGGATCGATACGCTTGTTGATCAGGACTGTGGTGGCCGGACAATTGAGCGCCTTTTCGTAGTACTTCGGGTGGTCTACAAATACGATGTCGCCCGGTTCGGTCACGTGAATTTCATTGATGCCCGTGACGGAATGGTCCTCGGGTCCGGCGAATTCACAGCCGGCGATTTCGGCAATTTCTTTCAGGGTATGGGTTCTTTGCAGCCGCATGCTATTTGGTTTGAGGATGTGAAGTACAACATTTTTTTTCTTCTCGGAATTTCGTTTCGGACGCGTTTTCACAAAATTTACCGCGGCAGTCGGATACGCCTTTCGGCAAAAATCTGTGCAGCGGAGCGTGAAGGCGTATATTTGCCGTTCAGCAATTTTTCACATGAAGCAGTTTTTTATTACTGCGGCCTGCGTCGCGGCAGCCGCTCTCGCTTGTGCCCAGTACACCCAGCAAGAAGTCAGGTACACGATGGATATAGAGCTCGACGACACCAACCACCGGTACAGAGGTACGCAGCGTTTGGTGTACAGGAACAATTCTTCCGAAACGCTCGATAAAGTGTATTACCACTTGTTTTTTAATGCCTTTCAGCCGGGAAGTATGATGGATTTGCGTTCGCAAAACATTCCCGATCCGGACCCGCGCGTGGGTGACCGAATCTCCAAGCTTTTGCCGGAGGAGCAGGGCTATCTCGGTGTGGTGTCCCTGAAGCAGAACGGCCGACCTGTCGAATATTCGGAGAACGGAACCATACTGGAAGTAACCCTCAACAAGCCGATTAAGCCGGGCCGGCGGGCCAAATTTGATATGGAATTTGAAGGACAGGTGCCTGTGACCGTGCGGCGTGCCGGGCGCGACAACAAAGAGGGAATCGCCTACAGCATGGCTCAGTGGTACCCGAAGATTTGTGAATTTGACCGCCGCGGCTGGCACGCCTATCCCTACATCGGGCGAGAGTTTCACGGGGTGTGGGGCAGCTTTGATGTGCGCATTACCCTCGACTCCGCTTACACGGTAGCCGCCACAGGTACTCTGGACAACGCAAGAAGGGTGGGCAAAGGATATTTGCCGAAAGGCAAAAAAATCAAACGCCCCGACGGAGATAAGCTTACGTGGCGCTTCAAAGCCGATCAAGTGCATGACTTCGCCTGGGCGGCCGATAAGGAATATACGCATGTAACCCGCCAAATGAAAGACGGACCGCTCTTGCGGTTTTTCTTCAAAGACAGCCCCGACCTGCACAGAAACTGGGATCAGCTGCCCGAATACACCGAGAAAATATTTCGGTATGCCGGGGAGAATTTCGGTGAATATGCATACCCTTCCTACTCCGTGGTGCAGGGCGGCGACGGGGGTATGGAATACCCCATGCTCACTTTTATCACAGGACAGCGGAAGTTCAGCAGTCTGGTAGGTGTCACCGTACACGAAGCCCTGCACTCCTGGTACCAGCTTATGCTCGGCTCGAACGAGGCGCTCTACCCGTGGATGGACGAAGGGTTCACCACCTTTGCCGGGAGTAAAGTCATGAGCCATCTCTTCAATCCCGATGAGGATACCCGCCGCGGAAGGTATTATGACGGGTACATATCACTGGCGCTGAGCGGAGCAGAAGAGCCCATGTCAAAACACGCCGACCATTACAACACCAATTACGCTTACGGTGCGGCCTCTTACAGCAAGGGGGCTGTATTCGTGGCTCAGCTGGGTTATGTGCTGGGTGATGAGGTACTCATGCGCGGTCTGAAGACCTACTACGATACCTGGCGCTTTAAGCATCCCGATCCTGTGGATTTCATCCGTGTGATGGAGCGTGAGAGCGGGACCCACCTCGATTGGTACCTCAACTATATGATGAACACCACCGAGACCATCGACTACGCCGTGGAAGAGGTGGCCCCTGCGGGCGGCGGTACGCGGATCGTGCTTCGCAGGGTCGGAAATTTCCCCATGCCCGTGGATCTCGACCTGACCATGAAAGACGGCAGTAAAATGCGGGTGAACATCCCCTTGCGCATCATGCGCAATGCCAAGGAGGCCGAGGATGAGGTCCCCTTTATGACAGCCGAAGCCTGGCCGTGGACCCACCCCGTGTACGGATTTACCTTGGATGTGCCCTTCGAGGATGTAGCCAAAGTGGAAATAGATGAATCTCTCAGGCTGGCGGATGTAGACCGCAGCAATAATGTGTATGAACCCGGCCCGACAGAAGCCGAACCCCGATAGCGGAACTATGAAAAAATTTCTCCCCTTTTTTTACCTGCCGGCAGCCGCGCTGTGGACGGCCTGTGCCCCCGAACCTGCCATCACGGATGCACAGCCCGAAACTCGGATCGAATATCCGCGCGATGCGCACAGCCTGTCCGTACCGAGTGAGGTGGCGGTGCGTCACCTCATGCTGAACCTCCGGGCAGATTTCGATCGAAATGTTCTGAGCGGTTCTGCCGCTTACACCCTTGAGCAAAACGGAGGCGACACCCTGGTTCTCGACGTGCGCGGTTTGGTTGTTGACAGCGTTTTCACCACAAACGGGGAGGGTGAGCGTATGCCCTCAGCCTTCGACATTGCGGAAGGAAATGAACGGGGAGATGCCCTGCGCATCGTGGGTGTGTCTGATGCGGAACTTGCTGAGGTGTGGTACACCACTGCGCCCGATGCCGCCGCCCTGATGTGGAACACCCCCGAACAGACCCACGACAAAAAGTCGCCCTTCCTGTTTACCCAAGGGCAGGCCATACTCACCCGTTCCTGGATTCCGATTCAAGACAGCCCGGCCATCCGTATCACTTATGAAGCCGAAATTCATGTGCCGGAAGGGATGATGGCGCTGATGAGTGCTTCCAACCCGACGGAGAAAACTTCCGACGGTGTGTACCGCTTTGAGATGCTGCAGCCCGTACCTCCCTACCTGATGGCCCTTGCAGCGGGCGATTTTTCCTTTGCACCCTTGGGTGAGCGCACGGGGGTATATGCCGAGCCGGGCCTGCTCGATGCTGCGGCTTACGAATTTGCCGATACCGAAAAAATGCTGGAAACGGCCGAAGCCCTCTACGGTCCGTATGTCTGGGGTCGGTATGATATTCTGGTCTTACCGCCCGCTTTTCCCTTCGGCGGTATGGAAAATCCGAGGCTGACATTCGTCACGCCTACCATTATTGCGGGCGATCGGTCGTTGACGGGCCTTATCGCCCACGAATTGGCGCACAGCTGGAGCGGAAATCTGGTTACGAATGCCACTTGGGATGATTTTTGGCTCAATGAGGGCTTCACCGTATATTTTGAAAAGCGCATCATGGAGGCCCTGTACGGCCGAGATTATGCGGAAATGCTCAATGTACTCGGCTATACGGACCTGAAAGAAACCCTCGCCTACCTCGGGCCGGAGAGTCCTGACACCCGGCTCAAACTCGACCTCGACGGCCGAGATCCCGATGCGGGAATGACGGACATCGCCTACGAAAAGGGTTACTTGTTTTTACGTTGGCTTGAGGAGCTCTTCGGGAGAGAAAACTTCGATACTTTTCTGGCCGAATATTTCAGTACGCACGCTTTTCAGACCATGACCACGGAGCGCTTTATCGAATACCTCGATGAAAGGCTTTTTGCTTTTACAGACCCGCGTCCCGATGTGGAAGAATGGATTTACCGCCCCGGTCTTCCGGAGACGCATCCCGTTCCGGAGTCTGATGCTTTTGACAAGATTGACGCTTTTCGCGAAGCGTGGGAAGGGGGTGAAATTCTTGCTCAGGCGCTGCCGGTCGGGGAATGGTCTACCCATGAATGGCTGCACTTCTTGCGCGGCCTCCCGGAAAGTACGGATGCGGATGCACTCGCCGCAATCGACCGAGCGCACGGACTCACAGGCCGCGGCAACTCCGAAATCGCTTTTGCCTGGTACATGATTGCGGTGCGCAACGACTACCGACCCGCCTTCGGAGCCCTTGAAAAATTCCTCACCCGCGTAGGCCGCAGGAAGTTTATCAAACCGCTTTACGAGGCCCTGTCCGAAAATGAAAGCCATAAAGCTTGGGCACGGGAAGTCTATCGCGAGGCCCGCGATAATTATCATTCCGTGACCGCCTCAAGCGTGGATGAGGTTTTGGAAGGCTGAAGGTCTCCGCAAAGCCTCCGTGTGAGCTTCGGGTCTCAGTCGTGAAGCACGAGTACGGGCATGGCCGCCTCGTTTACCAAAGTTTGGCTAACCGAACTGTGGAACAGGCTTTGGAAGAAGCCTCGCTCGCGGTGGATCACGGTAAGCAAGTCGGCGCCGTCTTTCTCAAGGGCATCGGAGAGTCCGTCCTCGATGTCATTCTCAAAAATGAAAGTGAATACAGGCGCTTTGTGCTTGAAATTTTCCGATACCTGCTTTTTGAACTGTTCGCTTTTGGCGTGGTCAAAGGGTTCATCCGTTTTGCGCACGTGAAGAAACCTGATGACAGCTTCGTGTTTTTCAGCGAGTGATTCCACGATTCCGAAGACTTCCGGGTTTTTGAGGTCGCGAAGATCTGTGGCGATCACGATTTTTTCAATCGGTTTATAAGGCTTTTCAGCGGGTACGGTCAGCAAAGGGCACTTCACATTTCGCGCCGCCGAAGCGGCATTGCTCCCGAGAAATTTCTCGGTGATACCGCTCGCCCCCTGGGTGCCCATCACCACAAGATCATATGCTTTTTTTTCCGTCATGCGGTGAAGCACGTCGGTGACCGTGCCGTGCTTGGCTTTGTAGGTCACGTCTACCCCCTTTGCAAATTGCAGTTCGGCGGTGCGTTCGCGCAAATCATCGAGGTTTTCTTCCGCGTTCTTGCGCAGCAGGTCGGTGATGTCTACCATCACCGCCGTTCCTGTGGGCGGCATGAGGTAAGCATGCACCACGGTGACTGAAGCTCCTGTAGCAGAGGCATGTCGGAGGGCGTGGATAAGCGCATTGTACGCGCCGTCAGAGAAGTCAGTGGGGACCAGTATTTTTTTCATGAAAACGGGTATGGCCGATAGGCTGAGGTTTCGTTCAAATATACACTTGCCGCGTTGATTGAGCAATAAAACGCAAAAACAGACCAAAAAAAAGCCGCTCATCAGGAGCGGCTGCTGTGTGTTCAGGTGAAATTTTAACGCTTATCGAAGTCTACATAATCTCGGGCCTGCGCACCTACGTAAACCTGACGCGGTCTTCCGATGGGTTCCTTATTGGCCACCATTTCTTTCCACTGGGCAATCCAGCCCGGCAGGCGACCGATGGCGAAAAGAACGGTGAACATTTCCGTCGGGATGCCGATGGCGCGGTAAATAATTCCGCTGTAGAAGTCAACGTTCGGGTAAAGACCCCGCTCTACGAAATAGTCGTCCTTGAGGGCAATCGCTTCCAGTTCTTTGGCCATGTCGAGTGCGGGATCGTCCACACCGAGTTTTTCCAGCACATCGTCGCAAGATTTCTTGATGATGGTGGCGCGGGGATCGAAGTTTTTGTACACCCGGTGCCCGAAGCCCATGAGGCGGAACGGGTCGTTTTTGTCTTTTGCCTTATCAATCCATTTCTGCATATCACCGCCCTCGCGGATCATGCGTTCGAGCATTTCAATGACAGCCTGATTGGCGCCGCCGTGCAGCGGCCCCCAGAGTGCAGAGACACCTGCTGCAATGGAAGAGTAAAGATTGGCCTTTGAAGACCCTACGATTCTTACCGTACTCGTAGAGCAGTTTTGCTCGTGGTCTGCATGGAGAATGAGCAATTTGTTCAGTGCGTCGGTCACCACGGGATCCAGCTCGTAGTCTTCGCTGGGCACGGCAAACATCATGTAGAGAAAATTCTCTACATAGTTGAGGCTGTTGTCAGGATAAATGTAAGGATGGCCTTTTCCCGATTTGAAAGAGAGCGCCGCCAAGGTGGTGATTTTGGCGATCAGCCTGTGGATGGTGAGCTCCACATCTTTCTCTGTGCGATCGGGGTTTTGCGATTCCGGATAGAACGTACTCAATGAAGAAAGCATCGACGAAAGGGTCCCCATGGGGTGTGCATTCGGGGGAAACGCTTCGTAAAAGCGCTTCATATCTTCGTGGATGAGCGTGTGTTTGGTGATGCTTCCCGAGAAGTTATCCATTTGCTCCGCAGAGGGGAGCTCTCCGTGGATGAGGAGGTAAGCTACTTCAAGGAAGTCAGCTTTCTGTGCCAATTGCTCGATGGGATAGCCGCGGTACCGCAAAATACCCTTTTCACCGTTCAGAAAGGTGATGGCCGACTTCGTAGACCCCGTATTTTTGAATCCCGTATCCAAGGTAATCAGCCCGGTTTTCGCACGGAGAGCGGATATGTCGATGGCGGTTTCGTTTTCTGTTCCTGTGATCAGGGGAAGCTCGTAAGTCTCTCCTTTTACGGTTATTTTGGCGGTATCACTCATTTTTTTCTTCGGGTAATGTAGTTCTGGAAATCGATCGCAAATGTATGAATATAAACGTTTTTTACCGAGTTTTAGCCGGCGGGATTTCAGCGGTATTTGCCAAAATTTCTAAAACGTTCGGGCTCCCGAATTACCTGTTTTGCTCGATGTATTCCTGCCATTCCATTTCTTGGTAGGCATCTTCTCCGAAGAAGCTGAGAATGGGCATAATCTGCTCGGGTTTCTGAAAGCCCTGCACAGGAGAGAGGATTTGAAATTCCTCATTCAGGTAAACGATGGTCGGGTATGCGATGCGGCCGTTTACCGGGGCGATGGCTTTGGTAAGGTCGTGTGTACTGTTGCGCCCCCTTGCACGTGAAGGGTCATAATTGTCGTTGCGGTATTCTTGGCCCTTAAAGGTGATCGGGTCGGGACCTTCCGCGTTAAATTTTATCGCATAGTAGTGTTCATTGATATACTTTACCACCTGCGGGTCACTGAAGGTGGTATTGTTCATCATTTTGCAGGGGCCGCACCACGAGGTGTAGACATCTACCAAGACTTTTCGCGGCTCTTTTTCCATCAGGGCCTCCACTTCGTTCATATCCACCCAGTTTATTTCTTCTTGCGCAGCAGCAATCTGCACGGTACCGAGGATGAGGACTGCAAGGATCAATTTTTTCATGTCGAGAATATTTTTTTCACTCCGAGCACAAATATAGTGCCTTTATCGATGCCTTGCCGGCCGTACGGATCTCTTCAGGTGCGGCGCTTGAGCGTCCGACAGTTGCAAGAGATTTCAGTAGAACTCGCCTGAGGAGCGCCGGCAATTCCGGTGCGGTGACGCGCACCGATCAATGAATGCCGTGCATCCACTTGCGAAGTACGGGTACCAATGCGAACAGTATAGCTGCGGCACCGAGTACTACCGCTACGCCCCAAATCAGATAGGTGTTTGAATAGACTTCCAAGGTGACCACGGGAGGTGCCGTTTCGCCTATGTCATCGCTCGCCGTGAGCTCCCCGATGAGCCCCGCCATTTTATTGGCCAGTGAAATGGATAAAAACCAGGCGCCCATCACAAAGCCCACGGCCTTTGCAGGTGAGAGCTTGGTGATCATTGACAAACCGACCGGTGACAAACAGAGTTCGCCCGTGGTGTGAAAAAAGTACATGGCAATCAGGAAGGCCATGGATACCATGCCCTCTACGGCAAAATATTCTGCGCCGAGTACGATGATTCCGAAGCCGAGGGCCAAGAAAAACAAGCCGAGCACAAACTTCATGGGGGTGGAGGGCTCGCGGCCGCCCTGACGCAGTTTGATCCACATCCAAGAAAAAGCGGGTGCGAGTAAGATGATAAAGAGGCTGTTGAAGAACTGAAAAGTGGGAGCGGGGATTCCCGCACGGTTTACATTCCTTTCGGTAAAAAGGGTGATGGAGCCCCCGGCCTGCTCAAAAAGCGCCCAGAATACCGCGTGAAAAACGAACAAAACCATCACCACCCAGAGCCGCTGCTTTCCGGGGGTGTCGTCCTGCTTCATTGACATGACAAGCAAGACTGCGAGAATACCCACGCTGAGCAACAAAAGTATAGCGGTGACCACCTCACTGAGGTTCAGAAATTGCGCACAGATCGGAATGAAGAGGACGGTCGCGATGATGGTCAGCCATTGGTTGCGTTTGAGTTTCGGTGAGGTGTACACTTTGAATTTTTCCGCTTGGGCGTCGAGAGCGGCTTTGCGCTCTTCTTTTGTGGCGGCGAGGAGGGCCACATCGGCTTCTTCATCCACCTCTTCGGTGATGTCGTGCGAACTGGGGTTGATGCCTTTTTTACCGAAAGAGCCCGGCCCGAAATACCAAAATACGATGATTCCCGCGAGCATGCCGATGCCCGCCAGCCCGAAGCCGTAGTGCCAGCCGATCTCTTCAGCCACGTAGCTGCAGGTCACGATGGAGAGGAGGGCCCCGATGTTTACACCCATATAGAAAATGGTGAACGCTCCGTCTTTCCTGCTGTCGTTCAGTCCGTAAAACTTTCCGAGGAAACTCGAAATGTTGGGTTTGAAAAATCCGTTTCCGATAATGATAAAGGCCAATGATATGAAAAACAACTGCATATTGCCGCTGAAAACCATGCCTTCAAGGGCCAGCGCAAAGTGGCCGGCCATCATCAGTATACCGCCGAACATAATCGCCTTGCGAAAGCCCAAGATCTTGTCGGCAAGTATACCTCCCACAACGGGGAAGAGGTAGACCATGGCCGTGTAGGATCCGTAGATGCCTAAAGCCTCCTTATCAGCAGCGTTTTGCCCCAAGTGCGAGAAGAGCTCTTTCACCATATAGAGGGTGAGCAGCGCGCGCATTCCGTAGTAGCTGAAGCGTTCCCACATTTCAGCGAAAAACAGCACGAAAAGTGCCTTCGGATGAAGCTTCCTGTTGGAATAGATAATGAAGGGCACCCAGACGAGTACGAATGCCCAGGCGATGACCATAATCCAAAATGCGATACCCATGGTGTTTCGGTTTAATCGGTTAGGGAGCGGCTTGCGGAAGCCACTGATTCAAAATGCTATTCTTCCGCAAGGGCGTCGTCTGCCAATGCAAATTTCTCCTGTTCCGGAATGATTTCATCGGGCTTGTCCTCCGCGCCGTGGGTTAAGCGCTTCAGGGGTTTGAGCATGGCGATCACGATGCCCCCGATCAGGGTACAAAACAAGGCAATTCCCGTAAAAATTTCCAATTCACCCGCAGATTGCGCCCATTCCCCGAGCAAGCCCGCTACTTTGTTGCCGATTCCCGTGGCGGCAAAGTAGATGCCCATCATGAGCGAAGCATACTTGAGCGGAGCCAGTTTTGTGATAAACGAAAGCGCCACCGGCGAGGCACAAAGCTCCCCGACCGTATGGAAAAGATAAGCCAATACCAGCCAGTACATGGCAGAAGAGCCCGTGGCATCGTGCTGCAGGGAGGCTCCCGTCATGAAAAGAAAACCCCAACCCATGATGATGACACCCACGGCCATCTTAAACAGGGATGACGATTCTTTCCCTTTTTGCTTGCGCCGGTACCAGAAGCCCGCGACGGCCGTTCCCAGGGTGATGATAAAAAAAGCATTGACCGATTGGAACCACGATGCAGGCACCAAAAAACCCATCAGCATCCGGTCGGTTTTGTCTTCGGCATAGAGGTTCATCAAGCCCCCGGCCTGTTCAAAAGATCCCCAAAAAACGATGATCAAAAGAAAGCTGAGGATCATTACCTTCATTCGGTCGCGCTCCACAGGCGTGAGGTCGCGCTTCAGGATTTCCTTGTCTTCATCTGATGCTTGCCCCGCAGATTCACCGACCCCCTTCAGGTACTTGGTTCCCCACATAAATACGATTTGACCGAGCAGCATCCCGATCCCGGCCATCCCGAAGCCGTAGTGCCATCCGTACACTTCGCCCACGTAGCCTACCGCAAGCGCGGAAATAAAGGCGCCCACGTTGATCCCGATATAAAAGATGGTGAACCCTTTGTCTCTTCGGTCGTCGCCGGGAGGGTATAGTCCGCCTACCATGGTAGAAATATTGGGCTTCAGTCCGCCTACACCCACCACGATCAGGGCCAGACCCGCAAAGAATGCCCAGGGCGCATCGATGGCCAGCACTCCGTGTCCCGCGCAGAGAAGCAAGCCCCCGATGAGCACCGTGCGTTTCTGCCCCCATAGTTTGTCCGCGATGTACCCGCCGGGTATGGAGGCCACATAGACCAGCATGGTGTACCAGCCGTAGAGCTGAAGCGCTTCACCGCCCGTCCACCCGAAGCCCGGATTGTCCCCGTCAGTGCTCGCTACAAGGTAGAGCACCAAAATGGCCCGCATTCCGTAGTAACTGAAGCGCTCCCAAAGTTCGGTGAAAAACAAGACGTACAGCCCTTTCGGGTGACCCAAGAACTCCTCGCTCATGATTTTGCGGTCTTCGGCATTGAGCTTTTGATTCATTTCCTACAGGTTGGTTTTGATAAAATCGGTCATTTTTGTGAACAGGTGGTGGCGGGTATTGCCCCCGTATATTCCGTGGTTCTTGTTCGGGTAGATCATCAGCTCAAATTGCTTGTCGGCATCCGTCAGCGCCGTGATCATTTCCATGGTATTTTGGTAGTGCACATTGTCGTCGGCCGCCCCGTGTACGAGGAGGTAATGGCCTTCGAGCTTGTCTGCGTGATGAATCGGGGAGTTGTCGTCGTACCCGTCGGGGTTTTCCTGCGGGGTGCGCATAAAACGCTCCGTGTAAATGGTGTCATAGTACCGCCAATTGGTGACGGGGGCCACGGCAATTCCGAGCTTGAAATATTCCGCGCCTTTGGTCATGCAGAGGGAGGTCATGTAGCCACCATAGCTCCAGCCCATCATCCCGACGCGCTCAGCGTCGATGTAGGGCTCTGATCTGAAGTGTTTTGCCGCTGAAATGAAATCCTCCGTTTCGAGTTTCCCGAGCTGAAGGTAGGTGCTGTGTTTGAACTCCCTCCCGCGGCGCATGGTACCCCGCGGATCTACGGATACCACTATATAGCCTTGCTGCGCGAGCATTTGGTGCCACATATAGTTGCTGTAGCCCCAGCTTTTGCTCACGGTATTGCTGCCGGGGCCGCCGTAGATCATGAACATCAGCGGATACGCTTTGGAAGCATCAAAATCCTTCGGCTTGATCATCCAGTAGTTCAGGCTGTGGCCGCCTTCCGCAGTGAAGGTGCCGAATGTTTTTTCCGAAAGGCCGTATTTTCCGAGGCGCTCGCGCAGTTCGGCATTGTCCTCGGCCGTGCGTATTTCTTCTCCCGAGTTGAAGCATACCGTGACGCGCGGAGGCGTGTCGGCGTGCGATTCAAAATTGATAAAGTAGGTGTAATCTGCGCTGAACACGGCATCATTGGTGCCGCTGTTCCCCGTGAGTTGAACGGGCTCCAATTTTCCGGATTTCCCCGTTTTAAGGAGGTTTCCGTAACGCACGGCATAGACGGCTTTTTCAATCGGACTGTTGATCGCCGCCGAGAAATACACCGTTTGGCTCGGCTCATCAACCCCGTAGAATTCGATCACCTCCCACGGGCCCTTGGTGATGCGCCCTACCTCCTTTCCGTCTAAATTGTAAGCGTAGATATGGTTGTAACCGTCGCGCTCGCTGTTCCAAATGAAGTGCTTTCCGTCCTCTGTGAATATCAGGTTGTCGTTGACTTCAATATACGTTTTTGAGCTTTCGTCGTAGATCACCTTTGCGGGAATATCGGCAGATTTGGCGCGGGTATCCGCCAGAAGAAATTCCAGCCGGTTCTGGTGCCGGTTCATCCGCATCACACAGAGCGCATCGTCGCTTTGCGTCCATTTGATCCGCGGGATGTATTGCTCCGGATCGGGCTCGATGCGCACATCGCGGGATTTTTCCGAAGCGAGGTCATAGACCAGAATGCGCACTTCACTGTTGCGCTCGCCCGCTTTCGGATATTTGAAGGTGTACGCTTGCGGATAGAGCCCGCCGTATATGGCCATTGAAAATTCCTTCACCTCGCGCTCGTCAAACCGATAAAAAGCGATCTTGGTGCCTTTCGGCGACCAGTAGAAACCGCGGTGAAAACCGAATTCTTCTTCGTACACCCAGTCGACGGCTCCGTTAATGATTTCGTTCATGACCCCGTCATCCGTCACAGCTTTTTCTGTTTTTGCGTCCAAGTCGGCCATGAAAATATTGTTCTCTCGAACGAAGGCCACAACGTTGCCGGCGGGGGAGAAGGCGGCGAGCGATTGCTTTCCGAGGCTGAAGTCGGTTACCGGGAGCAAACTCCCCGAATTTCTGTCGAAGGCAAAATAATTCGCTTTCGAAGATCGGCGGTAGATCGGCTCCGAATTCACGGCCAGCAGCATCCGAGACTCATCTTCGTTGAAGCTGTATGAAGTAAAGCTGAAATTCTCCAAGCTGTCGGCCTTTACATCAGAGGGACGAAACAGCGTGTCCGTAGCCTCACCGGAATCATAGGCGTACTTGACGATGTATTGCCGCCCGTTCGAATCGCGGTCGATTTTCGTAAAATGTTTGCCGTCTTTCATGCTCCGAATTCCGGAGACGGAGCGGGCGGAAAACTCCCCCGTTTTCCAAATTTTTTCCAAGGTGATTTCGGCGTCTTGTGCCTGAGCCTGAAAATAAAAAGCGGTTAGGAAGATGAGTGCAACCGATCTGATCATCGAGGTGAGAATCGAATTTTTCTGTAAATGAGCGGTGAATATAGGAATTTAGCACATTTCAGCTCACCAAATCTCGATATCGCCCCGATAATTTCGGGCTTTCCTTTCCGCGGGAAAAGGCGCAGGCCGAGGCAAACCGGAAAACGATCCCGCGCTCCTCGGAGCGGCTTCCCGATGATAATTTTGCAGAACGGAGACTGCAGCCGAGAAATACCGAAGCACTTTCAGCAGCCTCTTTTGCGGGGGATTGGTGTATCAAGGACAAAAAAAACACCGAAAATTGTGAATTTTTAAAACAAATCGTTTACATTTGCTTTGCTGAGGATGTCTAAACGTTGACCACTCTTTCATCGTCTCACTCTATCCCGGTCAACGGATATCCCGGTATAGTTTTTCTGTTTCATAGCCCTAAAAACCCTGCGAACGCGCAGGGTTTTTAGGTTTATGACTATTTTTCAAAGGATCCTTCTCGATTCGTGCACACGGTGTTACCTCTTCTTAATCGCTTCAAGTACTCCAAACTCCCGGTTCAGCTCAATCAGCACGATTCGAATAAAAGCATAGGTGGGAATGGCTGCAACCATTGCGAGGATTCCGCCCAGGGAGCCGGCCAAAAGGATGACGATGAATATTTCCAGCGGATGGGCGTAAATGCTTGTCGAGAAAATGACGGGCTGAAATACGTAGTTGTCAATAAGCTGTGTGACAGCAAATACCGCGAGCAAAGCATAAAATTTCGGCACGATGACTTCGTAGAAACCCATTCCCATATTGTTCGAAACCATAATAATCACCCCGAAAGTAGCGCCGATCCACGGACCGAGATAGGGGATGAGGTTGGCCAACCCCGTGAAAAACCCGATCAGCAGGGCATTTTTGACCCCGATCAGGCTCAGCCCCAGCCACACACAGAGTGTGATGGCCGTAACCTGCAGCACCAGCCCTGTGAAATAACGCGTCAGGGTGCGCCGGGTACGGTCAATGATGTGTTTTGCACTTTTTTCGTGCGAACTCGGGGTGACGGCCAATACAATCCGCGGAAGAATGCCCTCATCCCGCAGCAGGAAATAGGTCATAAAGGCCACGGAAAAGACCGCGATAAGTGCATTTCCGAATACGCCCAGCACATTGTTGATCACGGAAGGAAGGCTGCGAAAATCGATACTGCCGAATACATACCCGAGAAAAGCGCCTTCGTTCATTCCGGCGAATTCATTGAAGCCCAGGTTTTCCAAAAAGCGGTTGGCATTGCTGATGGCGGGACTGAGAGAGTCTTTCACGTCAGCAAAGTTGATCCCGTAAAGCACTTGCGCTTCGCGCATAAGCAACGGGAAAAAAATGCCGATGGTACCAAATACCGCCCCGGCCAAAATGAGCAGGGCAATCATGGCCGTCAGTGAGCGGGGCAGTTGCTTTCCGCGGATCTGAATTTTTTCAAGCAAATGAAACAGGGGCCTGCCGATCAGTGCAATCACCGAGGCCACCAAAAAGTAAAGCAGTATGGTACGCCCCTCCCAGAGCACCCACAGCACAAGTGCAGTGAGGCCGAGCAGTGCGAGTACCTTAAAAACTTTTTCGTAGAGTGTCATTGGTTCATGGCCCGGAGGACAATGCCAAAGAAAAGAATTTGGCACAGAAACACCGCCACCCCGAGTCGGGGTTTTTTCACCAGAGGGTAGCGCTCAAATATACCGCCCAGCACCGCCGCCGCGGCAAACCACGCGATATAGTTCTGAAGCGGGGGCTTGCTGCCGAACCATGTCCACATGCCGTAATGCACCGCCACGGGCTCTATGATCAAGTCCAGACCTACGGCAAATACCGCCGTGGTCAGCCAGCGGTAATACTTGGTCACCCCGATGGTGAGGCTGAGTGAAAAAGCCCCCCATATCACGATGAGCCAGTTTACCCCGATCAGCGGCGGCACTTCCAATACCTTCCATCCCAGCACATCGCCGTAAGCGTAAGTGCCGAATACGGCACCCGTCTTTATACCGATCACTTCAAGGAAGTATCCGCCGGCCATCACGGCGAGCGCCACGGGCCACGCCGCTGTGCCGTCCTTATCGGTATCGATCCAGAGCATCCCCGCAGCAATCAGTAAGTTCATCGGCGTGAGGTACACAAACCAGTCCGATAAGGGACTGATAAACCCCGCCGCTCCCACCACATGGAGGAGGATCACCACGGTAATGCCCGCTTTCTTAGACTTAAATTGTTCGAGACGGTCTCTTCTGGTCATGAGATGAGGTCGCTGACTATTTTTCCGGAGAGCAAACATAAGGGAATGCCACCTCCCGGGTGTACACTTCCTCCGCAGAAATACAGATTTTTTATCCTTCCGGAAAAATTAGGATGGCGGAGGAAAGCGCTCAACTTGCTGTTAGAGCTGGTTCCGTAAAGTGACCCGAGATGGCTTGAGGTCTGTTCTTCAATGCCCGTGGGGTCCAGTACACGCTCGGTCTCGATCAGCGGGGCGATGTCGCGGCCCGAGATACGGCCTATTTTGTCCAAAACGGCCCTGCGCGCCTTGCGCTGCATTGCTTCGCGGTCTTGCCCGGCCATGTGCGGAGCGTTTACCATGACAAACCAGTTTTCGCAGCCCTCCGGGGCATCTTCCGCCACGTGTTTGGATGTGATGTTGATGTACACCGTCGGGTCATCGTACAGGGTTTTTCGCTCGAAGAGGCAGCGAAACTCTTCGCGATAATTTTCGCTCCACAGGATGTTGTGCAGCCCCAATTCGGGAAATTTTTCCCGAATGCCCCAATAAAAAATCAGGGCCGAGGAGGAGCGCTCTTGCCGTTCCAGATTTCCCGGAGGTTTCTCCCCCCGCAGCAGCCGCCTGTAGGTAGGGACCACATCCATATTGCTCACCACACGGTCGAAAGCGAAAGTATCGGCTTCCGTTTTGATCCCTGTGGCCCGACCGCCTTCCGTGACAATTTCCCGCACGGGCGTCTCAAAGCTGAATTTCACTCCGAGGTCCGTGCATAGCTTGTGCAGACTTACGGCGATGGTGTGCATTCCGCCTTTCGGCAAATGGGTGCCCCAGCGGTACTCGAGCGTGGGAATCACCGTAAGCGTTCCCGGCGCGCTGTACGGATCGGATCCGTTGTAGGTGGCGTACCGGTCAAAGAGCTGCGTGAGTTTCGGGTGGTGTGATCCCGCAGCGTTTACCTCGTGCATCGTGCTGAAAAGTCTTGCCTTGTAGAGCTGCAGCATCGACTTTAAGGTCGAGGCCTTCAGGTAGGTGGAGAGCTTGTGGAGCGAGCTTTTCAGAAATACGTCTTCCGTGATGTCGTAGAGCTCGAAAGACTTGTCGAAGTACCGTTTGATTTTTTGCGGATCCGCCCCGAAGACTTCCTCCGCCTTTTCGGCAAATTTATCGGGATCCGAGGGTGCGGCAAACTGTGTTCCGTCTTCCCAGAAGTAGTGACAGCCGGGATCTATTTTCTCGCACGAAAAATAATCACGCGGATTTTTACCCGCATCTGTGAACAATTCGTCCAAAAGATGCGGCACGGTGAAGAGGGAAGGCCCCGCGTCAAATCGGTACCCGTCCTGAGCGAAAGCGGTAAGCTTGCCGCCGAAGTAGGCATTCGCCTCAAATACCGTCACGCCGTGTCCCGCCGCGCGAAGCCTTGCAGCTGCTGACATCCCTGCCACACCCGCGCCTACAATGCCGATCTCAGCCATGCCGGAGGGGTAATTTTTCGTTTCGGTTCAAATCTTTCAAGGCATTTAACGCATTCGTAAACCTGTGCTAACCCAAGGTTCATTTCGGTAGGCGAGGTTTGTATCAAACCAAAAAAATGGACTTTGGTTCATCATCCGACTGCCCCGGACGCACACCCGGAATCCTACCCGTAAAGGTAAACATTTCGGGTCCCGAATCTCCCGCCCCGCTTCTCTCCGACCGCATTTTACCACCGATAAAACTCCCGATGCGATGAAACCGCCGAAGCGAAAAACAGATGCAGTAGTCATTTCAGATGTGCACCTCGGTACCTACGGTTGCCACGCCGAGGCCCTGCTCAGCTATCTCAAGAGCATCGAAACCGATCACCTCATCCTCAACGGTGACATCATCGACGTATGGCAGTTCAGCAAGCGCTATTGGCCGAAGAGCCACATGATGGTGATCAAACACATCGTAGGCCTGATGGGCAAAGGGGTGCGCGTGACCTACATTACGGGCAACCATGACGAAATGCTCCGAAAATTTGCCGGCTTTGAGCTCGGCAGTCTCGTTATTGTGAACAAACTGACCCTCAAAATGCGCGACGGGCACGCCTGGTTTTTTCACGGAGACGTTTTCGATGTCACGATGCAGCACTCCAAGTGGCTCGCCAAACTGGGCGGGAAGGGGTACGACCTGCTTATTTTGCTCAATCGGGCGGTCAACCACATTTCCGAAAAGGCGGGACGCGGCAGAATTTCCCTTTCCAAACGCATCAAAAACAGTGTGAAAAGCGCTGTGAGTTTCATCGGAAATTTCGAGCAGCTCACCGCCGATCTGGCGAGTGCCAAGGGCTACAAATATGTGGCTTGCGGGCATATACACCAACCTGTGATCAAGGAAATTCGCGGCGAGAAGGGCACGGTGGTGTACATGAATTCCGGCGATTGGTTGGAAAACCTCACCGCCCTCGAATACGTCGACGGCGAGTGGAGCCTCTACCGCCACGATTCTGCGCAGCGCGACCCCGATGCGATCGATTGGCCCGAAGAAGGGCAGGCAGAGGTAAGCATGGAGCGACTTCTGTCCGAATTTAAAACCTTTACACTATGAAAATTTTATACGCAGTTCAGGGCACGGGAAACGGGCATCTCTCACGCGCCAAGGCTTTTGTCCCCGCTTTTGAAAAATTTGTCCGCGTGGACCTGCTCGTGTCCGGAATGCACAGTGAGATCGACCCCGGGCACCGCATTCGCTATCGGTTTAACGGCCTCGGATTCAAATTCGGGAAGCAGGGCGGCATCGACCTCTTTTCCACCTGGTACCACGGAGATATACTCCGTTTTTTTCGGGAGGCCGACAGCCTCGACATGTCGGAGTATGATATGGTGGTGAATGACTTCGAACCCGTATCTGCCCGTGCCGCAAAGCGTGCGGGAGTGCCTTGTATCGGTTTGAGCAACCAATGTGTGCTCCTCGATTCTAAAATACCCAAGCCGGAGGATGTGCAGCCCGGCCATGTGACAAAGGCCGTTTTCAAACATTATGCTCCCGTAGATGTGGCCTACGGGTTTCATTACACCGATCTGAACCGATTCATCACCACCCCGCCGGTGCGTGAGGAAGTGCGCAAGCTCAAGCCGGAAGAAGGGTCACATTACTTGGTATATCTTCCGTTTTACTCCGATGAGAAAATCGTGAAAGCGCTGAATGCTTTTCCGCGACACCGCTGGGTGGTGTTTTCCAAGCACGGCGGCAAGCGGCGCTTTTGCGGCAATGTGGAGCTTATTCCCGTCAATGACGGCACATTTCTCGACTGCCTGGCCACCTGCAAGGGCGTTTTTTGCTCTGCCGGCTTCGGAATCACCACCGAGGCGCTCTTCCTCGGCAAGAAACTGCTTGTGATGCCGATGAAAAAACAATTCGAACAGGCTTGCAATGCCTACTCGCTGGCCGCCTTCGGGGTGAATTCCGTGAAATCTCTAAAGCCCGAATACCGCGGTGAAATTGCGCAGTGGCTGCAGTCGCGACACACGGTACAGGTGCACTACCCGGATCGTACCGAGTGCATTGCCGAGCGCATCCTCACCGATTTCGCGGAGCAGAACGCATTCTTTCACGCGGCATCCGATGTGGACAATAAATCCGTGAAGACCGTCTGATTCCGAGCGAAGATTTGCCGGTAAATCGCCTTCGGGAACTATTTTTGTCGCGTGTCATCCTACAGTACCGCCCACGAACGCGCCAATGTGGCGAGCCACCTCCTCGGTTTCATCTTCGGTCTTGTCTCCCTGCCGCTGCTCATCAGGACGGTCGTGAATGCTGAGGGCACGGCCGCGGCTGATGTGATCGGGGCAGCCGTATACGGCGTGGGATTTTTGATGGTCTTCGGGTTTTCGGTGCTCTACCACCATGTGAAAGACCTCAGACGCAAAAAGTTGATGAAGATTTGGGACCACATCAGTATCTATTACATGATTGCAGGTACCTACACCCCGCTCTTGCTCACCTATGCCGCACCGGACGATGCGCGGCTCATGCTTTGGACGGTATGGGGCTTTGCAGCGGTCGGTACGGTGTTCAAGATATTTTTTACCGGTCGTTTTCGCGTCGTTTCCACCGGTATATACCTCGCCATGGGCTGGCTCGTGGTTTTTTCGCCCGCGTCTTTTCGCGAGGCCCTCCCGGATACGCAGGTGTGGTGGCTGGCTGCGGGAGGCGCATGCTACAGCATCGGAGTGGTCTTTTACCTCGTTAGGCGCATTCCCTTTCACCACGCCGTCTGGCATGTATTTGTATTCGGCGGGGCGGTATGCCACTACCTTTGTATTTACAAGGTTTTTATTCCGGATTGAGCGCCCTTTTCCATCAGGACTCCTTCTTCGTCGGGAAAAGTATCTTACCCGCCGTCTTCGTTTTTCAGTACCCTGCGCATCTGCCGGCAAATCGGGAACCTGCATACACCGCGTTTCGGACATTGAATGCAAGGGAAGGTTGCAGAACGATGTCAACCTTCGATGCGGCACCGATCGAAGAAAAAAGAGGGAGCCGGCGATCGGATTTTTGTCGGCAGTAAGGCTTTCTGCAAAGTGTAGCAGTTCTTTACACGGGCCAAAAGTGCAAGATCAGCGGCACTGAAGCTGCGGTAATCAACAAGGTCATCGGTATGCCCAAGCGGAGATAATCTTTAAATGCGTAACCGCCGGGGCCCATTACCAGTGTATTGGACTGATGACCGATTGGGGTGAGGAAGGTCGCTGATGCCCCGATGGCCACCGTAATCAGAAAGGGATCGGGAGAGGCACCCGTCCCCGAGGCCATGCTCAGGGCTACCGGAGCCATGAGCACTGCTGTTGCGGCGTTGTTGATCACATTTGAGAGGGCTGTTGTGGTCAGCATCAGGGCGCCTATCGTGGCCCACACGGGAAAGGATTGCCCCGCATTCAGCAGATGCTCGGCGATCAAGTCCGCCCCGCCGCTGCGCTCCAATGCCTTACCCGCAGGCAGGAGTGCCCCGAGCAGCACGATCACGGGCCGGTCGATGCTCGAATAGATTTTCCGCAAGGGAAGTACATTGGTGACCACCATGGCCAAGGCGGCCGTGGTGAAGGCGATTTCTACCCGAAGCAAGTCTGTCACTACCGCCGCCACAGCCGCTGCGAAAAGGCCGAGCCCCAAAGAAATCTTTTTGGGCTTTCCGATCGAAAATCCGCGGTCGGCAAGCGGCAGGCAGCCCAAGTCGGCGATGGTTTCTTCAATATTGGAAGCGTATCCCTGAAGCAGCAGTACATCCCCGGCTTTGAACTTGATCCGGTCAATCCGTTTTTTGAGTTGGTCATCGTTTCTCGCCACTGCGAGAAGGTTTACGCCGTAGCGGTCGCGCAAGTGCAAGTCGGCAGCTGAGCGATCCTGTATATTCGAATCGGCCGAGACCACCACCTCAACGGCGAGCACTTCATCGGACCCCTCCGCTTCTTTTGAGAGCTCGGCGTTTACCGTCAGTCGGACTCCGGTGTTTTCTACAAATTTTTTCAACTCTTCCGTTTCGGCGCGTATCAGGAGTATATCTCCCGCTTTAAGCTTGGTCCATGCATTGGGGGCGTGAATAAGTCGCTTGCTTCTGATCAGACCGGTCAGGCTGAAGTCGGCTTCGGTTTCTTCGTCGAGATTTCCCACCGCAAGGCCCTTCAGATTTGAATTTTCCGTGACTTCCGCTTCGGTGATCTAGGCTTCCGTTTCAAAACTCAGGTTATCCTTGCCGGTGCCTTTGCGCTTGGGCAAAAGTCGCCATCCCACGGTGCAGATGAAAAGAAGTCCGACCAAAGAAAGGCCGATGCCTGTAGGCGCGAAATCAAACATGGCGAAAGTTCTGCCCGCGGCATCCTCCCGAAAAGACGAAATGATGATGTTCGGGGGTGTTCCGATCAGCGAAATCATGCCTCCCGGCAGAGAGCTGAACGCCAAGGGCATCAGAAGAAGTGAAGGGGGGTACCCGCCCTTTCGCGCCATTTGCACCGCCACGGGCATCAGCACGGCCAGCGCACCGATATTGTTCATAAAGGCCGCAGCGATGCAAACCATCACACAGAGCGCTGTGACCTGAAGCATCAGGTTTTTCCCCACTGCGGAGAGTAATTTGCCGATGGCGTCGATCAAGCCCGAGTGCTTCAGCTAGGCGCTGACTACCAGAACCGCAGCTACCGTAATGACAGCCGGATGCGCAAACCCTTCGAAGGCTTCATACGGGGGTACACTGCCCGAAATCACCAGGGCCGTCAGGGCAGCCAAAGCCACCACATCATGGCGGTATTTGCCCCAAATGAAGGCTGCCAAAGTGAGCAGGAGGATGGCAAAAACCGTAATTGCGCCGAATTCCGATTCCATGCAGGGTGGGTCAGTTTGAATTTTCAGACCCGCCGATGAGCCTGTTTTCTTCGTAATATTCACGCATGCTGCGCCGCAGATGGTAAAACCGCACGATCCCCGTCACGATAAATACTCCCGCGAGGCCGATGGTCACATAGCCCAGCCAACGGATGCTCGCAAAATCTTTCAGTTGGAGAAAAGCAATCCCGCCCAGCACCATGTAAAGCGAGGTCCTCAGGTACGCCAAGAGGGTGCGCTCATTGGCGAGGCGTGTGCGCTCCAAAGCAAGAAAGTCCCTGAGGATGATTTCTTCTCGGTTTCGGTATTCATAGCTGAGATTGAGGACATTTTTAAGCATTTCAGATGTCTTAAATACATTCGAATAAACCGAATTTTCGGATTTTGAACAAAAAAAGTTTGACCTGATGCAGACTTTAATTCCTGCCGGCGGTCAAATTTCCCATCCCAGAAACCGAACGGGGTCGGGACAATTGGCGAGGTACTTTTCCCGCTCACTTTCGAAGCACACCCCGGGGTAGTCGCCGCGCATGCCTTCCGTTTTGAGCATCAGCTGAAAGTGGAGGTGGGGCGGCCAGTCTTTGTTTTCTTCGGGCTGCCCCAATTCGGCAAAAACCTCCCCGCGGTGCAGGTATTGTCCCTTCTTCAGCCCCGTGAGTGCAGCCCTGTTCAGGTGACCGTACAGGCTGTAGAAGGTGAGGTTGCCTGCGCGGTGCTTGAGGATGATGGTGGGTCCGTAGTCTCCGCTGCTGTCGTTGTCTGCAAAACTGTGTATCTGACCCGTGAGGGGCGCGGCTACTTCGGTACCCGCCGGCAGCCAGAAGTCGATGCCGAGGTGGATATTCCTGAACGTCTCACTTTCTGCAAAAACGCCGCTGCGCCGGTAGATGTCGCGCTTCTCGCCGTATCCGCCCCATGCGCCCGCTGCACCGTGCTTTTTGATGTGGCTGTCTACGTAGTCGGTAAGTCGGTTCAGGTCCATGGCTTCGGCGCGCGGCAGCTCCCCGTTTGCCGTGCTCAGGTCGATGGGCACCAGCTCGCCCCGGTTGAATTTCCGTGCAAAGGGCAGCTGAATGACGGGGGCAAAGTCTTCTCCGAGTATGCTGTATTGCATGGCTTTCAAAGCGCGGACAGGGTTTTAACGTGGGTGGCGGCGGGTATTCCGCCTTTCCGCCAAAGGTATGGATTCGCGGGGTTCTACTCCACCTCCGCCACAATATTCAGTTCGCGCTTCCCGCCGGGAAAGTTGCCGTACACGGTGAGGGTTTTTCGCACTTTGCCTCGGAGCCCGACCGTTCTGAATACTCCGCTGATCACGCTGTAGGCGCCCGGTTCGGTGCGGGGTTCGACTTCGTCGGGCACGATGAAGGTCCGGTCACAAACCACCGAATCAACGGTGAGCGCAGCTCCCGGATTCACCCGGTACACAAAGCTGAAATCTTTCTCCGTTCCCCGCTTCAGCCCGGCAAAGTCGATGATCTCCCGCTCGAATTCCACTGACGCCACCGTGCTGTCCGCTTGCATGCGCTGCACGGAGGAGATCTCGATTTTGCGCTCCGAAGCCGCCCCGATGCTCCACACGGCATCGGCTTCGTTGGGGTTGTCTGTGACGAGAGTCTCCGCAGAATATTCCCCGAAAGGGATGCGCACCACGCTCAGCCTCCCGCCGTCTTCCGCGCTCCCGTCCAGGTAGGGGAGGAAAGCCCCGTTCTCATAGCCGCGCAGGTAGTTTTCCAGCGATACGATGCGGCGCGAAGTGAGCAGCACGTTGTAATCCGTCTCCGCCAGCGGACTCGCAAAACCCTTTACCGTCAGTACGATCTCCCGCCCTTCGCGGAGTTCGCGCAAGAGCAGCGGGGTGAAGAAGGCGAGGTCATTGACGCCTTTGTCCACCTTTTCCAGAAAGAATACGTCCATGGCCTCCTCGGCCTCCACACCCGCCTCCGGGGCCAGGCCTTCGCGGTAGCGGCTGCGGTACTCGGGCAGCATGTCGAGGTAATCGTAGTAGGTGGCGAAGTAGGTCCTTTCGGTGGTATCTCTCCGGGTGCGCGGATCGGGCTCGTCGTTGTGAAAGTAGAGGGTCACGGGCAGGTATTTGTTCAGCTCCTCGGTGCTGCTGATGTAGAGGGTGTCTTCGTATTCGAAGTCGGCCTCGTCAAAGCGGAGGAGGTCATTGCAGCACCCTTCATTTTCGCGTTTTATCGCGCCTGCCCGCGTGGAGGTCACCGTGCCGTATCCGGCTTTACGCCCGAACCTGTAGTAGAGGTCGTCGGCGGGACTGTTCCAGGGTTTCTTCATGTTTTGGGGCACGGACCACTTTCCCTTCACCTCCTCGGAAGTGAAGAGGTCGTAGCCCCCGAATCCGTGGTGCCAGTCTGATGCGAAGTAGAGCTGATCTTTGTCCTTTCGGTAAAAAGGGGTGATCTCATTGCCCGGGCTGTTCAGGGGAGGTCCCGGATTGATCGGGGTGCGGTCCGGGTCGTCGAGTGCAAAGTACAGGATGTCGAGAAGGCCTTCCCCGCCTTCCATATCTGAGGTGAAGAAGAGCACTTCCTTTCCGTCCGCCGTGCCGAAGGCGGGTTGCGAACAGTAGCTCTGCGGCGCGTCTTCGGGCGGGAGCACCTTCGTAAATCCGCTCCCGAAGTTTCCGCCGGAGATGTACACGGCAGGCCTTCCGTTTTCCGAAAGGGTAAAGGCGGTGTAGGTGCTGTCATCGCTCACGGCAAAATTGGCTTCTCCTCCCTCCTCCGACATCAGCACGATCGGCTGTGCATAACCCGCTTCGGGGTCTTCGGCCGCATAGAGGCGCACCCGGTATTTTTCCGGAGCCGCGACCCTTCCCGATGCATCGGTTTCACCCCGGAGTGCGGTGAATATTAAGCTTCCCGAAGGTGTGACCGCACCGGCAAATTCGCTTGCCTCCGTATTGATCCCTTCCGGAAAAGGTTTCAGCTCAAACCCGTCCGCACCTCGCGCCCACACCTCTGCCAGGTCGCATGAGCGCATCTCCTGCACGGCCTTGCGGTACTTGTAGCTCTCCGGGTTGTCCGCTTTGGCGTCGCGCAGCCGCCTCCATATTTTTTTGGACTCCGCATAGTCACCGCTCTGCTTCAGCATTTCGGCGAGGTGGTATCCCCCTTCGGGAAAAAACCGGTCCTGATCGCGGCGGTATATTTTGCGGTAGTAGTAAGCGGCTTTCGCGTACTGATTGTTGAGCCGCAGGGCCTCGGCGTAGAGATAATTGTGGGCTGCGCGGTTGCTGTCGGCCTCCATCACGATTTCCATGTAGCGAAGGGCTCCGTAGGGGTCGTTGTCGGCAAAGGCCTCTTCGGCGAGCTTGAGCCAGTCTTGCGTGCGCTGGGCTTCGGCTGTTTTTCCCGCCAAGGCGAGCGTGAAGACGAGCAGGGCCCAAAGCGGGAGGTGGCTGCGTATTGCGGATTTTCGGCTCATATATAGCGCGGGCAATAGCGGTGCATAAATCCCGAGTTTTGCGGCGTTCGGTTGAAAAGGTACTGCACTGAAAACTCAAATCCGCCGCGATTTCGGCTGGCAACCTGCAGGTTGCTGAGGTTCACGTCGTAGCTCACGCCCACCCGCCAGTCGTCGATCTCCATGCCGGCCAGCCCGATGCCGCTGTCGCCGAAGCGCCCGAACCACCCTGCAAACACCGCACGGTACATGCTGCGCTCGTTGAGCAGCGTGTAGCGTACAGCACCCCCGGCCAGTACTTCACTGAAGGTGCCCTGACGCATATAGCTCAGCGCGGGCAGCAGATCGATGTCGGGACGGAGGTTCCACGCGCCGCGCAGGTAGAAGGTGTGGCGCGCGGGAAGATTTACTCCGGTGTCGTTGAAAAAGCTGCGGTCGGGGCGGGTGAGGTTGTGGCCGGCCCAGCCTCCGGTCAGGGATTTTCCGCGGGCATAATCGAAGGTGTAGGCAAGTCCGAGGTTTACATTGGCGTGCACACGGCTGTTTCGTGCAAAGTTTTCGCCCGTGGGTCGGTTGGGGTCGAAGGCGGCTCCGTCGAATTGGTTGTCGAAACGCAGGGCTTCGGGGTCGAGGCTCACTTGGGAGAGCCCCATTTGAACCCCTCCCCGAAGGCTGTGGCGGTCGTCATTTTTGAAAGCGTACCGATAGGCTCCGCCGAGGAGGAGGGTGAAGGTATTGAACCGGGCATCTCCCGCGCGGTCGTTCATGATGGCCGCTCCGACAGAGAAATTTTCCGGAAGGAAATCGGGCCTGCCGTCGGCGGCGAGGGCAAAGGTGGTGTAGGGCTGTGCCACTTCGCGCCACTGGGTGCGTTGATTGGCGGTGGCGCGGTACTGCGCATCGAAGTGGCCCGTTTCGGCCGGGTTGAGCCATGCGGGGGCAAAGAAGAACTGAGAGAAGTGGATGTCCTGGGCTTGCAGGCTCAGGGCCGCTGCAACCGCAAAAACCGAGATGAGCAGGGCCTTCTTCATCGAATCAGGGTTACGTTGCCTTTCGTGAAATAAGATTGCCCGTCGCCGCAATCGGCTTCTAAGTGGTACACGAATACCGCCGGACCGGCCTCCCGGCCTTTGTAGGTGCCGTCCCAACCGCGGTCCTGATCATCCGTCTCGAAGACGAGCTCACCCCAGCGGTCGTAGACGGCAAATTTGAGGTTGACGATATTCAGCCCGCGCACATAAAGCACATCATTTTCTCCGTCGCCGTTCGGGGTGAAGGCATTGGGGACAAATATATTCGGCTCCCCGCACACCGCATCCACCACCGTCACGATCACGAATTCATTTTTGACGCAGGTTCCCGCTGAGTCGCTGTCGGCTACCGTAAGCGCGTATTCGGTCGTGGTACTCGGAAAGGCGGTCACCGAACTTCCCACAGGGCTGCTCAGGCTCGATTCGGGCGACCAGAAATAATCGTATGCCTCATCGACCGGCGCAACGGTCAGGGTGCTGCTGCCTCCGGGGGTAATCACGGGGGGATCTGCCGCGGCGGTAAAGCTGAGTTCACCCAGCGGGGAGGTAAATACGGTTACCGAATTTTCGATCACGCAGGCCCCGTCGAGGGCGGTACTCACCACTGTGAAGGTCACCGCCTCATCGGCGAATACCGATGCGGTATTGGTGCCCTGACCGGAAATGATGAACTCCTCAGGTTCCCAAAAGTGGGTCAGTTCCGTTCCGGGAAAATCATTGAGCACGGTGAGCAGGGTGGTATCGCCCGCGCAAATCAGGCGGTCTTCACTCACGGTGGTGCCCGCGTTGAAGAAGCTTACGGCGGTGCTGTCGGTCAAGGTGCAGGGGCCGTTGGTGATGCGAATGTAGAAGTGTTGGAACCCGGAGGGAACGACTGCCGTCGAGCTGTCGCCGGGGGTGTTGAGAATTTCCGAAAAATCCGGATCGGCAGCCCACTCAAAGGATGTTGCGGTGCCGAAAGAGTTGGCGGTGAGGTTCAGGGGCTCATCGTTGCAGAGGAGGGTGTCGGCCGGGGCTTCCAGGGCGACGGGAAATACCTCGACCGCAGCAGAGGCGGTGACTTCGCAGCCGAATTGCGAGAGGGCCGTGACGCTGATGACGAAGCCGGTGTCAGATTCGAATACGGCGACAGGGGTGCCCTGACCTTCCGCAAGGAGGGCCTCCGGCTCCCACACGAAGTCTGAAAACGCATCGGAAGTAAGTGAGCTGAGTGTTGCCGTAATTTCCGCCGAGGCGCATATCAGGGTGTCGCTCGGAGTGAAGGAAGCTGCGGGCGGCGGAAACACCGCCACCTCTGCCTCCGCGCTGCAAATTCCCGATTCGGCGAGGAGGTAGATTACGGTGGGTTCATCCGCATCGGCGGTATAGGTATTCGCTTCGGGCCCTTGCGCCAGCACATTCTCGAAGTCCGGATCGGCGGCCCATGTATAGGTCTCCGCAAAGCCCTCGGCGGTAAGTTCGAAGGTATTTTCCGTACAGGAGAAAACTTCGTCGGCGATGGTGATGTCGACCCCTTCAAATACGTCGACGGTCAGGGTGAGGGTATCTGCCACATTGCAGGCGGCTCCGTCCCACACGGTGAGAGATACGGTATAAGTGCCGGGGGCATCGTACAGGTGTTCCGGTGCCGGCAGGTTGGAGGTGTTTCCGTCACCGAAATCCCAGATAAAGACGGACTGCTCGGACCCCGTGACGGAATTGTTTACAAAGCTCACGGGCTCGGGCAGGCAAACGGATTCCGTCTCAAAATCAGCGATGACCAGCGGGAGGTTGAAATCGATTTTGGTCACCCCGAGGTTGCAATTGAAGCTGTTGTTGGTCGGGCTCCAGGCATTCTCGGGATGGATGGGAAAATCGTCATTGCTCCCGCACCCGGCGCATACGGCCTGATAGATTTTTCCCGAGCGGTCGAATCGGCTGGTTCCGCCGTCTACGTGCTCATTGCTCGTACCTCCGCCGAAGAAAGTCGCGAAGGTGAGTTCGGAGGCGTCTCCGTCAATCACGAGGAAGTAAAAGTCGCTGCCGTTTGTGGAGGACTGAAGCGCGTCAGGGGTCACGGGCAGGCCTTGGGTGGAGCCTTGATTGTTCACATTTCCGCCCCATCCCGAAAGGTAAATGCGGTTGCAAATGTCGACCGAGAAGGCGCCCGGCGAGATATTGGGCACGTTATTTCCGTCGCCGAATACCGTGCTCCAAATAATGTTTTCCAAATCGGGTTCAAACTTGGCCAGGAGCATGCCGCTGTTCGGCACGGCGTAGTCGGCGTTGATGATGAAGGTGTCGTCCGCAGCCTCGGTTTGGCCGAAGCAGTGCACCCTGCCCTGTGCATCCCTTTCGGTAAAATAGATTTGATCATAAGCCCCGGAACCGAAGTAGGTCGCCGCTTCGAGTGTGGAGAGGTCCTCGCTGAAGACCGCCAGAAAGCCGTCGGCCGCGCCCCCGCCGAAGCCGGGCTGATAAGGGCTTCCCGCCTGTGCAAGGTCAGAAGAGCGGGTACCTCCGCCGGCGGTGACACCGTGCGGACTGATGTCGATGGAGTAGATGGCATCTCCGCCGTTGCCTCCGTAGAAGGTGGAGGCAAGCAGCTCGGTGAGCTGCGGATTCATCCGAAATACCACCCCGTCTTGGGTATTCTGCTTCTCGGTTTGAAAGGCCCCCGCCGAGGTGGGAAAGTCTGCGCTGCGCGTACTGCTGCCCACCATCACGTTGCCGGCTGCATCGAGCTCAATTTCGCCGCGTACCTCGTCGGCGTAATTGTAGCGCAGCCCGGAGGCGGTATTGATGCCGTCGTTTTCCGTTCCGCCCACATAGGTAGAGCCGATCAGTCCGTTGCCCGAGGGATTGAGCCCCGTGACCGTGATGTCGCACCCCTGTGTGTAGGCCACACCTACACCCCCGAGGGTGGTACTTTGACCGCCGGCAAATCCCGGTTGGTATGCCCCGGGAAGCACGGGATAATTATCCGAGCCGCTCGTGCCCAGCATATAGAGGTTGTTCTGATCGTCGGTGATAAGGCTGTGCGGAAGCTCATCGCCGCTTCCGCCGAGATAGGTGCTGTATATCAACGAAGTGCCGTCGAGGGAAAATTTTGTCAGGGCGATGTCTGTTCCCGCCAGTGCACCCGCGCCCGTACCGCCCGCCCAGGCAGCTTGGTAGGCGCCCGACGTGACGGGGTAGCCAGTGCCGAATACGGAGCTCCCCGCGTAGAGATGACCTTGGGCATCGTAGGTAGCAGTGTACCCGAAATTATCCGCCGTGGAGCCGCTGTAGGTGCTGAAGATGAGTTCCGGATCGATGATCAGCTCGCGCGAGGTGTCGTAGTCACCGAGGGCAAAGCGGACAGTGTTGCGCCGCACATCGTATTCACAGGATACGGTAACTACGCTGCCGTCTGTGATTTGATAGGCGAAGGGCCGGGATTCTTTCACTTCGCCCGCGGCCGTTTTCAGTACGAGGTTTCCGTCGCCGTCTTTTTTCGGTTTTACCCCCTCGTACTCCAATGCGATCTGCGCGGGGTCGGCACCGGGCGCCACAATGAAGTCGTATTTGGCCCGGCCGTTTTCGTAGACCTTTAGATCGATTCCCGGGTAGAGGTTCGTGTAGCGCACAGATGCGTAAGCCTTCAGGTCGGTCGACCATTTGTCGGGGTCGTTTCCGATGAAGTAGTTGTACCTTCCGGCAAAGGCGTTTTGGCCCGCCGTTTCCGCCGCATTTGAGGCTCCCGAGAAATTGATGCGGTAAGCGTGGCACTGCAAAAACTCCGGAATCTCGAGCCTTTCTTTTTCACCGCTGTGCGCGGAGAATACGCGCGCCGTGGTTTCCGTATCGTACAAGTCTACGGTAAGTCGGTTCTTTTCGAGGTACAACTTTCCCCCCGGGATGTCTGTTCTGAAGAGCACATGCGCGGGCCATTGCTTCCCGTTTTCCGTAAAACGCATCTGCGCGTGTACCGAAACAGAGAGCAAGAGCAGCAAGAGGCTGATTATGGTGAAGCGTAGCGTGCGCATGGACATTTGCGATGTGAAAAGTACGAAAAACCTGACGACACTCCGCCCGGAGACAGCAGCACTGCGGCACAGCGGCGGCGGTACCGGCCTGTCGGGAATCACCGCATACCCTTGTTTTGAGATGTTAATGAAGGGGATATTTCGGCGGGGATCGTTTAAATTAGCCCCTTGCGTCGGGAAGCCGAAACGAAATTGCGGATGAGCAGACTCAAATTTTTTGATCAGTATTACGCAAAGCTGGGCGTGGCCCCCGGAGCTTCCGATGCGGAGATTAAATCGGCCTATCGTAGCCTGGCCAAAGTATATCACCCCGACCGCAGCGGGAATCCGGCCACCAAAACACAGTTTATCGAGGTCAATGAGGCCTACGAAATTCTGCTCAAGCGTGAGATGTACATCCGCGACGCCATTCGGCGGTACAAGGGGAAAAAAACCGAGCAGAGGAAGCATGACCTGGCCCGTGAGGCGCGCTACCGCGCGGCCCGCCATGCCGAAATGCCCTTTGCCAAATTTGCAAAATCACCGATTTACCGCACGGCCATGGTGGTGAACAACCTCTTCGATTACGTAGCCATGGGCGCCGGACTTATCATGATTTTCGCCCCGATAGTCAGCTACTTCGAGGAGATGACCCGATTGCTGCCGAAGGGAGAGGAACCGGATTTCCACGCAGTGCCTATCTTTATCGGCGTTTGTTTCCTCTACGGCGTTTGGTTTTTTAAGCAGCGCTTCAATTGATTTTTTAACCTCACTCAAACCATCCATGAATCGGAATTTCACTTCACACTTTGCCCCGACAGCCCTGCTCACCCTGATTGTTTTCTTCGCAAGCCCTCGTCCCGCCGCTGCCCACGAGGGCATGTGGATTCCGAGCACGCTGCAGAAACTCGTGATCGGAGATATGCAGGCGGCGGGACTCGAACTTTCGGCAGAAGACATTTACAGCATTAACCAAAGCAGCCTGAAAGACGCCATTGTCCACTTCGGCGGCGGCTGCACGGCAGAGGTGATTTCCCGAAAGGGGCTCATCCTCACTAATCACCATTGCGGGTACAGCCAAATTCAATCGCACTCAAGTGTGGAAAACGACTACCTGAAGGAGGGCTTTTGGGCGCAGGAAATGACGGATGAATTCCCCAATGAGGGCCTTACGGCAAGTTTTGTGGTGCGGATCGAGGACGTGACCGATGCCATGAAGGAGGCCGCGGGAGAACTCGAAGGTGCAGAGCGTCAAGCTGCGCTGCGCGCCATGGCCTCTACGCTGATCGAAGCAGCCACCCGAGACAACGGTTACGAGGCGGAGATCAATCCTTTCTTCTACGGAAATTCGTATTACATGGTCGTGAAAGAAATCTTTCGCGATGTGCGTCTGGTGGGGGCACCGCCCTCGGCCATCGGGAAGTTTGGCGGTGATACGGACAACTGGGAATGGCCGCGGCACACCGGCGATTTTGCCCTCTTCCGTATTTACGCCGATGCCGACAACAAGCCTGCGGATTACAGCCCGGCCAATGTGCCCTACACCCCCAAGCACAGCCTGCCCATCAATATGGACGGCCTCGATCCGGGCGATTACACCATGGTGTTCGGATTTCCCGGGGTCACCGAGCAGTACCTCACGAGCGATGCCGTAGCCTACGTCCTGGAACAGGCCAACCCCGCGCGAAAAGCGATGCGGGAGGCAAGCCTCGGAGTCATTGACCGCGCCATGGGTTCGAGTGATGAACTGCGGATCAAATACGCGGCCAAGCAGTCGAGAATTGCCAATGCGCACAAAAAATGGATCGGGCAAACCATGGGCCTACAGCGCTATGATGTCTTGGGACAAAAAACCGAATTCGAAGAAAAATTCAGAGAGGCGGCCGCCGACAACCCCGATATCGATCCGGAGATTCCCGCCCGTCTCGGCGAACTCTACGCGGAGTTTTCTCCGTATGTCCTCGCCCGCGATTATCTGATTGAGTTTTACTTCTACGGACCCGAAATCCTTCGTTTTGCGGAGCAGTTCGCTCAGGTTGCGGAGTTTCGCGACAGCCTCGACGATGCCGGTCTCCTTTCCGAGAAGGTTGAAAAGCTCAAAACCGCCGCGGAAAAGCATTTTAAAAATTACGACCGCATTACAGACCGCCAGATCATGGCGGCGCAGTTTGCGGTGTTTACAGAGGGCTGTCCCGAAATGTTGGTGCCGCAGGTACTCCGAGAATATGCCTCAAAATACGGAGAGGACGGCAAGCGGGCGGCGGATGCTTTCTTCGGTCAAACCGTTTTTGCCGATAAGGAAGCACTCATGAAGCTCCTCGACAAGCCGAACAAGAAAATGGCTAAAACCGTTTTGAAAGATCCCGCATATCTGGCCGGTGCGGGGCTCATGCAGAACTACCGAAGCGCAGTGGCGCCGGGGTATGCCTATTTCAACGATCGAAAAGATGCGCTGATGCGCGAATATGTGGCGGCCCGCATGACCCTTTTTCCGGAAGTGAACTACTGGCCGGATGCCAACAGCACCCTGCGCATCACCTTCGGGAGCATGGAGGGTTCGCGGCCGAGAGACGGGATGAAGTACATGCCCTACACCACGCTGGCCGGAATTGCCGAAAAGTATATCCCCGATCACCGCGACTTCGATGTGCCGGAGAAATTACTGGAACTTCAGCGCGAACGCGACTACGGTCCTTACGCCACGGAAGGGGAGATGCGGGTATGCTTCCTCGGGTCAAACCACACGACGGGAGGAAATTCCGGCAGCCCGGCCCTCGACGCACGCGGCCACCTTGTAGGGCTGAACTTTGACAGAACCTGGGAAAGCACCATGAGCGACATCATGTTCAATGGGGAGATATGCCGCAACATCATGGTCGACATCAAGTACGTGCTTTTCATTATTGATAAATTTGCGGGAGCCGGGCACCTGATTGATGAAATGGAGTTGGTGTACCTGAAAGACAGGGAGCCGGCACCGATTGAAAACTGATAAAAGCAGAGCGATATGAGCGAATGGAAAGAAACCGCTGAAGGGTTGAAAAAGACCTTCAAATTCAAGGATTTCAAAGATGCCTTCACCTTTATGACGCGCGTGGCGTTCGAGGCGGAAAAGGCGCAGCACCACCCCGACTGGCGCAATGTGTACAATACGGTGGAGGTGACCCTCAACACCCATGATGCGGGCGGCGCCGTCACCGAAAAAGACCGAAAACTTGCCGAGGCGATTGATGCCGTGAATTGGCAATAGGCAATCGGCAATGCCTGCCCGAATTCCGGAGCTTTTGCGGAGGAGGCGGGACGTGTAGGGCGTGTTAAAAAGGCAATTGGCAATGGGCAATGCCGTTTTCGGCGAAATTTCGCGCGTAAAAAAGCCCCGCAAACTCTGTTTGCGGGGCTTTTTAAGAACTGAACTCAGCCTGCGAGGCCTTCGCGAACATTGGCTGAAATGGTCAGCACTGTGTTCGGGGGCGTCGTATTGGCTGTGATGGTAACGTTTTTGGTCTGCTTATTTTTCTGCTTACCCGGTTTGTACACTACCTCGATTTCACCTGTTCCTCCGGGAGGAATGGGCTCTTTTGGGTATTTGGGCACGGTGCATCCGCAGGAGCCTTTGGCCTTTTCAATGATAAGCGGTTCTTCGCCGGCATTGGTAAAGGTGAAGATTTTCTTGTGCTCACTGTCCTGCATAATCTCGCCGAAATCGTGGTTGCTTTCTTCAAAGGCGATGGTCGTCGCGGGCACATTCGCCGCTTTGGATACGTCTTTTGTTTTCAGCGGATCCACCGAATTGGCCTTATCCATGGCGCGCTGTCTCGCCGAAGCTTCATCGGAAACGGCATTGGAAGCACTTCCGCCCGTTCTCTCAAAGGTCGCTCTCGACTCAGAAGGATCTTTGTACGTTCCGCGGTCAGTAGACAGGAGATAAGCATTGGCTACCAGTGCAACTGCAATTACACCGAGCAATCCGATTTTCAATTTTTCGTTCATGGTACTTTTGTTGTTTGTGTTCGCTGCTTCTCAGGCGCCCAAAGTTAAGCAATTCATCAGGGGCTGCTGAGGTTTAACATTTCGTTAAAATTCTGTTTTGGCAAGGTTGTACGTACTGTAGGTGTCTTTTTCCAAGACCTCAAGTGCGGTTCGGTAGGTTTTCCAGTAGGGATTGAATACTTCGAAGTATGCGGAGTAGTCCCACAAGCTTCTTGCAATAAGTGCTTTGAGTCTTCCGTCGATCATGACTTTGGCTTTCTCATATCCCTCATCATCCCATTCTACTTCCTCATTGGCGGCATATATTTTGAGTTCTTCGATTACGGGTTCGATGTCGAATTCCGCCTTGTAGCTTTTCACGTTCGGATAGGCGCGGAGCAGTTTTTTTCGGTTGGCGTTGGCATAGGTGATGGCGAAACTGTTCATCACACCGCGGCGGATGAGGTCGGAGTTCAGCTTGGCATTGTAGGAAGTATCCACCGGTACGAAAATGTCCGGTATAATCCCGCCGCCTCCGTAAACGACCCGTTTCTTGTCGGTGAAATACTTCAGCGAATCGGGCATGTACAAGCTGTCCAAAGACCAAAGCTCTCCTTTTTCGTAGCGCTCAAATTTTTCTCTGTAATATGCTTGCACGCCTTCATCGTAGGGTTTTTGAATGCATCGGCCGCTGGGCGTGAAGTATTTCTGGGTAGTCAGACGCACCACAGAGCCGTCGGGAAGTTGCACGGGGCGCTGCACGAGGCCCTTTCCGAAACTGCGCCGGCCGATGACCAGTCCGCGGTCCCAGTCTTGCACCGCACCCGCCACAATTTCTGAGGCGCTAGCAGATCCGTCATCAATCAATACGACCAGTCTGCCTTCGAGAAAATCTCCGGTGTCTCCCGCATTGGCTTCGCGCCGCGGATAGTTGCGGCCTTCCGTGTAGACAATGAGCTCTTTGTTTTTCAAAAATTGATCGGCAAGCTTAATACTGGTTTCGAGCAGGCCGCCGCCGTTGCCTTGAAGGTCGAGGATCAGGTCTTCCATTCCCTCTTTTTTCAATTTCGCTACGGCTTCGTGAAATTCACGCATGGTGGTTTTGGCAAAACGGTTGAGCTTGATGTAGCCCACCTTATCAGAAGCCATGTAAGCGGCATCAAGGCTGAAGATGGGAATCTTGTCGCGTGTGATTTCGAAATCCAGGGGTTCTCTTGCTCCTCGGCGCTGAACGGCGATATTCACCTTGGTTCCCTTGTCTCCGCGAAGTTTTTCAGCCACATCATTGTTGGTGATGCCGATACCCGCTACGTTCTCCCCTTCGATCGACACAATTTTATCGCCGGCCATGATCCCGAGCTTTTCGCTCGGCCCGCCCGAAATGGGTGAAACGACGGTGATGGTATCGCGCAATATATTGAATTGTATGCCGATGCCCTCAAAGTTGCCCTCCAGCCCTTCATTGGCCTTAAGAACATCTTTGGCGGGGATGTAAACACTGTGCGGATCGAGTTCGGCCAGAACTTTTACAATGGCACTTTCCACCAGTTCTTCGGTATCTACGCTGTCCACATAGCTCTGATCGAGGTGATAAAGCAATGCGGTAAATTTTTCCGCTGACTGCCTGAAGTCAGCTTCGAGCAGCGGATTTTGTGCAAAAGAGACGGAGGCACTCCAGAGGAGCGCAAATGTTAAGAGGAGAGATTTCATGTGGTAGGATAACAAGGAATTCTAAAATTAGCCATTTCCGGCGGTTTGCTTTTAGCGTAGCTGCGTTAATATAGGTTAAGCGTCATCTTTACGCACGGCAGCATAAATTGTTTAAATCTCTTCAGCAAAATCCGGGCCGAGATGCGATATTGAAACAATGCACATAAATGAACGTATAAGGCGGTGAACCGGACCACAGATGGGAGGAAGGTCACAAGCCGCTTTCCTGCGAAAACGCAACAAGGTTCGCCTGCAATCTATGAAACCCGAAAGACTTTACAGTTTTGAGCATGACGATTTGACGAAAGTGGAGGGGCAATTCAAAGCCTTGTACAAAAGCACTTTTCAATTCGTTTTGGAAAACAAAGGCTCCATGTCGGAGGCGCGCGATACCTATGTCAGGGCCTTCACCTACTACATGCAGCTCATTGAGCTCAGGGGTATGGCTGTGTCTGAGCGCGCAGAGGCGGTAATCTATTCTTTTTCGCGAAAGCTCTGGCTGCATAAATTGGAAAAGCGCCGCGTTGACCTTGATTATGTCAAGCATCGCCGCGAATATTTTGAGATGGAAGACGCTTTTCACGAAATTGACTTCATCAATAAGCGCAGCGCCAAGACTGCAGAAAAGCTTGCGGAAATCGGAGAGCCCGGCCGCACGCTCGTTTTGGAATGCGTGGGCCGAAAGTGCAGTATCTCTGATGTGGCGCCTCGATTGGGTCTGACGGATGAAGACCGTGCTTTCGCAAAACTCGTGCAGTGCTTCCGCAAGTTGATCAAATTTACAGAAGGCAAAGAATTCGAACTTTCAGATGAGGTTTTTGCCCGTTTTGTGCGTTACGTGCTCGACGGAATGGAGGAGACTTCTGCTGTAGCCGAAGAAGAGAAAGTCTGCCTTACGATGGTGTCCAGAGTAGCTGCCATGGTGCGCAACCACGTGGTACGTGCCGAGCGCATCGAGGCATTTAAAGAGATGGAGGACAAGCTCACGGCCACCGATGACGTATTAACGGAAAGTGCGGACGGACCGAATACCACAAAAAAGATACTGATGAAAACAGCAGGAATCGCAGGACTCGCACTCATAGCTGCCGGGGCCATATCCGCGCTCACGGCATTCAACGTTTCCGAGGCGGTGCACAAGCACCATGAATTGCAGGCCCGGCAAGAAGCCGAGCGCGAAGCTTTTGTAGCTGACAGCCTCGCTGCCGCAGCAGCGGCTGCCGAAAAGGTCGTGCCTATGCGCATATCTGCTTTCGCTCCCGCACCGGGCTATGCCTTGACTGCCGCCAAACCTCTGGGCGACCGCACTGCGGTGCTGTTGGAAACCGAAGACGGCGACATCGCTTATCGCGCTCGGGTCGTCAAGGCGGACCCTGATGCCGACCTTGCACTATTGAAAATTGAGGACACAGACGGTATCGACCCGACCGTTCCGTACAGGTTTGCAACCGGAGGAGCGGAAATCGGTGAGGCTGTTTTCTCACTGGGTTTTCCCGCTGATTTTCTGGCCTATTCCGACGGCAGTGTGAATGCGGCAGGTGAGGGCAACTTCAGGGTGAAATTATCAGCGGCCACTTTCGGTGCACCCGTGATCGGCAATCACGGACAGATCGCGGGTATGCTCCTCACCGAAGCTGAGGATGAAAGCGGTTTTTATCAATTCACTCCCGCCGAAAAAATTACCGCATGGATTGAAGGCCTGAATGATGCCTCAATCAGTGACTTAAAGCTGCCCGTGCGAAACAGGCTTTTCTATGCGGACAAAACGACCCAAATCCAAAAAATTCGCCCCTTTGTGTACAAAGTTAAATTCGAAGGCTGAGTGAAACTCCGGCCCGAACATTGCGTATAATCATTGTACAGAAAAATACCGTCCTCACGGACCGGCTATGAGCGTGAAGGCCTCCCTTGCTATGGGGAGGCCTTCTGCATTTTATTCGTACGGGAGCAGTGTCAGTGGAGCCCCTTGTCAGTGAGGTAGCGCTCTGCATCCAACGCGGCCATGCAACCGGTGCCCGCGGCGGTTACCGCCTGGCGGTATATTTTATCCGCTGCATCGCCCGACGCAAATACGCCTTCAATATTGGTTTTCGTGCTTCCCGGCTTAATCTTCAAATAGCCTACGTCATCCATGTCGAGCTGCCCTTTGAAAATGTCCGTGTTCGGCTTGTGGCCGATGGCAACGAAGAAGCCTGTGATCGGAAATTCAGATTCTTCACCCGTTTGGGTGTTTTTTACCCGAACACCTTCTACCGCATTTTCTCCCAATATTTCTACTGTTTCCGTATTCCACATGATTTCGATATTCGGGGCATTCATCACGCGGTGCTGCATGGCTTTCGATGCGCGCATTTCATCCCTCCGCACCAGCATGGTCACTTTTTTGCACAGCTTTGAAAGGTAGGTGGCCTCTTCTGCTGCCGTGTCGCCGGCGCCGACAATGGCCACTTCCTGCCCTTTGTAGAAGAAACCGTCGCATACGGCGCAAGCACTTACCCCGAATCCGTTAAGTCTTTTCTCACTCTCGATACCCAACCATTTTGCGGAAGCTCCGGTAGAAATAATTACTGCGTCTGCGGTGAGTTTTTTCTTTCCGTCGATGGTCACCAGGTGCTTATCTCCGCTGAAGTCGACTTCCGTGGCCATGCCGAACCGCACATCTGTGCCGAACCGCTCAGCCTGTTTCTGAAAATCGATCATCATTTCCGGTCCCTTGATCCCGTCGGGGTATCCGGGGTAGTTTTCCACATCCGTCGTGATGGTGAGCTGCCCCCCGGGTTGCAGACCTTGGTACATCACGGGTTTCATGTCGGCGCGGGCCGCGTAAATAGCTGCGGTATAGCCCGCAGGACCAGAGCCGATGATCAGGCATTTTACATGTTCGATTTCTTCAGTCATACCGGTGGTTATTTTTTCGGGTGCAAAGATAAGAACAGGGACGGCTTCCCGGCCGAGACTTTAATCACCGTTTTTTATGAAGGCTGTGAGGGAATTGAACAGCTTGCCGCGCCTGCCGGATTTCCCGTCAGGGTGTCGCAGTGAGCGTGTCGAAGGTACATGCATAAGCCGCCCATACCCCGAGCCCGCCTTCAATATTTGTATTCAGGTTGTTCGGTGCCGCAAAAGGGCTTCCTGCAGAGCCTTGCTGGGCTTCATAGGTGCGAAAGAAATCGTATACCGGATAGGAAGTGCTGCAAAACTTGAAGACGAAGCGGTCGCCGATTTCGAAAAATCGGGCGGTTTCACCCGTGTCGCCGGGACGGCTCGAGTTGGGCGGCTGTCCGCGAACGAAGAATACCTCGATGGTCTCACCGTTGAAAAAATCATCTGCAAATGCAGAGCCCGGGGGCGGATAGAATGTAGGATCCGTGTCGTTGTTGTTCTCGTTCGGTCCGATGCGCCGGGTGAAAACGCGGTACGCATTGCCTGTGGTGTCGGGGTCCGTGAGCTTCATAAATGCATAGCCGAGGCGGGGGCTGTTGGCCCAGAGCCTGAACCATACGGAGTCGGGAGCCAAAACGCCGGGAAGGTGGGCAGCAGAGGTGAGGGTTTGGCCGCGGGCATTGACTTCGAGGCGGTAGGTGGTATTCTCCTCGCCGATCAGGGCCGGGTCGGTACCCACGTATCCGCAAATGGACAGTCCGGCGGTCGCCTCCGCCGAGATGCCCGTGGCTTCTTCGAAAAGCGGTGCCAAGGCAGGGGGAATCTCATCCGAGCATATGCGCTGCAGGGCAATGCCGTTCACAGATACTTCGGCGTCGTCCACGAAGGTTTCTGCGAAGGCGTTGAGATCGGTCGGTTCAAAAAATCCGCGGGTGGTGGTGACAAAGACCACCGGCGGCTGTCCGTTTTCTACCCGGCCTTCGATCACCAAGCGGGGCTCCGGTACGGGTACATCCAGATCTATGACCTTCTCGCAGGCCGCAAGCACAAATACCGAGAACAGAAGCAGGTGCGTTTTTGTATTCAAAGTCATCAAAATGAAAAATTCCAGGTCACCGAAGGCAAGATCGGGAAGAGCGACACCTGCCTCGCGGTGATGTTAAACGTATTTTCTTCAATTCGCCCTTCGTTCTCGAAATAGTAGAAATAGGGGTTCAGGCGGCTGTACACATTATAAATGCTGAAAACCCATTTGGATTGTACCCGTTTTTCTTTTTCTCTCAGCTCGCCCGTCACGGGATCGGTTACCGTACGCACGGGGTTTACGTGGTAGGTGGCCGCAAGATCCAGCCGGTGGTAGTCGGCCATGCGAAAGCTGTTGCGCGCTCCGTACTGCAGGGTAAGCCGATTTTCGATGAAGTATCCGCTTTCCGGCAGGGTGATCGGACGGCCGGTGCCGTAGACGAAATTTGCCGAAAAGGTCCATTTTTCGCTCCAAGCATGGGCGGCAGTGACCGCCAGATCGTGCCGGGTATCGAAAGGGGCGGGAAACCACATCCCGTTATTCAGCGCGTCGAATTGCCGCTCCGATTTGCTGAGCGTGTAGCCGATCCATCCCGTGGTTTTTCCTTTTACTTTTCGTAAAAAGAGCTCGATGCCCTGCGCATAACCGCGACCGAAGGTGAGAAAATTGTCTTCGTTGTTGCCCACGCCGTCTTGCGGTTGGGTGTTTTCTTTGTACTCTACAAGGTTCCTCATGTCTTTGTAGAAGACTTCTGCAGAAACTTCCACCGCATTGTCGAATAGGTTGCGGAAGTACCCGAGGGCATATTGCCTCCCGAGCTGTGGCGCGGTGACGTCTGTGCTCGGCAGCCATACATCCGTTGGCAGGGCGAGGGGGGAGAGGTTGGCCAGGTGGATGTACTGGTAATTTTGCGTGAAAGAGCCCTTGATCGAAGACCGCTCATTGAGGGTGTACCGAAACTGAAACCGCGGCTCCCACCCGAAATACTCCGCCACCCGCTCACCGCGACCGAAGCTGAGGGTGTCGGAATTGGTGCGAAACTCTCCTCTGACAAACCGGTTAAACGGCCCCACGTGGGCAAAACCGGAAATGCGCAGGCCCGCTTCAATGCGCAGGCGGTCGGTGAGGTCAAATTCATCTGCAATCCAGGCGGCGCCTTCATGGCTGAAGAATTGCTGCTGCTCGCCGAGGTCAAAGACGGTTTCGCCCTGTACGGCACTGCTGTTGTTAGGACTTACGTCGTGGTACACATAGAGCACCCCGGCATTGATGCGGTGGCCGCCGAGGTAAAAAGTGATATCGGGCTGCAGGCGGTAATCGCGGATATCGCTTCGCACACGCAGCTCAAATTCGTCCTGCCCGCCGGTGAATCCGAAGCGGTAATTGGTGTATGTGCCGGAGAGGTTGAAAAGTGCCTTGTCACCGACGCGTTTGCGCCAGCCCGCGGTGAGGATTCGGTTGCCCCAATCCACATCGGTGGAAAATTCGGTTTGATTGCTGTTGAAGCCGAAGGCGTCATCGCCTGCGTATCCGCTGATGTACAGATCGCTTCCTTCGCCGAGGTTGAAATCGAGGCGGCCGTTGAGGTCGTAAAAGAAGTATTTGGTTCCGCTGAAGGCAGCGTCTTCGTTGATGAAAGGCCGCGTGAGGACGTCGATGTAGGTCCTCCTTCCGGAAAAAATAAAAGACGACTTGCCCTGCTTGATGGGGCCTTCCAAGGTGGCGCGGCTCGAGATCAGTCCTACGCCCCCGCGGCCGTGAAAATCGTTTTTGTCCCCGCTGCGCTGACGCACATCGATCACAGATGCCAGCCGCTCTCCGTAGTTTGCGGGCATTCCGCCCTTGTAAAGGGTCACATCATCCACGGCATCGCTGTTGAACACCGAGAAGAAGCCCAGGAGATGTGCCGCATTGTACACCGGTGCACCGTCGAAGAGGATGAGGTTCTGGTCCGGTCCGCCCCCGCGTACGTAAAATCCCGCATTGCCTTCGCCGGCTGCCTGCACACCCGGGAGGAGCTGCAGGGTTTTCAGAAGGTCTACCTCGCCCATAAATGCCGGCAGCGTCTCGATCAGCTCCATGTCGAGGTCAGTGGTGCCCATTTGGGTGCCCTTCAGGTGGGCCTGTCGCGCAGCGTCGATCTGTACTTCACGGAGGGTGGCGACCGCTAAGGCCACATTTTCGGTGCGCGAGGTGCCCGCCTCGATGCGCAGCTCCCGCTCGTTTTCGCCGAAGCCCACATATCGGTACGTGAGTACATATTTTCCCGGAGGCAGTTCGAGGGCATAGCGGCCGTCTGCATCGGTTACGGTACCCTTTCCGGAAGGATCTGCGGTGACCGTTGCTCCGGGCAGGGTCTCACCCGAACCGGCGGATGTCACAATGCCTTTCACCACGCCTTGTCCCTGTACACTGAGGGGAGCACACAGCGCCGAAATAATGACGAACTTGAGAATAAGAACCTGCGGGATTTTCATTTTTCACCATGCCAACAACATTACATAGTGCTTGTTGACAAACGCGGCCGCAAATTTCGTGAAAGCGGACGAATAACGGTTGCTCCGTTGAATCTGTCCCGTTTACTTGGATGTTTGTTCCTTCACACAGAAATTAAGCGGGTTGCGGCGTACTGCTGTGAAGGTCGACGCGATCATTTCTTATACATTCGTTATATTCCCGTTTTCGGAATCAAAAATACATCGTTCATCATGCGAAGTTTTTTCACATACAGAGTCTCCTTTGCCGACTGTTTCGGAGATTCGGTGAAGTTCAGGGTTTCAAATTTTTCAATAACCGCACTCTTACTTTTTTTCTCGATTCCCTTTGTCGCAAGGGCTCAGGAAGTGCTGCAAGACATCGAAGAGGTCATTCATATGATCAACGAAATACGCAGTGAAGGCTGTAACTGCGGCGAGACCTATTACCCCCCGGCGGATGCCTTGGTTTGGTCAGAAGATCTTGCGAAAGCTGCCGATCTTCATGTGAGGGATATGATTGTCAACGGTTATTTTGCGCACAGAAGTCCTGACAATAAAAGTCCTTTCAGTCGGGTTGCGGATATTACAGACAGCTTTACAGATATTCGCGAAAATATTGCCAGAGGTCAAACCTCCGATATAGAAGTGATTCTGTCTTGGATGGACAGTCCCGGCCATTGCGCAAATATGATGCAGCCGCAGACCACCCATGTGGGCCTTGCAGTGCGCACGGGAGAAGAAGTCGAAAACAGCCACGGTACCGCGGCGCCCTATTGGACCATGAAACTCGGAAAGGCCACCCGTGAGATCGATCAAAAAACACCCCGTGCCATAGCGTCAGTCCCTGAAAACAATAAGGATGATCTGACATGCCTCGAGCTCGATAAGGGGGGCGTACTTGACATACTGAATGAGGTGCGCAGGAAAGGTCAGGGTTGTGACGGGGAAGCGGGAAGCCAAGGCCCGGCCCGATATGAACTTAATTGGAATGATGCGCTCGAGGAAGTTGCGCGAAACAGGGCTAAAATATTGGCTGAGAACGGTGAGGAAGTGGGTCGTGGTGATGATCGGAAGCTTAAGCGGACATGGGTGAGCGAAGACGGTTTGCGCATGGCACACTATATCTATGAAAAGTCTTCTTTTGATTTTGAGGATGCCCTCTCGGAGTGGTTGTCTGATCCTCCCGCCTGCCGTCGAATTACTGCCAACAGCATCACTGTTGCGGCTGTTGCCGCTGCGGTGAAGGGGGATTCAGATGCCGGTACCGAAAATGCTGAGGCCTACTGGGTATTTATGTTTTCTATTATTACTCCCGAAAGTATGAAGGACGAAATTATTTCCGGATTAGCGGGCTCGGAGATCACAGTGTACGGACGCGAAAACTGCGGTAAAACCCGTCGCTTACACCGGGAACTTGAAGAACTCGACATTGCACACGACTACATGACTTACGAAGGCGGGGGAGAACGTGAACCGAACAGAGAAAAAATGCATACGGCTGCCTCGGGTGCCGACAGGCTGATAGGTAACAGGAGAACTTTGCCCTATGTAATGGTCGGTAATAACATGTACGCAGGATTCGGTTCGGCGGCGGTTCTTTACAATGCTGTTCGAACTTTATAATGAGCATCTGATGCGGAATGTTCGCAAATGGAGCGGCCGCTGACTAAAAAGCAAAAAAGGCCGTCTGTTACAGACGGCCTCTTTCTTTTTTGGTCGGGGTGACAGGACTTGAACCTGCGACCTCACGCCCCCCAGACGTGCACTCTACCACCTGAGCTACACCCCGATCGGTGTTTTGCCGCACAGCGAGAGAAAATTCAGTCGCGTGCAACGGGCGACAAAAGTAATCTTAAGTACCGAAAATTCAAATTTTGTTTTTTGAAAGCCCGCCGCATTCGGGAAAATCTCCGAGCGAATTTTAAAATTCTGAATTTGAGAATTTAATCTCGCAGCCTTGCATTTTAAATCCCGATCCGTCGAAGCATAGCTAAACAATTATTTAGCTTTGCATTGCGCAAAGGCGGCGAGAATAGCCTCCGAGCGCACTTCGTTCTTTCATATTATTCACATATTTCAAATATCTATGGTTATGGATAACAACAATACCAGACTGCGCCGTATCGGCGTATTCTACGACGGAAATTATTTTCTCCACGTCAGCAATTATTACAATTACGTACACGAGCGAAAAACCAGAATCAGCATTGCAGGTCTCCACGATTTCATCCGGTACAAAGTGGCTGAAACGGAAGGGGAATCCACCAGTTACCGACATTCTCAAATAGTTGATGCCCACTACTTCAGGGGCAGGTTGGCGGCCGGTGAAGCCAGTCAGCGGGGCAATCAGCTCTACTTTGACCGGGTTTTTGACGATATCCTCATGCATGAGGGAGTCACTACGCATTACCTGCCCGTGCGCTCCTCGGCTTCGGGGGTGCGCTACGAAAAAGGCATCGACGTATGGCTGGCACTGGAAGCCTACGAGCAGACTTTTCACAAAAGATTTGACGTGGTGGTGCTCATCGCCTCCGACGGTGATTACGTGCAGCTCAGCCGCAAGTTGAATACTTTGGGAAGCAGTGTGATGCTCCTTTCTTGGGATTTCGAATTTACCGATGATTACGGCAACAACAGAGTGACGAGGACTTCACAAGACCTGCTCAACGCCGTGACTTTCCCCATCGCCATGCACGAACTCATCGACAACCGGGTGGACAAGGACAAGTACATCATCAACAATCTTTTTGTCCCGAAGTCGCCCAAAGTCAGTCAAGACAACCGAACCTTCGCCGTTTCAAAAGAAGACGAAGAGGGCATCCACGTGAGTGAAATTCTCTCCATGAAGACCGGCTACGGCTTTATCAAATTTCCGCCCAATAACCTGTTCTTTCACTACCAAAACCTGAACGGAGTAGACTTCAACGACCTCTCGTCGGGTGACAAAGTGCAATTTGAGATCGCCCAAAACGAAGACGGGGAAGACGTGGCCATCAACGTGGAGCTGATCGCCTGATCAGAGCGTGACGTGGCATGTTTTTCGGCGGCGTTAAGCCTCTGCGGGAACCTTCTTGCCGCTGTATTTTTTTTCCATATAGCCCGATATCACCGGCACGGCGAAGATGTGGAAGAAACTTTTGTCGGCGTTGAAGACGTGACGGTAAAAGGAGGCAAAACTTTCCTCCAGGAGGGCTGCCACGTCTTCATCGAGCTTTCGGAGCAGGCGGTGGGCTGCTTTGACTTGGGCCCGAATGTAGATGATCTTGTCTTCCGTGCGATCGGGGAGCCGTTCATCCAGCACTTTAAAGCGGCGCGGAAAGCGTTCGCTTACCTTCACGTATAGAGGGCGAATGGATTTCGGTGCAGTGTAAGTGCGGAGTCCCGCCAGCTTAAAGGCCCCTTCCCTTTCCGAATCGGTCACCCTTCCGTCGGTGCTGTAGGCCGCCAGCAAAGCAGTCCATACCGGCGCGTCGAGAAGGTTGTTAAATTCTTGTTCTGTAAGCGATTCGAATGCGTCTTTGATTTTTATCATGGCGGGATTGATCAGTTTCTTCTTCTAAAAATAAGAAAATCGGCGCAGCTCCCGAAGTATCTTCGGGCTTTTGTGCGGCCGAGCGTATAATTTCCTCCGCTTCTTGTTTTCGATATGCGGTGAAAATCGGTCGACGGGTGCCGAATCCCGAACGAGCAAGGCCCGAGTTTAGCGCGAAAGCGCTGCATACCCTTGTGCCGTGACCGCCTGCCGATTGCAAAACCGGAGAATATGGTTTAGTTTAGCAGCGCGACCGCGGGCGGGAAATTTATCGTCCGTTCACGCGGGAAGCCCATTTCAGATCGGAGAAAATCGCTGTTCCTGCCCATGATTCAATTTTTTATTCCTTTGCGCCGCTGTGCGGCTCCCTTGACTTTTTTGTTGGCCCTGCTACTCGGAACGGCGGGATATACCCAAAATACGGGGCATCTGTTTGCAGAGGCTCAAGTCCGCGCCGATGCGGGGGCAGCCTTTGAGACGGTCCGTCTTTTTGATGAACGCACCGAACGCGGTTCCGCCGCCTTGGCTGAATTCGGTATCGCCGAAGCGCTTCTCGACGGCACTGTATTGTTTCCCGATCTGCCTGCCCGATCTGCCTTTCTAAACGACCGCCCGCAAACGCTCGCGCTGTCTCTGCCCGATCCGAAAGGAGGCGAGATTGCGCTCAAACTTTTCGAAAAATCGCCCTTTACGGAGAATGTCCGCCTCCAAGACGGGCACTTCGACGCGGAAACTTTTTTCGAAGCTGTGGGATTCTACCGCGGCGTCGCGGAAGGATACCCGGACTCTTACGCGGCAATCACCGTGAGCGAGGAGGAAATTCGCGGAACAATTCACTTCGGCGGGCACGCCTATGTGCTGGGTAGAATCAAGGATGCCCCGGGCGGTGCCCATATCCTCTACCGCGGTGAAGAACTCGATTTGCCGGAAGGCTTCTCCTGTGAGGTGTACGACGAGCATGTGGAGGAAAAACCGACATCTTCGACCCAACTCGAGGCGGCCGATCGCACCCTGAAATGCGTGCGTATCCGCGTGGAAATCGACGACGACCTCACCTCAAGCCTCGGCGGTGAAATCTCGGCAATCAACTACGCGGCCGGGCTCTGGAATGAAGTCACCACCCTCTTTGACAACGACGGTATCGATATCACCGTTTCCGAAATTTTTGCCTGGACCGGCAGCAGCCCTTACTCGGGTTCGATCGGCGATCGCTTGAACCAAATGAGCAATACCTCTCCCGATGCTGATCTTACCGCGCTGATTACCAATGTAGGCGGCGGAGGCGTAGCCTATCTCTCCTCAGTGTGCTCTTCGAATTTCGGCGTGAGCGTGAGCAGTATTTTCGGCAATTACAATGCCGTACCCACCTACTCCTGGGACGTTTACGTATGCGCGCACGAGGTGGGGCACAACCTCTCATCAAACCACACCCACGCCTGCGCATGGAACGGAAACAACACGCCCATAGACGGATGCGGTATTCAAGCCGGTTTCCCGGAAGGGAGTTGCGGCACGGCGCCGATCCCCTCGGCAGGAGGTACCGTGATGAGTTATTGCCACCTCAATTCCGTCGGGATTAATTTCAACCAAGGCTTCGGGACACAACCGAGTACAAGAATGATCAATTATGTCAATTCCCGCTCTTGCCTCGGAACGTCTTGCGCGTCTTTCGGGGGCGTCGTTTGTGATGATGAAGCGCTTACCCTGAGTATTGTCCTTGACAATTATCCGAGCGAAACCACCTGGCAAATCACCGATGAGAATGATGCCGTGCTCGCATCGGGAGGGCCCTATTCGGGATTTTCCTCGGGTACACTTGTCACGGAAGACATCTGCCTGCCTGAAGCGTGTTACACCTTCACCGTTTTTGACAGTTTCGGCGACGGAATATGCTGCGCCTACGGAAACGGAAGCTACCTGCTGGCTGATGAAGACGGGAATACATTGGCATCGGGGGGAGAGTTTGCCTCTGAGGAAAGTACGGAGTTTTGCACGGGCGATGCGGCGCAGCCTGTGCCCTGCGCATTGCCTTACCCACAGATTGAAAATGTAAGCATCGGGGTTTCTTCCGGCGGGGTGCTCCTCGCCTGGGATCCCATCATAGGTTCCAAGGGATGTCAAATTCAGGGCGGACGGGTCGGTTCGAGCAACCTCACCATGACCGAACAAATCAACGATGATATGTCCGTTTTCTTCATTCCCGGGAGCCAACTGCCGGTCAACGGAGGCTACCGTGTGCGCGTGCGCTGCGGCTGTCGGCGCAATCCGACCATCGTCGGGCCCTGGTCGCCTTTCTTCGAATTCGCCTGGAACAATGCATCCGGAACCCCGCCTCCCGCAGAAGGCCTTTTTGCGGAATCACCGATCGCGGTTGAAGCCTTTCCCAACCCTCCCTCCGGGGAGGTGAACATTCACATTTCAGGTGCGAAAGATGAATTGCTCACGGTGCGCCTTTTTGACCTTCCGGGAAAATTGGTTCGCGCTGAGCGGGTGCAGGCCGATGCCGGGGACCGCAATTACCGATTCGATTTCTCCGACCTCAGCGAAGCTGTGTACCTCATTCAGGTCGCGGGAAGCGACGGCCCCGTGTATTCCGGAAGGCTTGTGATCGCCCGCTGAGGTTCGTGCCCGAATTTTTTTCGACGGGAGGCCTGAGGGTCTCCCTTTTTATTGCGCAGAAATCTGCTGTAGGAGCGCGCGAGGTCATCCTGCCCTTGCCGATACCCCTCTCCGTGTACAGCACAGGGAAAAGGTCGAAATCATTACCTTTGCACCGCCTAATTTTAAAGGAATTTCAACCTCAACCCAATAGCCTTTTCCATGAAAAATCACACGGTCAAAGTTTACCCCTCCAAAGCCAACCTCCCCAAAGAAGAACAATTTGCCTGGAAGCTGGCAAAAATCGCAACGGATCACGTGCCGGTGAGCCCCGAAGTGACCGATATGGTGATCAACCGCATCATCGACAATGCGTCGGTGGCGGTGGCCTCGGTAAACCGAACCCCTGTGACCAACGCCCGCTCTCAGGCCCTCGCGCACAAGCGCACCGACCGCGGAGCCAACGTATTCGGAATGCCACGCGACTTTAAAGTACACGCCGAATGGGCGGCCTGGGCCAACTGTGCCGCCGTGCGCGAGCTCGATTACCACGACACCTTCCTCGCCGCCGATTACTCACACCCCGGCGACAGCATTCCCGCGGTGATCGCCGTGGCACAGCAGCTCGGCAAGAGCGGCGCCGATGTGCTTCGCGGTATCGTGGCCGCTTACGAAGTGCACGTAAACCTCGTAAAGGGCATCTGCCTACACGAGCACAAAATTGACCACGTGGCCCACCTCTGCCCGGCCCAAGCCGCCGGCGTATGTGCCCTCCTCGAACTGGATACCGACACCACCTACCAAGCCATTCAGCAGGCCCTCCACGTTTCGATCAGCACCCGACAGAGCCGCAAAGGCGAAATCTCGAGCTGGAAAGCTTACGTGCCCGGCCACGGCGCCAAGCTGGCCATCGAGGCCGTAGACCGCGCCATGCGGGGAGAGAAGAGCCCTTCGCCCATTTACGAAGGTGAAGACAGTGTGATCGCCTGGGTGCTCAGCGGACCCGACCACGAGTACACCGTACCCCTGCCCGAAGCAGGAGAGGAGAAGCGCGCTATTTTGGAGACGTACACCAAGGAGCATAGCGCCGAGTACCAATCTCAGGCCCTCATTGACCTTGCGGCCCGCATGCGCGAGAAGGTGAGCGACTTTTCGCAAATCGAAAGCATCCTCATCGAGACTTCGCACCACACGCATTACGTGATCGGAACGGGATCAAACGACCCACAGAAGTTCGACCCCCACGCCACCCGCGAAACCCTCGACCACAGCATCATGTACATCTTTGCTGTGGCCCTCGAAGACGGCGCGTGGCACCACGTGAAGAGCTACGAGCCATCGCGCGCGCAGCGCCCCGAGACGGTGGAGCTGTGGAAGAAAATATCGACCGTGGAGAAGGAGAAGTGGACAAAACTCTACCACGACCGCGACCCGAACAAAAAAGCCTTCGGCGGCCGCGTGGTGATCACCATGAAAGACGGCACCGAGATTGCCGATGAACTCGAGCGCGCCAACGCCCACCCCGCGGGCGAGCGACCTTTCAAACGACCGAACTACATCGGCAAATTCGACATGCTCACCGAGGGCATCATCGGCAAAGAAGAGCGCGATCGGTTTATCAATTTGGCCGAAAGGCTCACCGACCTCACACCCGCCGAGGTGATGGAGCTCACCGTAGAAATGCCCCTCGCCGATGTGCGCGACAATGCGCCCAACACCAAAGGTATATTCTGATATGATCGTCAACGACACCCCCGCACATGAGAAGCGCGCCGCTTTCCGCAAAAATCTGGAAAGTGGCCGCCTGCTGCAATTTCCCGGCGCTTACAATCCCATGGTGGCCATGCTCATCGAGCAGACCGGCTTCGACGGGGTGTACGTATCGGGCGCGGTGATGGCCAACAGCCTCGGCCTGCCCGATATCGGGATGAC
>PXBH01000091.1 GCA_003565555.1 Cryomorphaceae bacterium | reverse complement strand
CTGCGCCATACTGAAAATGTGAGGGGAATTCGGACAGGCACGGTTGATTTCAGGAGACACTGCCATGGGGCTATTTGACAGACTGCGCGGCGGGCCAGGGCACGGCTCGCCACAACAGCGCGAACAGCGGGACGCATCAGTGGCCAGAACCTACCTGACAGGCACTGGCCGGGACTTCGGCGGGCTGGAAGAGAACGACCAGCCCGTCAAGTTCCATGTCTCCGAGCCGATACGGAAGGCGCTGGACGAGATGGCGGAATATCACGACAGCAACCTGTCGGTCATCGTGCGCCACATCATCTTCGTGGCCCTCTACGGCAGCTACGACCTTCACGCACTGGGCGAGCGCGGCAACAATGAGTTCATGCCCTACAAGGCGACACTCGCGGAGCGGGATATGCAGATTCTCTACTCCCGTAGCCGAAGCGGATTGGCACCCACTCGCCCTGCCCCGCCGGATCTGGGCAAGAACCTGGACAACATCAAGATATGGCTGCCGAAGCGCATGGTCGACGACCTCGACGCCCTGGCCGATGAGGCCGACAGCAATCGCTCGGCGTTCCTGCGCGAAGTGCTCATCCAGCACTTGTTTGGGCGCATGCAGCTGCCGGTGAAGACATGAGTGATGCAACCGACAACCTGAGCGGACGCCGGGTACTGCTCACCGCGACCGCCTGGCACGAAGCCGGGCATGCACTGGCGGCACTGCGCGAAGGGTTTCCGATCCGGCAGGTCTCGATTGACAAGCGCCGACCGGGTGTCGGGCTGACCGTGTGTCGCCCCAACAGCCCACCGACACGCTATGACCCCAGGCGCGGTCGCGGCACGGCTCAGGCCGCCTGGCAGGATGCGGTCGACTTTCATCTCTCACGGCTGCGCTTCACGCTGGCCGGCCCCTTGGCCGAAGCCCGCAAGCTGGGCAAGCCCATGCGTGCGCTGGGCGGATGGTCTGATTTCGAGGAGACCTACTGGCTGGCACAGGATCTGATGGACATACAAAGCCATCTCGAAGAGCACAGGATCTTTTTCTTCAGCAACGTGCCGGCACTGTTCAACGAAGAAAGTCGACGCGTCCGGCACTGGCTCGCGCGGCCTGCGACCTGGTCAGCAATCAATGCGATTGCCGGGGAACTGCTCGAAAAGGACTCGCTGGACGCTGCCGACGTGCTGCGTTGTGATCTGGCGGCTCGATCCGGTCAGCAGCTGACGCTGGACCTTGGCTGGCGCGCGACACCGGATGCAGACGAAACCCGTGACACCCTGCGTCAAGCCGCCTGAGCTCCCGCAAAAGGAGGGGAATAATCCCGTCAAGACCCGAATTGCGCGATAATTGAGTCGTGTGAGGGCAATCCGCCGAATTCTCCGGCCCTGATTGTTCTGACGGCGACCATCCCGGATCCAGCGCGATGGCCACCCAGCCGCCCCCGGCGGCGCTATCTCCGGGCACGTCCGTGCCTGAATACCCGAACGAAGCAATACCGAAAGCGGCAACCGACGGTGGTCGGCGGCCGGGCTCGGAAGGGCCGCGACGACCTCCGTCCTTGCGCGCTTGAAGCGCCCGGCCACCGCCAGGCACCCTCAATGCAAACAGGAGTGCAACATGACACAACAATGGAAGATTACCCTCGTTGACACGCTGAAAGACCGTGAGCAAACACTGCGGCGCCTTGACGAGATTGTGTACACCGAGAAAGGAGAACTGTTATTGGAGCAATACAGCGTTGGCTCCGCGCTCACTGACGCCTTTGGCGACAGCGATTACGAACGCGACGCCCGGATCAGCCCGCAGGAAGTGCCGAAGCTACTGATGGCCCTCATTGCTGAACGCTTCAAGGACCTCTGGGCGTTTGAGCAGTGGCTGGTGCAGAATGACATCCAGATAACCCGGACGGCGTGGTAATGAAGATGGATCCGAATGCCACCTACATTTTCATTGGCGATGTCCACGGACAGGCGCCCACCCTGCGCGCCCTGCTGCAGAAACTGGGCTGGAAGAAACGCCAGGGCCGGCTCAAGCCGCGCAATGACGAGCACCTGGTGTTTGTCGGCGACCTGATCGACCGTGGCTCCCACAACCTGGAAACGGTCGAGATCGTGCGCGAGCTTGTCGAACAGGGCGACGCCACCTGCCTGATGGGCAACCACGAGTTCAACGCGGTGCACTTCCACACGGAGCATCCGTCAGGTTCCGGTCAGTACCTGAGGGACAGAAGCACCGATAATCTTCGGCAGCATGGAAATGTGCTTGACGAGCTGACCCGTCGACCGGGCTTCCTGCCGGACATGCTGGCCTGGTTCAAGACACTCCCAGTGGCCATCGAGGGGCCGGGCTGGCGCTGTGTGCATGCCTGCTGGCATGACGAAAGCCTGAACGCACTCACTCAGATCGACAACCGCTGGTACCTGCCCGCTGATGCGTGGGTCGCGGCGGCCACCAAAGACACCGCCGAATACCGCGCCTGCGAGAACCTGATGAAAGGGCCGGAGTACAAACTGCCGGACGGCTCATTCTTCCTGGACAAAGAGGGCGTGAAACGCCACCACGCGCGCATTCGCTGGTGGTCGCCTCAACCGGACACGCTGGAAGAAGCGCTGCTGTTCCAGACCCCGCCGGAAGGGCTGGATACCAGCCGACCCTACGACAATCCGGCCCACCCAACCTACCCGGCAGTTGCACCGCCCGTATTCTTCGGCCACTACTGGAACTGGGGCGAACCAACGCCCGAATCCCACAACGCGGTGTGCCTGGACTACAGCGCCGGGCGGGGGAAACATCTGGTGGCCTACCGGCTGCCAACAGACAGCGCCGTGGCCTCCGAGCATTACGTACAGCAAGCCGTGGTCGCAAACCCCGCGGCCTGACCCGAACTGCAACCCTTGCTAGACTGGCCCCATGGCTGGCAGTTGCCCATTCTGCAATCCCGACCCGGAGCAAGTGTTCCTGGAGACCGATCTTGTGGTTGGCCTTTGGGACAAATTTCCGGTATCACCCGGGCATGCGCTGCTGGTCCCGCGGCGGCACGTCGCCGGCTGGTTCGACGCCAGCGAAGAAGAACGCCAGGCGCTGACCGCGGCGCTGGACGTCGCCCGGGACCGAATTCTGGAACGCCACCGACCGGACGCGTTCAATATCGGCGTCAACTCCGGCGAAGCGGCGGGGCAGACGGTTTTTCATCTGCACGTGCATCTGATCCCGCGGTATCGTGGTGATCAGGACGACCCGCGGGGCGGGGTTCGGCGAATGTTTCCTGACAAAGCAAGCTATTGGGAAGAACCGTGAAGCCTGAAGAAGCCATCCGGTTCCTGCGTCAGTTCTATCACCAGCGGGCCCGCAAGCGGTTCAAGCGGTCGAGGTTAACAGGTTAGTCACCGAAGACTGCGCGGTACTGCTGTGGCAGCAGTTGAGCATGGCGCTCGACGGCACCACGAAGGACGAACAACCGAGGCTTGCGACGAAACTCGTAAATCCGATAGAGACAGTAACGCGAAGCCTGCTCATTGGAAAATGCCCGTTCGTTTTCACTGATCAGGAAAGGCTGATATTTGCCAGAATTGGTCGTCTTGACTTCAACAAACAGCTCCTGCTCATATTCCGGGTCGAAGGAGCGAATATCATAGCCAAGGCCATCACCTTCATCCCGACTGGCCCACTGCACCTCTGCGGCCAAATCAGCACGACCACTTCGGCGCAACCGGAAGCGCTCATATTCCAGAGCGAACCGCTCCCCGCTTTGGCCCAGCATGCGGTTCATTCGCTCACGCGCCGAGAAATCGATTTTCCGAGCTAGGTACCGTCGATCCGGTCGCTTGTAGTCAGTCAGGCGATCCGGAGGATCGGGGTCAAATACTGTAGTCCAGTCCACATTACCCTGATCCGAAGTTGCCGGTTCAATCTCAGCACCCCGATTCAGTTCATCGAATTCTGCTGGATTACGAGCGAAATGCGCGAGCACGACCTGCTTGAGTTGCCGCTGATAATTAAACGCTGGCTTGTAGCCAGGGATATAGGGCAAACCAAGCTCGAGTAGGACAGCGCTAATGTTCTGGTGCTTATACTCGATGGCCGGCGCCCGCCGATTGTTTAGTCGCGGGGCCAATGCTCTCCGACGTGCCGCCTTGTTGTAGGCATCACCGCGGAGCTCTCGATTAAGCATAGTTAGATAATCCTGAACGACGAGCTCGCACTCGAGCCAGTCCCAGCCATTATTCGCGCGAAGAATCTCCTCGCGCCTAGCATCATCAAGATTGGTCAGTAGTGCCTGCTCTAGCAGTCGAGCAACCAGCGAATTGCCCAATAACTCAAAAAGCTCGTCGTCAAGACACGCGTATTGGATACACCGCTCAATAACACCTGGCCCGCTAGCGGTCGCCAAGGTTGCATATTCTGCTCGATTACCCGGCTTGATCTGATGGTGCCAGAACCCTTCACTCCGAAGGTGAAAATACGGGAGATGAGGATTGTTACCATCTCTGTCACCGGCCAGACGGTCGAAATGAGTCTTGAAGCGCGCTTTCAGCGCCTGGTTGAAAAAAATCCGATTGTCAGTCAATTCACCAGATTGAACTCCATCAATCACCGCCAAAAGCATCGCCACTTTATGCGGGCTTTTGTGGCCTCCACTAACGTTTAGTCTCAGCCTAGAGAATCTGCGCTCATAGTCCAGTAAACTCATTTATGAGTCAGACCTCCCAGCATTCGAAACCCTACAGTCAATGCATCTCGGACTGATCATGAAATTATCAATTTTCGGCGCACAAAGATCAGTTACGAAGTCCGGTTCAGACTCACATTTCTCGACAATGTATCATGCCACGCAATTTTATAAAAAGCCAAGCTTGGGGCTCTCCATCTAGAATCCAGCAGTGGCTTCTGAAGAGACCATCAAATTGCCTCTTGCCGGTAAGCTCGTAGCTCACGCGCACGAAGGGGCTGCTGCAGTCGCCAGACAATACTCATAGGCCGACTACCTTCGTGACGCACGTAATTGATAAGCCCGATATAGCGAAAGGGCTCGGTAACCCCGACCAGTCCACTCATGATGACGAATAACCGGCGTACATTCGGTCGTGCTGGCTCAACGCGGGTGGCTTTCGCGCACCAGCTGGATGAAGCGAACGGGTGGATTGGCCGGCTGAAAAACCCTCGGACTCTCAACGAGCGCCTTCCGAATCCACTGTGGACGGCTTCGGCCTCTGTGCAGGGGCGACGGCACCAGCAGCTACATCAGCCGGCTTTGGTATCGCCAAACATGTCGCGGGCCATCTCGTATTCCTGATCCAGTCCGGAGCCACAGTCACCCCCCCGGCTGCAGCTGCTGAAACCCCACGTGCATCAGGCACAGCAGTTCCAGGCCGGAGAAATCTCCTTCCAGGCTGTCGAGGCTGTAGCGGACTTCCGGCTCGTTGATCTTCAAACCCGACTCGCCCAGACGGGCGATATCAATAACGACATGGCCGATGGCCTGGCGATCCATGTCAGCAAAGCGGCGCATGGCTGAGTGCATGTACATCACCGCATCCATGCGTGCACCACCCGGTACGTTGGCGCGGAGGTTCTCATGCGCTACGCGGGTCAGGCCCGCCTTGGCCTGTTCGGTGATCGGGTGCCCGGGGTATTTCTCCAGCAGGGAGCGGTAGAGCCTTTCGGCCTCGGACAAGCCATCGCCGCCGAGTTCCACGAGGCAGTCGGCCAATCCCAGGGTAGTACCCATATCGTCGGGCAATGACTTGAGCGCCTTCCGAAACAGCGGCAACGCTTCTTCGGCCCGATTACTGCGGGTCAGCAGCGCGCCGAGATTGCGGTTGGCGTGTGGATGCGCGGGTTCACGGGCCAGCACTTCCCGGAAAACGCGTTCCGCCTCTTCCCGCTGGCCCAGGCGACTGAACGACACCCCGAGTGCCGTGCGAGCGTGGTGGTAGTCCGGATCAATGGCCAGGCAACGCT
>PXBH01000190.1 GCA_003565555.1 Cryomorphaceae bacterium | reverse complement strand
GGCCCGCCTACTTCGAAGGTATAAACATCATCCACCATAAGGTATTGCACTACCCATGTGGTTTTGCCTACACCGCGGTAACCGGTGATGATGATGAGTCTTTCATTCCGGTCAATTTCAGAAAATAAACAGCGCTTAAACTGCATGGCGACTTGTGACACCCTCTTTTCAGAGTTCTCAATCAGCCATTCCGTATTTTGTTTTTTGCAGAAAGCAAATACACCAATTGCTTTTTACAAAAACCATTTTACCTGTTTGCTTTTTGCGAAATACACCACCCGCTCCGGGCCATGGACACGCGGTGACAGAGGCCGGCCGCCAGCGGCTTGCTCAACCCCGTGGTGGCCGCCCTTGACATGGCCTTTTCGGATGTGATTGTGATCGGAAATCCACTGATGATTAGAACAAAGCGACTCACATAGGTCAGAAACTCGTGCGGCTCGTTGTAAATTACGTAATGATTTTTTATTTTTGTCGTAAAGGAATGTATCATGCAATCAAAAGTCACCTTGAGTTTTGACAAGCAAGTCATTGAAGAGGCTAAGGTATACGCCGAGTCTCAGAATATGAGTTTGTCGCGCCTTACGGAGTACTTACTGCGTCAGGTCATGCAGCAGCACCACCACAACGTGGAGGAGTACCCCATTGCCGATTGGGTAGCTGAGGTAGCCGAGGGGCAGGCTGAATACATCACCAAGCCGAAGTCGCGCAGCGCAGTCAAAAAAGATTTTTACGAAGGCAAGAAGTGAAGCTCTTTATCGATGCCAATGTACTGATCTGCGTGCTCAACAAAGAGCTGCCCCGCTTCCCGGATGCGGCAAGGGTATTGAGCCTTGCGCATCAAAAAATCGGGAAAAAGCAATCCCGCCAAATATTTCTCTTCACCACACCCCTCTGTCTTGCCATCGCGTTTTACTTCGTTTCGAAAAAGCGCGGTGAAGCTGTGGCAAAAAAGAAAATCGACCTGCTGGTTCAAAATATGAGCATCGCAGTCATCGATGAGAATTCGGTTCGCAAAGCGATAAACGACAAAGGGGCGGAAGATGTGGAAGACGGCTTTCAGTATTATGCCGCCATCCATGCGGGCTGCGACCGAATCATCACCTACAATGTTCCCGATTTTTACTTTTCGGAAATTCCGGTGATCCGGCCGGAAGAGCTGCTGTATGCGCTGAAGGATTTGTGAATGTGACGACCTCACAATCCCTGCGGCCCGTCATGCTTCTTTTGATCGGGCCCTATCGATCGCATGTTCGGTTCTTTATACCTCCGTCGGCTTCACGGTCGGTTCCGCCGCTTTGCTGCGCCGTCTAAAACCGTGCTTCGACTGCCCGGCAAATCCTGCGGGAAAGTCCTCCACTCCGGGAAATCCGAGTTTGATCTCCCCGTTTTTCGCGTCGGGGATCTCAGCTGTTTTGAACAGATAGTCCCAAAGGCTGAGGGAAATGCCGTAATTGATTCCGTGGTCGCGCCCTTTGGGCAGGTGGTACACATGGTGCCAGAGGTGCATCACGGGATTATTAAAAATATACTTCAGCGGACCGTAGGTGAGACGGATATTGGCATGGTTCAGGTGGCCTATGGTGATGGCCGCGAAGTGCACGATGTACGCCTGCTCGGGTTCAAAACCGCCCAAAACCATCACCCCAAAGGTCTTCAGCGGCTTGTAAAGAATGTTCTCCATCCAGTGGTACCGCAGGTGGGCGGCAAAACCCATCTCAGCTACGCTGTGGTGCACTTTGTGAAACTCCCAGAGCGCCGGAAAGCGGTGCAGCGCCACATGGGTGACCCACTGCACAAAATCCAAAACGATAAAGAATACCACCAACTGCAGCCACATCGGCCATGCCGACAAGTCAACAATGGCGAGTGAAGATTCCGCAATGCCCAGATCTCCGAAAAGCCGTGTAAGCAAGGCATAGAATCCGCTGATTGCCACTGCAAAAATGAAGAAATTGAAGAACATGTAGAAAGTGTCCAGCCAAAAATCCTTACGGATGATGCGCTGGTTCTTGCGCCACGGAAAAGCCAGTTCAAGGCCCCATACCACCAGAGAGATCACAATCAATCCCCAAAAGTAATTGGTGTACCAGGGCACTTGGAAGGTGATGCTGTTCCAGGTCCAATTCAGGGTGCCGGTGAGGGCGTTCAGAAAATCGTTGATGTAAGGATTCATTTTATTCGCTTTGTTTTTCGGTCTGATTCGCGGTCAGCCAATGATTGAAAATAGCTCCACTCCGTCCATGAGCCGTCGTAGTTGTACACATTCGGATAGCCCAAGATTTCACTCAGCACAAACCACACGTATGCCGACCGCACGCCGCTGTGACAGTAAGTGATTACGGTATCTTCTCTCGAGGCGAGCCGGGCGTAGAGGACATCCAATGCAGCACTGTCTTTGAGGCAGGGCGCGGCGGAGTAGTTCACACAGTTGCTGTAGCAGCAGTGCATTGCCCCGGGAATATGCCCGGCCGCAAAAGCACCTGTCTTTAATTCAGCTCCCGAAAATTCCTGCTCGGAGCGGCTGTCAATAAGGCGCACACCTTCACGGCCTCTCCATTCTTCAAAAAGGGCGTAACTGATGTACATCTCGGGGCGCTCCTTTCCGGGAAAAATAAACTCTGCCTGAGCCGCAATCGGCGCGCCCGTCTCCAAATCTCCTTCCCAAGCCTGCAATCCGCCTCTCATAATCTGCATTCCGTCCAATCCGTAGCGCTTCAGCAACCAATACACGCGGGATGCTTCCACCCCTCCCTGATCATCATAGAGAACAAAACGGTGCGCATCGGTAAAACCCGCCGCGCCCAACTTTTGTTCAAACAAACTGCGGCTCAGAGCCATGCCCCCGTAGAGGGTGTCTTTGTTTTCCAAGTCGGTACGCCAAAAATTGGCCGCACCCGGCAGGTGTCCCGCGAGGTACTGCGCCTCCGGGCGCACATCGATCAGCGCAAGCGGGAGGGTATCCTCCGTCATCACGCTTACTTCCGAAGCCTCGATAAGGGGGCCCGTTTGGGCACTGTGCTGCACAGGATCGCATGCCCCGAAAATCGCAGCCGCCAGGGCCAAGGCTGTGATTTCAATCTTCCAGTTCATACCAGTCATCGCGTTGAAGCGCCAAGTTGGCTCGCCTGCCTTGCGCTTCGGGAGCGTAATTTTTCGTTAGATAGGCCACAATTCTCTTCTCGTCTGCACCGAGATCCCAAAGGTTTTGCTTCTCCTGCATCCAGTGGATTAAAGACGTCCAGCCCTGCTTGTCGAGCCGGGTGTTGCGAATTACATCGGCGCTGTGACAGGCCAGGCAATTGGCCAAAACAGGCTCGAGGTGCGTATCGACTTTCAGACCTGTGGGCACGTGGATGCCGTCTTTGACATCCGCCGCATAAAAGGGTTCTTTTTCCTCTTCGTCGTTCGAAACAGAATACACGATCGCCACCTCTTCGGGTTCGGCGGTGAATGCGATCACCACGCTCAGAAGGGTCATGATGCCCATCAGCACCATCAGGTTTCGGGTATGTTTGTCTTCGCGCATTTTATTCTGCCTTCAGGGCGATGCGGTGTGTGGCGTTGTTAAGGTATCCGCGCGGATTCCATCCGGGGATCACCATGGGCTGACTCACGCCGTTTTCGTCCGTTGCCTTGACCCATATTTCGTAGTATCCCTTTTCGGGAAATTCGATTTCCGCACGCCACTCTTGCCAGGCCAATCGGTTTGCGGGAGCATCGAGCTCTGCTTCCTGCCAGGTTTTTCCGTGGTCTTTACTCACCTCTACTTTTTCCACCTTCAAGTCACCTGCCCAAGCCTTTCCGCGCAATTTCACACGCTGACCGGGCCTCACCACAGCCCCCGTTTTGGGGTAGGTGATGATGCTCTTCACCGGCATCGATTCGATGATCACCATGTCCTCATCGGGCACCTGCGCGCCCGGCTCCACGGGGTATTTGGGCACCCGATATGAAGGGGCTTCCATCTTCGGGCCGTCGTGAACGCGGTCACGGACTGCAATGCGCTCCACCCATTTTCCGGAAACGGAAGCCGGCCAACCGCCCACAACCAAACGGAGCGGATAGCCTTCAATGTAGGGAATGTCCTCGCCGTTCAGGGCGAATGCGAGGAGGGTTTCGTCTTCCGTCGCCTTGTCCATGGGCACACCGCGCGAAATCACAATCTTGGACGGATCTCCGCTCAGGTGTCGGTCGGTAGCGTAGTAGCCGATATAGGTAGCATTGTCCGCAATACCCACATCTTCAAGTACATCCTTGAGCCGGACACCCGTCCACGCGCCGCAACTCACTGCACCGAAGCCCCATTGATTGCCCGAAGTAGGCGGATTCACTTCGGCGCGCCCGTTGCCTCCGCACTCAAGTACAAGTTGGTAGGTGTAGTGCTTGAATTTCGTTTTGAGCTCCTTGAGCGTATAGGTACGGGGTTCGGGCACCGCCTCTCCGTCAATGGTCAAGGTCCATGTCTCCGCATCCAAACCCGCCGGGAGCAAGCCGTTGTTGCGCACGAACATGTACTCGATCGGTGTCACCGGGTCATCCAGCAAATGCACGGGAGTCTCCATATTCCAGGGCTGCCGGTTGTGCACGATCATATCGGAATGCTTCCAGTCTGTGGGCTCCTCATCGAGGGAGAACTGGGCGGCTGCGGAAAGAGTCGCCAGCAGCGCCGGGAGGAAGGCAACCGCGGCAAGGCGGCCTGCCCTGAAAAGGATGCGTGGTGTCATTGTGAAAAGATTTTCGGTCATGGTTTCCGACTTATGCGATTCAAAAGCACCGATAAAGGTAATACAGGTCCGCGGTACCGAAGGTGACCGCAGTTACATGCGCACCACAAAAATCTGATTATTTGCGCGTTGAATGCTGCGCAAACAGCTCCCCAAGCGGATTCAGTCCGTGTGCTCCGTAAAGTGTTCGTAGAGCGCTTCGGCTGTGGTATCGGCCTTTTTCACATCCTTCACGATGCGGCCCGCCTCGATCACAATGATGCGCTCACACACGTCGTACACATGGTTGAGGTCGTGGCTGCTGATGAGAAAAGTTCGGCCGTCGGCGTGTTTGCGCACCAGCTCCTTGATGCGGATTTGCGTGGAGGGGTCCAGGTTGGCGAAAGGCTCATCCCAGATCACCAATTCCGGATTTCCGATCAGGGTGCCGATCAGGCCGGCTTTCTTTTGGTTTCCTTTAGACAATTCGCGGAGCAGCTTCTTGCTGCCGAGCACCTCCCCGCGCGAAATATCAGTAAACTGCTCCGTAAAGGCATCAGTCTCCTGAGCTGAGAGGCCGTGCAGGCTACCGATAAATCTGAAGTACTCATCCGGCCGAAGGAATTCGATCAGAAAGCCCTCGTCGAGGTATGCAGCCGTGTACTTTTTCCAGTCTTCTTGCAGGGCCACGTTTTGGTCCTTGAGCACTACACTTCCCGAAGTGGGCGCGAGCAGGTCGAGAATGAGGCTGAAGAGGGTGGTCTTGCCGGCTCCGTTGTTTCCTACTACCCCGACGATTTCACCCGCCTTAATTCTCAACTCGGGAATATTGAGCACCTCTGTAGTGCCGAAAGATTTCTTGAGGTTTTGGATATGGATCATGGCAGTGGAGATTTATTTGTCGCGAAGCACAGCTGAAATGCGGTAGCGGTTTCCCGCAAAAACGGCGGAAACCATGCCGATGATCGGGCGGTGAAGCGCCAGCAATAAGGCGCCGAAACCCGCAACGGTAATAAGCCCGCCGACGTGCCCGCCGAGAAAATTTCCCGTAAGGTACAGTACGGCCGGCACGGCAATAATCGGGAGGGTGATCAGGTAGTGCACCCCCCCGAAGCCGCTCATGCTGAACGCCCCGCCCTCATCGGGATCAATCTTGAGAGAACTGATCCCGGCCACGAGCAGGTAGACCATGCCCGAGACGGTGGCGTTAATCAATAGCATGGCTCCCGCCGCCCAAAACAGGCCCGGAACAAAGGCCGAGTATGGCAAAGTGAGCACCCAAGTGAGCACCGAGGTAAGTGCCAAGAAGTAATATTTTCCCAAGAATATCTGCCGAAAGGACTGACCCCGGGTGAGCAGGAAATCCATGTGAAAACTGTTCCATGAGAGGGCGAGTTGCCCGTGGT
>PXBH01000015.1 GCA_003565555.1 Cryomorphaceae bacterium | reverse complement strand
GGGGAAGAAAAGTGGAAATTAAGAAAGTTGAAAGCAGGCGGAAGAAAAGTGGAAATTAAGAAAGCGGAAAGCAGGGGGAAGAAAAGTGGAAATTAAGAAAGTTGAAAGCAGATCAAGAGGCAGGGGTCAGAGGTCGGAGGTCGGAGGTCGGAGGCCGCTGCGCGGCGTGCTTTGTGCTTTGTGCTTTGTGCTTGGTCTGCGACTGCGTCGCTGTCCTTGGTCCTTGGTCCTTGGTCGAGCTTGGGGTTGGAGCGGAGCGCTTTTTCAAGCTCTTGGCATTTGTTGCCATGGGATGCTCATGATGTTGGGTCTGAGCGCTTGATCATGATCGACTAGGGACGGCGGACGAGGGACGACGGACGACGGACCAAGGACCAAGGACCAAGGACCAGGGACCAGGGACCAGGGACAACCGACAACGGACAACGGACGTTGCGAAGGTGCCGGGGTTCTGCTGTTTATTGAACAGGAGGAAACGGAGGGGGGGGGGAAGTGCCTTGTGCTTTGTGGTTTGTGCTTTGTTTGTTAAGGAGCGGGCGGAGATTGGGAGCTTTCAACATCCAACATCCAACTTACAGCTTTCAGCTTTGAAGAGATTGCGCATCGCTAAGATAAGAGCTGCTTGACGGCGCGGGCAAGTTGCGGGGTGTGGTTCCGGGCTGCGTCCCAGACGATTGCGTCTTCGGTGCGGAAGTAGCAGTGAGCGAGGATGTCGCGAAATCCGGCGATTGCTTTCCATGGGATGTCCGGGAAGCGCCCGGTCATTTCCGCGGGCAGATGCTTGACTGCTTCTCCGATGATCTCGAGGTTGCGAACCACCGCATCGACGGTGCGTGTGTCTTCGATGAATGATTCGTAATCGAACCCATCGATGTAGGTCTCGATGAGGTTCGCCGCTTCAATGATATCCTCGAGGCGGAGTGACGGTTCACGCGACATGGAGGAGATCGGACTGGATGCGACGCATGAAGCGATCCGGACAGGATTGTCTGGTGTGGAGATCGACGGGCATTCCAAGTTTTTCCTCGAGAAAGAATTTCAGGTTCATGAACCCGGTTAAAGTGGGCCGGGAGTCGAAATCGACGAGGAGGTCGACATCGTTCAGGGTGGGTTCGCCACGTGCCGCAGAACCGAACATCCACAACCCTGTTACGCCCATGGAGCGGAGGTCGCCATCGCAATCCTGAATGATGCCGATGATGGATTGTCTGTTTTTCACGGAAAGGAACCATACGGCCAAGGTTGGCGATTTGCAAGGGGAGCCTGTCAGTTGGACTTGCGCTCGTGAGCCGCGTAAAGGCTACGCCCGCGCGATGGACAGAGTGTGGGCGTGCTTTGTTGCCGTTGCCGTTGCCGCTGCGCGGCGTGCTTTGTGCTTTGTGCTTTGTGCTTGGTCTGCGACTGCGTCGCTGTCCTTGGTCCTTGGTCTGCGACTGCGTCGCTGTGCTTTGTGCTTGGTCTGCGACTGCGTCGCTGTCCTTAGTCCTTGGTCCTTGGTCCTTGGTCCTTGGTCCTTGGTCCTTGGTCGAGCTTGGGGTTGGAGCGGAGCGCTTTTTCAAGCTCTTGGCATTTGTTGCCATGGGATGCTCATGATATTGAGCGTGAGCGCTTTTTCATGATCGACTAGGGACGACGGAGGTCGGAGGTCGGAGGTCGGAGGGCGAGGGACTACGGACAACGGACGACTGACAACTAACAACAGACAACGGACCAAGGACCAAGGACCAAGGACCAAGGACCAGGGACAACGGACAACGGACAACGGACAACGGACAACGGACAACGGACGTTGCGAAGGTGCCGGGGTTCTGCTGTTTATTGAACAGGAGGAAACGGAGGGGGCGGAGAGCGCTCCGTGCGCATTGCATTGCTCAGCCAGGAATCTTCCGCTCGATCCAATACTCGGGGAGGCGGGCTTGATGGGCGATGGCGAGGATCCAGATCGTTTGATCATGGATGATGTAGGCGATGTGGTATGGGAAGATTTTGAAATTGACCCTGCGATATCCGCTTTGTCGGATACGGGGCAATTCTGGATTTGCCGCGATCCAGGAAATGACCGCTTTTGCCTCGTCCTTGAGGCGGATCCCCAAGCCGTGCTCGATGGATTCGTAGCGCGAGATCGCGTCGTCGAGTTCCGACTCGGCTTCTTTAAGGATTCTCAAAGTCATGAAGGGTATTTTTCATCCAGATCCTTGAAAGCATCGCTGACCAACCGGGATTGTGCCGAACCGGTTTTGACGGCTTGGATCCGGGCGGCGATTTCCTCTTCCCACGCCGAATCGCTGCCGAAGGTGGGATCAATGGCTGGCTCGGAAACGTCGATCAGGATGCGGGCGAGCTTGAGGCGCTGCACGGATGGGAGTTCGAGACAATCCTTGGTGATTTCAGAGAAAAGTTTCATGGCATGGTTTTATGGGCGGGATGATCGGGATCCCAGCGGATTTTTTCTTCAGATCCTGGAGATCGACTTTGGGTTCGGGGGATGGTGGGTGCGTGTTCAGGGAATGGTGGCCGCTGTGCGGCGTGCTTTGTGCTTGGTGCTTTGTGCTTGGTACTTGGTGGATGCCAAGGCCATGGAGATTCAGCAACCCCAACGGGGTGTACGATGGTAGCGAAGGGCAACGCCCTGGAACAAGTGATCAGTGATCAGTGAGCAGTGTTCCGAGGTCGGAGAACGGAGAACGGAGAACGGAGAACGGAGAACGGACAACGAATGACGAATGACGTGGCGAAGGGGCTGGGGTTCTGCTGTTTGTTGAACAGGAGGTAACGTGGTTTGATCAACCCAGACCTCGTTTCAACTGTCTCAGCAGCATTGGTGTGTTGTGTTTGACAACATCCCAGATGATTTCCGGATCCACGGAGTCATAACCGTGAATGAGCCTGTTGCGCAGGGCAACGATGCGGGGTAGATCGGGAATGATTTCCACCAGCGACTCGTCCTCCTTTGATGCGGCATTCAAAGCTTCGCCGATGATTTCCAATTGCCGTTCGACTGCGGAGCGGAAGCAGATCGGAGCCGAGGAAGGTATCGATGGGAACAGCCTTCAGGAATCCTTGGACACGCTCGCAGGCTTCGATGGCGTCTTCAAGCCGCTTGATCACCTTTGGATTCATAGATCGGAACGGATTCACGTTTGATTGTCTCGGCAAAACGCGGGTTGCGAATCGCGCCTGGCGTGAGGAGATCGACCCTGCGCCCGAAGAGGGCTTCCAAGGATTCGGCAAAATCGAGGTAACGATCGGCATATCCGGGTTCGTTTGTCCTTGCGAAGGACGCAACGAGATCGATGTCGCTGGTTGCCGGGTCGAAATCGCCTCTTGCCGCGGAGCCGAACACATCAAGGCGCACCACGCCGTATTTCCGGCAAAGCCCGGCAATTTCATCGGCATGGTTGATGACGTGTGCATGCATGATGCTTTATAAACCGGTGAAGTGGGCAAGTCAAGTTGGGCAACCGCGCAGAATAGCAAAGTTGACACGGATCAGGACTTCGGGATCGCTGGTGCGATCAGAGATCGTGGATGGTGGATCGTGAAGACATGGGAGAAGAAGATTTTTTAACCGCAATGGGAACAACGTGGACATGGACGGACTGACTAGAACCTGAAATTTCGTCGAATCACACGGATGTACACAGATGGTTTTTTGATTTAGTCACGTGAGTCTGAGGCATCCCTTCAGTGATCGGGCCACCAAATTGGCATTCATCCACGACGGATTGGACAATGTGGAGACGGCCGTGGACGGCTTGAAGGAGATCAAAAGCCTCTATCGCTGCGAAGGCGAACAGAGGTGTTGTGTTTGAGATCGTCACGGGAAATCCTTCAAAGGAGGGAGGTTTCGCGACGGTAATCCGCCTCGCCTTGATCCAGTAGTCGTGCTCCTTGTTCCATTGCCTTCATGAGGAAAGGGATGCGTGCTTGTCCGGCCCATTTAGCGGCAAGACCGGAGGAAAGCCTGCCTGTACGAAATAGAGCGAGCGCACTGGTTTCCTTGACGAGTCCGGCGAGTTCCTCCTCGCTGACGTGGAGTTCGAGTAAGACCTCGCTAGGGCAATCGATCATGATGGCAGCTGATTGATTCATGGGACCAATTTACAGAAAATTTTGGTGAACGCAAGCTCGCGCCTGTGCGTCTTGATCATTCCTGAATGGGACTTGATGAGGCCGTTGAGCATTTTGAGCTGGGTGGTTTTGCCCGCGCCGTTGCGGCCGATGAGGCCGATGCATTCGCGCGCTTCAGCTCGAACGAGACGTTGTTCACGGCGTGGAACGGAGGGGCGGAAATGAGGGAGCTTCGCGCTGGGCCTTCCGCCTGGTTTTAATTGAGGGACCTTGGTTTACGGATTTTGGATGATGGGGATCACGGGTAGCTGGGACATCCCTCCGGTGATCATTCTCTGTTGCCTCCTGTTTAAAAAACCGCGTTGGTTTGGCAGTCGACTAAGGACAAAGCACTAAGGACGCGGCACAGCGGCCAGACTCTTGATCTTACGCACCACACTAGGCGGGGTGGTATTTGGTCGGGCGCCTGGTGATGCAGTTGCGGGTGTCGACGATCGGGCAGGAGAAGGTGGAGAAGTCGTAGGCGGCGTATTCGTCGTGGTGGGTCGCGAGGAGGATGCAATCGTAGGATCCGGAGATTTCCACGGATTTGCGTCCGGCATATTTCGCGTGCTCGCGTGTTATCGGGATGACGGGGACGAACGGGTCGTGGTAATCGACGATGGCTCCGCGGGCTTCGAGTTTTTCCATGAGGATGTAGCTTGGCGACTCGCGGTCGTCGTCGACATTGGGTTTGTAGGCGAGGCCGAGGAGGAGGATGCGCGAGCCGTGGATGGGTTTGCGGTCGGAGTTGAGGGCATCGGCGACTTTTTGGACGACGAAGTCGGGCATGGATCGGTTGATTTGGCCGGCGAGTTCGATGAAGCGGGTGTGGACGCCGAATTCGCGGGCCTTCCAGGTGAGGTAGAACGGGTCGATGGGGATGCAGTGCCCGCCGAGGCCGGGGCCGGGGTAGAACGGGGTGAAGCCGAAGGGTTTGGTGGCGGCGGCGCGGATGACCTCCCAGATGTCGATGCCCATCGCATCGGCGACGATTTTCATTTCGTTGGCGAGTCCGATATTGACGGCGCGGTAGATGTTTTCGAGCAGCTTGGTGAGTTCGGCCACCTGAGTGGACGAGACGGGGACGACCCTGCCGAAGGCGGCTTCGTAGAGGGCGACGCCTTTCTCCAGGCAGGCGGGGGTGTGGCCGCCGACGACCTTGGGGATGTTGGTGGCATGGAATTCGGTGTTGCCGGGGTCCTCACGCTCGGGGGAATAGACGATGAAGACGGATTCGCCGGGAACGAGGTCGCGGGCTTCGACGCGGGGGACAACCTCCTCGACGGTGGTGCCGGGGTAGGTGGTGGATTCAAGAGAGAGGATCGCGCCGGGTTTGAGATGCGGCACCACGGCCTCCAGGGTCTGGCGCACGTAGGAGAGATCGGGCTCGAAATGGGAGTCGAGCGGGGTGGGCACGCAGAGGATGACGGCATCGGCATCGGCGATGCGGGAGAAGTCGGTGGTGGCGTCGAGGGTGCCCTGGGCAAGGGCGGCGGCGACGTCATCGGACGGAATGTGCTTGATGTAGGATCGGCCGGAGTGGAGGGCGTCGGGCTTGGAGGGGTCGATGTCGATGCCGATGGATCGGTAGCCATTGCGGGCGTATGCGAGCAGGAGGGGAAGGCCGACGTAGCCGAGGCCGACGATGGCGATGGTGGAGGTGGGTGGCATTGGGGAGTTGTGAGTTGTGAGTGACAAGTGACAAGTTGCAAGTGACAAGTGATCAGTGATCAGTCACAAGTGACAAGTGACAAGTGACAAGTGATCAGTGGTCAGAGGTCGGAGGTCGGAGGTCGGAGGTCGGAGGTCGGAGGCCGCTGCGCGGCGTGCTTTGTGCTTTGTGCTTTGTGCTTTGTGCTTTGTGCTTTGTGCTTTGTGCTTGGTCTGCGACTGCGTCGCTGTCCTTGGTCCTTGGTCGAGCTTGGGGTTGGAGCGGAGCGCTTTTTCAAGCTCTTGGCATTTGTTGCCATGGGATGCTCATGATATTGAGCATGAGCGCTTTTT
>PXBH01000078.1 GCA_003565555.1 Cryomorphaceae bacterium | reverse complement strand
CAAAGCCTGTGGCAGTACCGCACCGACCCTCCCGAGTTTACCATTGCGGCGGGGAGCTGTGCTTACATTAACGAAGAAGCTTACGACCGCCCCGGCAGGCAGTACGGCGGTGAATACGGCATATTCGACCGGATGGCTGAGGCCGAGCCGGACATGGTGCTCTGGCTCGGTGACAACGTGTATTTCCGCGAAGCCGATTGGTTCAGCAGGTCCGGCATGTTGCGGCGGTACACCCATGCCCGCGGCATTCCGGAAATACAAAAACTGCTGCGCACCGGACATCATTACGCCATTTGGGACGACCACGATTACGGCCCCAACGATGCACTCCGCTCCTGGCCGCATAAAGACAAAGCCCTCGAAGCCTTCAAGCTCTTCTTTGCCAACAACGGGTACGGCGTGAACGGACTCGGGGGTACGACAAGCGCTTTTTCCTTCGGCGATGCCGACTTCTTCCTGCTGGACAACCGCTGGCACCGCACGGATTACAATACCAAAACTGTCGAGCAACAAGTATTCGGAAAAGCGCAGATCGACTGGCTGATTGAAAACCTCGCGTTTAGTCGAGCCCCGTTTAAATTCATCGTTACAGGCGGCCAAATCCTCAACGATGCACCCGTCTGGGAAAACTATGCAAACTACCCGGAGGAACGCACATATCTGCTGGACCGCATTGCCTCAGAAGGCATCAAGGGAGTGATTTTTCTCACCGGCGATCGCCACCATACCGAACTCTGCAGCGTGGAGCACAAAGGTGTACTGATGTACGACCTCACCCTCTCCCCCCTTACCTCCGGCACCCACGACGGCGGTGACGAAGCCACCACCAATCGTGTAGAAGGTACCCTGTACAACGAACGAAACTTCGGGCTCCTGCACCTGTCGGGGCCCCGAAAGGCACGTCGACTGGACATTGATGTTCGCGATGCTGAAGGCAATTCCGTTTGGGAGCATCGACTTGAGCAATCAGCGTGGGACTGAGCCCAGGGCATTTTCAGATTATTCACACTTCATCTTCATAACTCCCGCTGTTAGTTTCGCGTCGGGCGTTACCATTGTGTTACTTTTGCGGAATCGCAATCTCTCGACTACATCTTCATGACTGAAAAGGTTTCACTTCAAGAAACGGCGCAACAAGTGCGCCGCGACATCGTCCGCATGGTGCACGCCGTGAATTCGGGCCATCCGGGCGGGAGCCTCGGATGCACAGAGTTTTTCACCGCCCTTTACGGGCAAATCATGGACTACAAGCGGGGAGAATTTCATCCCGACGGTCACGGCGAAGACCTCTTCTTCCTCTCCAACGGTCACATCTCACCGGTTTGGTACAGTGTTCTTGCGCGAAACGGGTTTTTTCCCGTAAAGGAACTCTCCACTTTTCGCAAAATTGACAGCCGCCTGCAGGGCCACCCCGCTACCCATGAGGGGCTGCCCGGCGTGCGCGTGGCTTCGGGATCGCTCGGACAGGGGCTCTCTGTAGCTCTGGGTGCCGCACAGGCCAAGAAGCTCAACGGCGACCGCCACCTTATCTACAGCCTTCACGGCGACGGTGAATTGCAGGAAGGCCAAATTTGGGAGGCTGTCATGTACGCTGCAGCCAATAAAATCGACAACATTATTTCCACCGTGGATTACAACAACCGGCAGATCGACGGAGATGTAAGCGACGTACTCGATCTCGGCGACCTCAAGGGAAAGTGGCACGCATTTGGCTGGGACGTACTCGAAATGAACGGGAACGACATCGACAACGTGCTCAAGGTGATGGCGGAAGCCAAATCGCGCACCGGAAAAGGAAAGCCGGTAGCGGTGATCATGCGCACCGAAATGGGCAACGGCGTCGATTTTATGATGGGCAGCCACAAATGGCACGGCGTAGCTCCCAATGATGAGCAGCTCGCCTCCGCTTTGGCGCAGAACCCCGAAACGTCCCTCGGAGATTATTGACACCATGAGATTCGCCTTAGCGGTATTTTTATTTTTCGGCGCTATGCTGCAGACAACCACTGCGCAGGGGCAAAACGGCGACAAACCGCTCACGCGGATCCTTTTTGTATTCGATGCGAGTAACAGCATGAATGCGCGCTGGCAAAGCGATACCCGAATCAACATCGCACAGCGTCTGCTCAACGAATCCCTCGAAGAACTCCGCGACGCGCCGAACCTTCAACTTGCCCTTCGCGTGTACGGCCATCAGGTGCCCATTATCAAAGGAAAACAAGACTGCGACGACACACGTCTGGAGGTATCCTTTCGGGACAACAATGTGGGGCTGATCCAAAAAACCATCAGCAAGATCACCCCGCAAGGTACCACGCCCATCGCACGCAGTCTGGAAAAAGCCGCTGATGACTTTCCGCCCTGTGACAATTGCCGCAATATCATCATCCTCATCACAGACGGCATAGAAGCCTGCGACGGTGATCCCTGTGCGGTATCACAGGCGCTGCAGCGCAAAGGGATCGTGCTCAAGCCTTTTGTAATCGGTGTGGGCCTCGATGAAGATTTTAAACAGACTTTTCACTGTGTGGGCAATTATTTTGACGCCACCAATGAAGACAGTTTCAGAAACATCCTCGACATCGTCATCACCCAAGCCCTGAACAACACCACCGCACAGGTGAACCTGCTGGACGACTTCGAAAAACCGCTGGAGACGAACGTTACGGTGAACTTTTTTGACGAGTTCTCTGAAAGTTTGAGCTACGGATTCGTGCACACCATGAACCACCGCGGCAATCCCGACACAATCAGCCTTGACCCCGTGCTGACCTACCGCATGGAAGTGCATACCATACCGCAGGTGGTAAAGCACGGCGTAAAGCTCGAGCCCGGAAGGCACAACATCATTGCCGCAGATGCCGGACAGGGCACGCTGGAAGTAAAAATCCCGGGAAGGCAGGGCGGTGATGTTCAATATATTTTGCGGAAGCGAAACGAAGACAAAACCCTCCACGTACAGCAGGTTAACAAGCCTGAGAAAATTCTCACCGGTCTTTACGACCTCGAAATCCTCACCCTGCCGCGCACCTACATCGACAGCGTAGAGGTGACCCAAAACAAGACCACCACCGTAACCATTCCCGAGCCGGGGGTGCTCAACCTCAGCCTCACCACTTCGGGTTTCGGGAGCATCGCCAAGATCGAGGGCAGTGCACTGCGGCACGTGGTAAACCTCAACAAGGAAATCAATCAGCAGTACAGCCTGCAGCCCGGAGATTACAAAGTCACCTTTCGGTCTAAAAACAGCAAAGAAGTCATTTACTGCCTCGAGCGCGAATTTTCCGTGAGCTCCGGCGCATCCACCAATCAGAAACTCTGAAAAAGGCATGAAAACCTACGAAATCCAAAATGTAAAAGACACCCGCAGCGGGTTCGGCGACGGCCTGCTCGAGCTGGGAAAGCAAAATCCCGATGTTGTGGCCCTCTGTGCGGACCTGACGGGATCCTTGAAGATGAATGCCTTTGAGGATGCCTTTCCGGAAAGGTTTTTCCAAACGGGGATTGCCGAGGCCAATATGATCGGTTTGGCGGCGGGAATGACCATCGGCGGAAAAATTCCTTACACGGGCACCTTCGCCAATTTCTCCACGGGACGGGTCTACGATCAGATCCGACAGTCGGTGGCCTATTCGGGAAAAAACGTAAAGATTTGCGCTTCACACGCCGGACTCACCTTGGGAGAAGACGGGGCCACGCATCAAATTCTCGAAGACATCGGCATGATGAAAATGCTGCCCCACATGACGGTGATCAATCCCTGTGATTACAACCAAACAAAAGCCGCTACCCTTGCCATCGCCGAGCATGAAGGCCCGGTTTACCTCCGCTTCGGTCGACCCAAAGTGCCGAACTTCACCCCGGCCGACCAAAAATTTGAAATCGGCAAGGCATGGACGGTGAGCGAAGGAACGGACGTCACCGTCTTTGCAACGGGCCACCTCGTGTGGAAAGCCGTGGAAGCCGGCGTAAAACTGGCAGAGGAAGGCATCAGCACAGAAATCATCAATATCCACACCATCAAGCCCCTGGATGAGGAAGCCGTACTTGCCTCAGCCGGCAAAACAAAATGCGTAGTCACCGCCGAAGAGCATCAGCGCAACGGCGGCCTCGGCGACAGCATAGCACAGGTCCTTGCGCGCCGCCTCCCCCTCCCGATTGAATATGTAGCTGTAAACGACTCCTTCGGCGAAAGCGGAACCCCGGAAGAACTGATGACGAAATACGGCATTGATACGGCCGATGTCATCGCGGCAGTAAGACGCGTGCTCAAGCGGAAGTGAAAACCGATTGGGATACTGCGGTGATCGGCGGCGGGGCCGCAGGTTTTTTCGCAGCCGTTCACGCCGCTCAGGGCGGCCGGTTCCGAACCGTCATATTGGAAAAGTCCGCAAAACTGCTCGCCAAGGTCCGCATCAGCGGCGGCGGGCGCTGCAATGTTACCCACGATTGCGACTACCCCTCACAATTGGTAAAGCACTATCCACGCGGCGGAAAAAAACTCAAAAAGGCCTTTGAGCGCTTCGGCACACAGGACACGCGACTTTGGTTCGAATCGCGCGGAGTGAAGTTGAAAACAGAAGCCGACGGACGCGTATTTCCCGTGACAGACAGCTCGGAGACCGTGATCGACTGCCTCATGCGCGCGGCCCGGGCTTGCAATACAGAAATCAGGCTGCGGGCAGAAGTCACTTCCGTGCAGCGGGATGAGGAAGGTATATTTCACGTAGAAACAACCGACGGAGCGCACCTCTCTTGTCGCAAGCTCATTGTTTGCGCGGGCGGCTCACCGAAAAATGAAGCCTACGGATTCATTCGCGACCTCGGCATTCGCATCATACCTCCCGTGCCTTCGCTTTTCACCTTTAACGTTCCCGATTTTGACCTCACCGACCTCGCGGGAATTGCTTCGCCGAACGCTTCGGTTCAAATACCCGGAAGCGGGTACAAATCGAGCGGTCCTCTGCTCATCACCCACCGCGGCTTCAGCGCTCCTGCTGTTATCAAGCTTTCTGCTCTGGCCGCACTCGAGCTGCATGCGCGCAAGTATCGATTTCCCATACTTATCGACTGGACGGGATGCGGAGAGGAAGGCGCGCGTGCATACCTCGCGGCGATGCGCGAGCAGCATCCGCGAAAAAAAACCGTCTCGAATCCGGGATTTGACCTTCCCGCACGACTTTGGGAACGCCTCTGTACCAAGGCGGGTATCGCTCCCGAAACGCGTACGGGCGACCTGCCCGCCAAGTGTGCAAACCGACTGACGGAAATGCTCGTACGCTGCCCCTATGATGTAGCGGGCAAGAATGCCTTCAAGGAGGAGTTTGTCACCTGCGGCGGGGCAGACTTGAACGAGGTGGAAACGGGCAGTTTTGAAAGCCGAAAAATCCCGGGCTTGTATTTTGCCGGCGAGTTTCTGAATGTAGACGGCCTCACCGGCGGCTTCAATTTTCAGCATGCCTGGACGAGCGGGTTTTTGGCGGGCAGCCATGCCGCAGCCGCATTAACCGAGGCGGCATCAGGGGCGGAATAAGTCGCTCAAATCGAGGATGTAAATCTGGTTTTCCACGGTATATACCAAGGCATCCCCGAAAAACTCTCCGTCTTCAGGGGCGAGCAATTCCGCACGCAGTTCTCCCGTAGCGGCATCTGCCACCATGGTGCGCTCTCCGTCGGAAAGAAAGTTCAAGCCGTCGCGCTCCGCAAACTTGAGCCAAATCTGATCGAGCCCCATAGTGTAGCCCACGGTGAGATCACTGTTGATCGCGGGTATCGTTCCGTAGTCAAAGAGGGCAAAGGCAGTACCCGGCGTCACCTCCGCCAAGGGCAGATATCTGCCGTCAGGTGTTTTGGTGTAGGTATCATTTCGGTTCAGAAATCGGATGGGACTACCGATGTCATTCTCGGCATAATCCTCCGTAAACCGTCGCGCGCCCGTGGCGGCTTCATAGCACTCCACAGTTTCCCGGTTGAGGAGCAAAATATCCTCATCGAGGGCTTCGTAGCTGAGCACAGGAGCAGTGCTGTCTGCCGTACTCACAAGAAAGCGGGGGTGGCCGGTATCCCGGCTGTACGCCGCCAGAAAGGGCGCTCCGTGGTGCACCAACCCGAATCGGCTTGAGGCCATTCCTCTGTTGACCATAAACAAGGTGCCTTCAGAGAGAAAAATCACAGAGCTCCCCACCTGCGCATCGGGGTATTCCGAAACCCAGGCAGGCCTTCCCGTCTCCACATCAATTTTTGCAATTTTCTCCTTGGAAGCGAAGTAAACATGTGTTGAATCGTACTCCAAATTGCTGACCATGCTCCCCTTAAACATACCTAGGCCCGCACCGAGGCCCATGCCCTTGGCTCCGCGGCGGTATTCTGCAGTTTGGGTATACCAACTCCAACCGGACCCGTCTCTTACGTTCAGGGTGTGGAGGCCTGATGCCAAAATGAAGTACACGGAATCGTTGAGCTGATAGAGGTCATTCCAACCTGAAAATTTTGAAATGGTGCGCTCCCAGACCACGGCTCCCGTCTCCATATCGGTGCCGATGAGCACATCAGAATCATAGCGATTTGCGAGGGTCTCGTATCCCACGGCCATCTTGTTCTGCGCATCTGTGAAATAGATATCAGCCTTGACCTTCCAGCGTTTTTTTCCGGTTCGCGGATCATATCCGATGGCCCGTGTACCGGGATTTTCCACAAAAATTCCGTCGGCGTGGTAAACTGCGTTGTCAGCATAACGCACCTTTTGCCGCCGCAAAAGTTCAGAGGTTGCCAGATCGTACACCCACAGCTCTCCTTTGGTCCAAGCGGTATACCGCTCACGCTCATCGAAGGCACTCATCACAAGCAGCAGTTCGTTGGTGCGGTCATAGTAGGTGTTTCCTGCCTTTGCGGGAAAAGTCAAAACATCAGCGCGCAGGTCTTTACCTCTGCGCAGGTCCGTACCCACCACCTTATCCTGCCGAAAAATCTCTTGTGCCCGCGCCGGGTGCGGGACCATCAAAAGGCAAAAAACCGCGAGGGTCAGCGGGACAATACGGCGAAGCAGAACCGACAGGGCGGAAGTCATGACTGTAAAGAAAAACAAAACCCGAAAAAAACGGAGCCCTTTCGGAGCTCCGTTTCCAAGATTATAAAAACAATCAGGCAATCAGTTCTTCACGAGCTTAATCACGGTGCCTTCTTCTGTCTTCAACAGGTAGATGCCTTTAGCATACTGCACCAAAGAAATTCGGTCGGCATTGGAAACCTGATCGATCATTTTTCCCGTCATGTCAAAGATGCTTCCGTTGATTCGGCGGTTTAAGGTAAAGTTGCCGTCGGCCGAAGGATTCGGAAATACACCGAGGCCCTTATCTTCTCGGTTTCCGGTCACTACACTTGTGAAGAGGCCGCTTACATTGATCGCCCCTACGCGCCACTGCGGACGTTGGCCGCCGTCATTTTCTTCGCGCTGAAAGTACCTCCATCGAATTTGAACGACGTTCTGGTTCGAAGCATCGGCGGGGAGGGTGAAATTGATAAGCTGCGGATCATCTACGGAGTAATCATCGGAAGACAGCTCCGTGCCCTCCACGGGTGTAAAGGCTCCTTCTGTTCCGGTGCGGTACTCAAGGCGAATCACGTACTCCCTCGGAGGAAGGCCGCTTCCGAGCGTTAGTTTGGTGGCCAGGTAAGAGCCGGACACATCTTCCACTCCCGTGGTGTTGAGTGCAAGCAGTGCGGCCCCGACATAGCCCCCTACGTCGAGCGGCTCGCCGCCGCAACGCTCTTGGTCATCTTGGGTATTCCCCGTATTGATAAAAGAGAAACCGTTCGGCCCCTCTCCAAGTATGCGGGAGCGCGATTCGATGTCGTATCGGCATAGCCAGTCGCCAATGATTTCAGCATCCTCACCCGGGTTATTGTCCAGATTGTCATAGACCTGAAAAACCATATTGGCCGGATAGGAGCCGGCGGGAGCCGCTGCGGGCCAATTGTTCAAAACATATGTACCTGATGAGAGATCAAAAGGCTCCGGATCAGACTGTGCTGACAGAGCGCAGCCGAAGAAGGTGAACAAAACAGCAAAGGAGAAATGCTTCATGGCGAATTTTTTTTGCAATAGTACGGAATTCAGCAGCGTTCGCGAAAATATCCGTAGGTCCCCGATGGCCGAAAACCAGGCTTAAACCACTGGTTTTAAAGGATAAATTTCCGGATTAAGTTTCCGTTAAATTACACCGTGCACCGTCCGTATCGGATCTGTTTCGTGATAAACGGAGCCGTTCGGAATGCTTAACTTCGCGTCACTGATCACTTTTCCATGCCGCAAATCACAGATATTATTCGCCCCACGCCTCTGTTTTTACTGCTGATATTTCTCACCGGCTCCCTGACCGGGTGCAAGGACCATGGGCCGGATGAGGTCAAATCTTCTGAACCGCGTATGGCTGAGGAAAAAACGGCTGTACGGGAAGTGGAGAATAACGGCTGGCTCAGCAATAGCCTTTTCGGTCTGAACTTTGAGACCCCCGGCAAGCTTGTACGCCAAGACATCAATTTGCCGAAAGGCATGGAACTCCACGCGAGGGAGGTGCATGCCTATACTTTTTCCGACAGGGCAATTGCAGTAAACTTCAGTGCCATAGAAATGATCGGCGCTCAGTACGATACGAAAAGCGGATTGAGCGGAGCTGTTGCAAATCTGGTCAACCACTTGGGCGGACAAACGGAGCGGCTTGACTTCGGCAAGGTTCCGGGACTGAAGAATGCGGTAAATTGCTTTGGGACTTTTACTTACAACGATTCGCCTGCAGAGGTGCGCGGTTTTTGCCATTTCGACCCTGACACGCGCTATGCGCTTATCTTGGTGGCTGTAGCGCCGGGAAAAGACAAGAAAAGCTCTTCCAAAGTAAACCGTATTTTCAGGAGTCTGTCTTATGTTCCTGAGGACGCCTGATGGGGTTCGCGTTCGGCACGGATACGCTGACCGGCTCCCTTATCGAAGCTCGACCTCTACGCGTCTGTCTCCGGGATTCCACTTTTCTTCCGCATCCTCTGCGCCCTGCCCGCGAATTACGATACGGGAAGCGTCGATACCGCGCTCGGTAAGCCTTTGCTTGATATGCTGCGCTCTGCGCTCAGACAGCCTTCTGTTGTAGTACGGATTCCCGCTTTTGTCCGTAAACCCCGTGATGCGGACCTTCATGTCGGGCCGGTTTTTCAAATCTGCTGCCACGGCATCAAAAAGATCGTTGTAGCCAGCACCCACATCATCGCGGTTCAAGCCGAACTTAAATACTGCCGGATAGCTTACCATGAGCGGCGGGGGCGCTTCAGTCGCGGAGACGGCTGAAGTATCGCGGCGTGCTGCAGCGGCAAGTTCTTCTTCTCTGAGCCGCTCCTTGGTTCTGCGCAGATTGACATCAGCAATAGAATCAGCCCTAGTGCGAATCGCCTCGGTGCGCTCGCGCACGCCTTCCGCACGTGCAGACTCAGGCTTCTCAGCGGCAGTTTCCGAGACCGCCGTTGTATCTGTACCGAGGGTGTCGGCAATCGACACAATTGAGAGGGTATCGGCCGGGGTTGCTGCGGCAGTATCCGAGGCGGGCAGGGTGTCCTTTGCAGCATCGGGAAGCGTGCCTGCAAGCAGCAATGCGCGCAATTCACGCACCTCATTTTCAAGGGCGGTAATCCGGGCTGCCTCCTGCCTGTCGCCTCCGCCTCCCACCGGCACAGCAACGGTCGGTGCCACTTGAGGCCGTCGGCGTTCTCGGGGCACTTCCACGTTCACCTCATTGCTTTTGCCCGCCAGCTGAGACAGGATGCGGTTTTGGGCTTTGATCAACTCTTCCTGTCGCTCCATCGAGGCGATGATCGCGGGATCAGTCGTGTACTTCGGTTGCTCCTCGGCCCGTGTGTCCGTGGCTTTTGTCCCTTCATCGCGGTCAGCTTTGCGCTGCTCTTTTTCTTCTCGGGGCGCTTCGGGGGCCCCTCCCTCCCATTTTCGAGGCTCGGCTGCTTCCTCGCGCAGGGCAACGATCGTATCGCGACGGGAAAGTCCGGCGGCCAAGCCCTCGAGATAATTCAAGCGGTCGCGCAAATTGATAAAAAGGGAATCCTGTGTGCGGTCTGCAAACTTTTGCGTGCCGGCACTGTCGAGGTAAACCGTGTCGCGACGAACGAGAAATACCGTATCCCTTCTCACGGCAGTTTCAACCTCGGCTACAGACTTTTCCTTCGCTGCCGCAGTATCGGCAAAGGAAGGTTGCGGCTTCGGAAGTGCCGGGGGGGCAGGCATTTTTTCCGGAAGGACCACCGAGAGCACCGGACGAATATGAGTCTCGGCTGCGGGCAACCGATCAAAGCGCGCCGAAGCGTCGAACCTCGGTCCCGTAAATTTCGTGCGCACGGCACCGAAGTGGTATCCGATGCCTACACGCCAAAGGGAGATTCCGCTGCTGCCCAAGGTTTCTTCAAATCCGCGGCTGTCGAGCTCGCGGTACACGGCGTGGGCAATGCGCAGGGTAAATCGATCGCCCGTGCGAATTTTGATTCCGTTTTCGATCCCTGCGGCGGCGGCAGCCCCTGTCAGGTTTCCGCCTTCAATATCGGCCGAGCCGAAGTATCCGAGGTCCAAAAGGTGGTAGGGCGCAATCAGAGCCCGTTTTCGCAGCAAAGCCCCGTTGTCCCAATGGTAAGCGAGGGAGATTCCGGCGTAGGTCCTCTCGAGATCAGCAGCCTCACCGAAGTTGAATTGGCCTGCGTGGATGCCCACCTGCCATGCGCGGCCCCAATTGACCTGAAGCCTTCCGCCGGCGGCAAAAAGGGAAGGATTGTCCGGAAGCGCAAAGTCGCTGCTGTTCACTACGGCAAATGCCCCGGATATCTCCGCCTTAAAAATATCGCGTTGCGCCGAGGTCGTGAGCGCGAGAAGCACGCACGGCAAGAGCAGCGCAGTGTTTCGCAATGTCTTGCCGACAAGACTTTTGAATCCGTATGTAGAAAATCTCATCATTATCGGCTTAATCCGAGCCAGAGGTTGAGTTCAACACTGAGCCCTACAAAGGGTGTAACCCGAACGGTTCCCGTGCCCGCTTCCTCCATTACTGCGGCCCCTGCATTGATGCGCAAAAAGTAAGCAGTCTTATATCCGTATGCGAAATACAACGGACGGTCAATGAGGGGGCCGCGGTGTACGCGATCCCCGTCGAGGGTCACATTTTGGAGCATCACCCCGGCAGAGAGCGAGCTGTTGCTCCAAAAGTTACCGGAGAAATTGGGATTGCCCAGAGGGAATGATATGCCCACCATGGGAGCCCCTTCCACGGCAAATCCGTCAGGAGTCAGATTATCGTATACCGCGGCGTACCCGAGGTTGATCGGAAGGGTGCGCCGGGTGGCCTCCGACATATAATTCGGTACGGATCTGGCTTCGCGAAGCACGTAGAAGTTACCGCTGAGATAGTGGTTCACCTCGCGCTCCATGAGTTGGGCGAGTTCTTCCGTACTTTTTTGGAAATATGCCACACGGGTCTGCCGCTCATCGGCGTCAGGCTCCTTTAAGATATTAAAACGAGCCGCCTTGAGCTTAAGGTCATCGATGCGCTCCAGCTTATCGTAAACGATGTCGGAAAACCCGTTAAATTCCGTTCCCATCCTGTTGCGGTAAAGTTCCAACCCGTCGGCGACGATTTGGTCAAGTTCCTGAATAATGATGCGCGGATGCTTGGCCAGCGAGACCTGCCGTCTTCCCGCCACCACGCTCTGACTCAGGTAGGCCGAGAGTGCGGAATTGACCATCTCGGATAGACGCCGCATGTCATCATCGCTTGCAGTTTTGAAATAGAGTATCTTGAGATTGTAAGCTGTATTGCCGCGGAGTTTAAAATTGACAGGGATTGTAAATTTACTCGCTTCAAATGCGTTGGGTCTTTGAAAATCAGATGCGTAAAGAAACTTTTTACTGCTGCGGTCTGCTCTGAATATCTGAAGCTCCACCATCTGCACCCCCGCGGGAGCCTCGCCGGTGAGCATCCAGTTCTGTTCGGCAGGCAGCGGCTCATTTTCACCGAAGCGGTTCTTGGAGTAATCGTAAACCACGGTTTCATACTGCGCGTAGGTCGTCGAAGGGGTAAAAAAGGTTGCCGCTAAGAGGAGGGTGAAGGGTAAAAGTTTTTTCATGGTAGCTTGTCTGCGGGTAAAAATACAAATCTTTCCAGCGATGATTATCAGAATTCCTCAATTCGGGAAAGTCTTGTGAGCAAAAGAGGGTGAATTTCTAAAAGCAGATAAGGCGCAAATTCCGAAGTACGGTCAAAATACGAAATTCAGCCTTTGATCTCCGTCAGATTCACAAGTTCGGCATTACGGCATGGTTCGGACAGGCCCGAATTCGGTCGTGATTTTGTTTTGTAAGCCGAGACTTTCCCGTCAGATCGGCGGATTCTGAACGAAATTCTCGGAACGGTCAGCCGTGCTTTTGATGTGCGTTCTTTGGAATTAAATGTAGATTGAAAACACCTCTAAAATTACTGAAAGAGCGGATTTTCGTCTCACTGTCGGTGCCTCGAGCGCGGTAGGTATTCCTTCCTGAAAAAGGAAGACGGCAGGTAGGTTCTTTCGAAGAATTTCGGTGTGCCCCATCGACTTAAATTCCTGCCGCCCGCGCCCGAGAACTTCAGGAAAAAGCAGAAATTCAGATTACGGACCTTTCCTCGACCCCACATTCCGAATCCTCCCGAGATTTCATCAAAACTTCTTAATTTTGCGCGACATCATGAATTTTTAGTATTTTTTCGGTAGAATTTTATTGACAACAAGAAACAGAAAACCTGAATGTTTGAGAATCATAAGACCTTGGAGGAGATAGGAGCGATGGATTGGCCCAATGTAATTCTTTGGGCGGCCCCGGTCATGTTTGCACTGGTATTCCTGGAATGGGGAATCAGTATTTATCAAAAGAGAAAAGTTTACCACAAAAAAGATTTTCTGGCCGCTTCTACGATCGGCTTGGTCAATGTGGGCATCAGTGCCTCCATCAAGGTCTTTACTTTCGGCGTAGCCCTTTTCTTTTGGAACATGGTACCTTGGAAGATTGAGGCTACTTGGTATTCTTTCATTTTGTGTTTTTTCGCCCTCGACCTTGCCCGCTATTGGGCACACCGCATTGCGCATGAACAGCGCTTTTGGTGGGCCACCCATGTGACGCATCACAACTCCAAACTGTACAATCTTTCGGTGTCGTTTCGCTTGGGATGGACACAACACATCAAATTGATCTTTTTTGTGCCTGTGATGATGATGGGCTTTGATCCTTTTGTTTTTTTTATTTGCCACCAAATTGCTGTGCTCTACCAGTTTTGGATCCACACGGAGTATATTAAAAAGCTGCCCGCTCCCATTGAGTACTTTTTCACCACGCCTTCTCATCACAGGGTGCACCACGCCACGGACAAGAAATACCTCGATAAGAATTACGGCTCGACCTTTATCATTTGGGACCGAATTTTCGGCACATTTAAGGAAGAGGAGGAGCGTCCGACTTACGGGATTACCAAGCAGATCGACTCCTACAACCCCATCATTTTGAACTTCCACGAATGGCGCGACATTGTATCCGACTTGCGAAAAGCGGATGACTGGTCTGAGGGACGAGAAATCCTTTTCGGACGGCCGGATGCCGAAGTCATTGCGAAAAAGGAAGCGCGACAGCATGAGGACAGCGTAGCGGAAGCGGTTGCAGGGTCGAGGGATGACCGCAGCAAAAAGCATAAAGCTTCCATAGCCGAGCCCATACCCGCAGAAAGCGGACGTTAATAAGGCTCCCTACAGAATGTTCTCGCGGTCGGATTACTCCCCGCGAGACTGCACGGCATAAGTGAGGAGATCCTCGGAATCGTCGTCTGCCTTTCGATTTTCAAAGAAAGCGGTGGCATGCTCGTCGTCCAAAAACATGTGGTCTGCCCCCACACAATCTATCAATCCCCATGCCCGGAGCTTGTCGCGAACGGGACCGCGGGTTCCGGAAAGGCATACATCCAGACCTGATTTTCGCCAGTCTGTGATCCATTCATAGAGCTCATGTGCACCGGTGCTGTCGAGATTGGTCACACTTTCCATGTTGAGAATGATGTATTTGAGTGTGCCGGATTGCTTTCGGATCCATTTATCAAATTTGCCCTTGATATATGCCACGTTGGCGAAGTAGATGGGCCCGTCCACCCGAACGATGAGCATTTCATCCGAAGTTTGCAGGTTATCGAATCGCTCCGTATTTCTGAATATTTTGGTGCCGGGTACCCTGCCCAATCGCGCCATGTGCGGATTGCTCGCGCGATAGATGACCATCACCAGTGAAAGCACGAGTCCCGTGAGGATACCCGGCTCGATGCCCAAGGTAAGCGTAACGAGGAATGTGGCCATCAGCATGAAGAAGTCAGCACGGTCTTTTTTCCAGAGCTTGATCGGCTCTTTAAAATCGACAAGTCCGGCCACCGCCGTCAGGACCACGGCGGCAAGTACGGCATTGGGGAGATTGTAAAAGAGTTCGGTAAAGAATAGCAAAGTGAGCACAACCAAAGCGGCTGAAAAAACGGAGGCCATGGCTGTTTTGGCGCCGGCATCATTGTTAACAGCCGTTCTGGAAAAGCCTCCCGTAACGGGATACCCTCGGAAGAATGCCGCGCCGAAATTGGCCATACCGAGGGCAATAAGTTCCTTATCCGCATCGAGTTTATAGTTTTTATGCTTGGCCTGCACGGTTTTGGCCACGGCATAGCTCTCTGCGAAGCCCACAAAGGAAATGGTCAGTGCCACCGGCAGCAGTACCACCCACTCCGAGGTGTCAAATGAAGGGAGAGAAAGTCCCGGCAATCCGTCGGGGACATTTCCCACAATCATTACCCCTTTATCCGCCAATCCGAACCCGTACACGAGCAGGATTCCCGCAACCACCGCCACAAGCGGAGCCGGAAAAGCACGGTGAATTTTCTTACCGAATTTGATGATCAGAATTCCGAGTACACCGATTCCGAAAGTAATCAGGTGAACGTCGCCGATGTTTTGCACAATGGCCCAAACCACCTCGTGGGCGTGCTCGCTTCGTGGCAGGTCAATGCGCAGCAGGTGCTTCACCTGACTCAGGCCGATGATAATGGCTGCGGCAGAGGTGAACCCGCTGATCACGGGGTGTGAGAGGAAATTGACCACAAAGCCCAGACGCAGTAGCCCCATGGAAAACTGGATCAGCCCCACCAGAAAAGCCAAGGTGAGCGCATAGAGCAGGTATTGTTCGGGACCTGACGGATTCAGCGCTCCGATACCTGCCGCCGTAAGCAGCGATACCATGGCTACGGGACCCACCGCGAGCTGTCGGGAAGTGCCGAATACGGCGTAAAGTACCAGCGGTACCGTCACGGCATAAAGGCCGTGGATGGGCTCGAGTCCGGCGAGCATGGCATAAGCCATACCCTGCGGGATCAGCATAATACCCACGGTAAGGCCTGCGAATAAGTCGCCGGAAAGCCACGACTTTCGGTATTTCGGCAGCCAGTCTAAAATCGGAAGTATATCTTTTGCTTTGATCTGCATGGGGCGGCGTTCATTTTTAAGAGAGGTGTATAAATGTCGAGAAATTATAAAAATTTCGGGTACAAAGGTCGATGCTTGGCCGTGAGTATGCTGTGACTTCGGTCACCTGAAGGAGTAGATCATGGGTGACCCTCATCACACCGGCTGTGCCGATGCCACAGTATTTTTGCCGTGTGAAAATTCTACTGACAGCATTTTTGGTCTGCGCTTCGGTGTTTATGGCGGGCGCACAGCATATTACTACACCCGGTATTATCGAACCGCCCGATACGCTTTTGGCCGCAAATCAACCTGAGGCATTCTCGAGCTTCGGTGCATTTATGCGGAGCGGTTCTTTTCAATTCGAGGCGCGCACCTTCGCCATGGGGACAATAAACCGCGGGGATCTGCTCGACTACCACACCCTTGCAGCGGGCGGGGGTATCGGCTACTACAGTCCGAAATGGAAAGGTTTGCACTTCGGCGTGAGCGGTTTTTTCGTTTTTCAAATATACGAGCACAATATACGCATTGCCGATCCGACGACGGGCAACGTTAACCGCTACGAAATTTTGCTGTACGACATGAACGACCTCAGCAATACAAGCGATCTGGACAGGATGGAAGATTTTTACCTGGCTTGGGACCGCGGCGGTTTTTCGGCGGTAGCGGGGCGGCAAAGGATTCACACGCCGATGCTGAACGAACAAGACAACCGCATGCGCCACAACAGCTTCAGCGGCCTAACCTTACGGTACGAGAAGAACGGCTGGTCCGGGCTCGCGGGAATTTACAATTCACTTACCATGCGCGGTACGGTAGACTGGTACAGTGCCGAGGAAAGTTTCGGGGTATACCCCTTCGGCCGGAATCCGCTCGGCACGCCCTCTGAATACGCAGGCAATGTAAGGAGTCGAGGAATCGGGGTAGCGGGTATCCGCAAAGAAAGTGAATTTATCGCATTACAAATCTGGAATTACACGGCCGAGAATGTATTCAACATGCTGCAAGTCCAAGCGGAGGGCCGCGCCGGTAAGGGCGATGTGAAGCTGCTCTACGGCTTACAGGGATTTTGGCAAAAGCCGCTCAATAACGGCGGCAATCCCGAACTCACCAAGGCCTACATCGATCCCGATGCGCCGGGTTATGCCGCAGGTGCAAAACTGGGTGCGGGCACTGAGGTGCGGAAGCTCACCCTGAACACCTTGAGAATTCACGACAGCGGGCGCCTGCTATTTCCGCGTGAATGGGGCCGTGAGCAGTTCTTTGTGAGTCTGCCCAGAGAAAGGCATGAAGGAAACGGGGACGTATGGTCTGTCATGTTGCGGTATGAGGAAGAGGTATCCGAAAATTTCAGATACATGCTCGGCGCTGCCTCCGTTCGAAACCCCTCCACCGATTCATTTGCCCTGAACAAATACGGGGTCCCCTCCTACTACCATTTTGCGGGCACTGCGGAATACGCCTTCGGAGGTTACTTCAAAGGCCTCCACATCATGGCCATCGTGGCCAATAAGGTGGCGGCCCGACCAAGTGAAGTCAATGACGCCGAGCGCATCAATCGCGTGGATATGTGGAATTTCAGTTTGGTGGGCAACTATCACTTTTGACATTGGTGATACTTGACCACCTTGTGGGAAACATTAAAGTGCTATCCGCGAATCTTGACGTTTCCCTCAGGATCTTCCAACGGCATCCACTGCACCATCCGGCGGCTGAAAGGCTTTAAAAACGGAAGAAAAATCAGGGCTATGGACACACTGAAAATCACGTGGGCCGTGGCAACGCGATATCCCGCATCATCGGTCATTCCGCTTACAAGATCGCTGAGCGGGTAAATGAGCGGAATAAAAATTATTGCGCCGATCAGGTTAAAAATAAAGTTTGAAAGGGCTGATAAGCGCGCCCCTTTTTTCATTTTCAGCGAAACAATCAGGGCTGTGGATGTGGACCCCACCTTGGCGCCGATAATGACGGCGATCGCTTCGGGCAACTCGATCATCGCGCTTTGCGCCAAAACCACGACCAAACCGCTGACCACAGAACTCGACTGAACAGCTGCGGTTATCAATGCCCCGGCCAGCAGGGCGAGAAATACGCTGTCAGTGCCCGCAAGATAGTCCATAATGGCAGGCGATTCCTTCACGGGCGCCAAAGCCGAGCTCAGCAGCTCCAATGCGAAGAGAATAAAGCCAAAATAGAAGAGGCTTTTGCCGATGAGAGACAGCCTAAACGGCAAGGCACCGATCAGGGCACCGAAGACAATAAAATATACCCCGGCGGAAGTAAAATTCAGGCTCACCAGCCAAGCTGTAGAGGTGGTACCGATCCCCGCGCCGAGAAGCACAGCCAAACTGTTAGCAAAAGTAAAGGCGCCGGCATCGACCAAGGCAACGGTCATGGAAGATACGGCACTGCTGCTTTGGATCACTGCGGTAAAAAGGGCTCCGAGTCCGAGTGCTTTCCAGCGGTTGTTGGTAATCTTGGTAAGCCGGTACCGCAGGGTATCTCCTCCGGTTTCTTCCAATTCCCTGCTGAACCCTTTCAATCCGTAGAGAAAAAGTACGATGCAGGAGAAAGCGAAAAAAATCGTGTGATAAGTAGTCAAGGCCTGAGCTTTTTATCGAAACGGAGATGACGCGACCCCTGTTCATAAAGATCTTTAATGCGGCACAGCGCGCAGCAGAGATGAAATTTTGATGACAAAAAAACCGACCTCACGGTCGGTTTCGGTAACAGGAATATGCCGATTACTTGCGCATACGCGCTTCGTCTTTACTTTCGTGTTTTTCTCTTACTTCGAGGTACTTTTCATATTGGCCCTCGTCAAGAATTTCTTTGACGGCACGGTCGTAACGCGTCATATAGGACTTGGACATGCGCTTTCTTTCGTCAGCGGAGGCATCCATTTTTTTCAATCGCGCAGCGTTCAATGCCAATTCGTAGTTCTGACGATAAAGAAGCACGTCCTGCTCTTCTGTAAGGTCAAGGGATTCGGCGATTTTATCTGTTTTGGCCCGCGCTTCTTTTTCTACAGAGGCATAATCTTGAGCCTGCAGAGCGAAAGCGGAGACGAAAAGGGCGAAGGTGAGGGATAACAAGGTTTTCATACGTTCAAATGCGTTTGGTTTTCTCAAATGTAAAAAATTTAGTCGTGACTGAGGTGCAAAGCAGGTGCCAAAATTTCTGATTTTTCAATAAACTGCGGCAAGCAAGAGCGTCAGCAGCGGATTCGATACGGATTTCTGTCGAATACAAACAAGGAGCTGTGGATATTTAGGGCGCCGATTTCAGCCTTTAGCGCACTTCCGTAAAAACCTGTTCAGCAAATACCTATTTGTGATTACCGCAACAATATACCACAAAAAGGGGATTGCACCCCTTGTGCTGAAAACTTACCTTCACGCAAAAGTAACAGCGTCATGCCCACCTTCCCCGAACTGCATTCATTGGTTAAAGCGTATCCCGAACTTCATGTCCTCGCAAGGCGCTTCGAATCTGTCTCCGATTCAGCCCCGATCGACACGGATTTTGTGCAAGAGCTTGCCTACTCCTATTTGGAACCTGCGAAATCCGCGGCCGTTCAGTTTGAGCGGTTTTCCGTTCCTGTTCTTACCGATTATCTCCGACGTTCCCACGCGGACTACCTCAACAGGGTCCTGCCTGAAATTTCGGCCCGTATTGCCGTGCTTTGTGAGCATTACGAAGATCCCGCCATTGAGAAAGCTTTGCTGCCGCTTTTTCGAAGGTTTTCCGAAGACCTGAAGGCGCACATCGCGCTTGAAGAAGAAATCTATTTCCCTTACGCTGTCGAATTGGACTCAGGCTGCGCACGAGAACGAGGCCCGATGGGCAAAACCGCAGGGAGGAACTACAGTACGGAAGCCTTCGAGGCCCATCACCCCGACCACGACAGAGAAATAGACATGCTCGATCGCCTCTTGGAAAAACTTGAGATTCGCTACAGCGGTGACATGGCCTTCCGCACCCTGCGCAGAAAGATCGGCAGCTTCAAGAGGGACCTTCATCTGCATTGCCTGATCGAAGATGAAGTCCTGACCACTAAGTTGAAAACGGCTGAAAAGCGGCTGAAAAGAGGCTGAATTCTCAGGTGATTTGCCTCCCCCGCCCACTGCGGCGTTACTTTCGCGCAGATTTTCCTGATTGCTCGGTTTGATGCTATGAAAGTGCCGCATCGAACCGAAGCACAAGCAGCGGTTTTTTTAAGACATTCGTCAGCAGGGGCTCGAGGGGAGTACTCAGCACTGTCCCGAAGGCCGATTAACTGCAGGGAAAACAGGCTACGGGTGCAGCGCTGCGTTTGATAACTTCAAGTGCCGTATTTCCGCCGAGTGCATTGGCAATGAATCCGTGGCGGTTCACACCGATCATGATCATATCCGCCTTAAGTTTGTCGGCCTGTTTTATTACCGATTTGACGATCTCCCCGCCGATCAGCAAAGCCTCTGCCTCGATTTTTTCTTCGCGAAAGCGATCGGCAAGCTTTTGAAGAAAACGATGTTCTTCACGGAGTTCCTCCGCTACACTCAGCCTTACATACTCAGGCCCGTCCTCGTAGCCCAAAAAAGAACCCGGATAAGGTGCAACGTGGATAATCCAAACTTTTGCATTAAAACAGCGTGCGGTATCAACGGCAAAGGATATGAACGCTTCAGAAAAATTTTCGGCGTCGAGGGCCAGAAGTATGGATTTCACAGTTCGGGAGATTTCACGTCGAAGGTAAGCATTTACGTTCACCTCCGGGACCTTCAGAAGGACACTACAATCGATTCATTGCGGCGCATATTTGTCGAAAACACCATGGTCTCTTTATTGAACCAACCCGTCCGCAGGGAAAACGCTGCGGTATTCGGCGGGACACTGCCTTCATTGTGTGCGTGAACCGTGATGACATTATCGCCCGGGTCGAGCACAACCTTCACACGCTTTTTTCTGCGCGTGAGACCGTGTTCGGTGAGGATAAAACGGCCGCTGATCGATACGGAAATTGTGTCTCCGTCTATTTCGCCGTCATCCCAAAATTTCAAATACACCACACGTCGTTTGGACGCGAATCGGCGTCGCTCCCGGGTATCCCGATTCAGTATATCCCAAGCCACTTCCGGCGCGGGACCGCGGACGTATTCCTGCTTGACGGGTTTATGACCTTTGACGTCAAAATTGGCTCTGAGGCGCAGTGCGAGGTAATCACCTTTGGCACTTGCGATGAAGTTAGCTCCGTTGCCCTCGGTTATGGCCACCCTCACGGCGCGGTTATCTCTGAATTGGTAGTTGTAAGTAAGGGCCAGACTCAATTGACCGCGGGCCCATGTGCGGGCAAAGCCGATTTCCGGAGCAATAAAGTTTGTCGAGGGACCGAATCCGTCCACACGTACGCTGTACAAAGCCTCCTCGCGGTTTCGGACATTTCTCCCGATAAAGGAGCGCCCGATATCAGCGCCTGCCACAATATTCTTGGTTCGGTCGCGTCGCAGCGGGAACATATAATTCACGTTCATCCGCACCTGCGCGAAGGCATGGGATACGTCGTATACGGCGTAATTGCTGAAGAAATTATAGGTATCCAGCACTCCTCCCCCCATGAGGTTTATTGTGAGTCGCTCTCTGTATCGCGCTCCGAATCCCGATGAAAGTCCGATGGCCGTACCCGGGCTCTGGTACCAATTGCTGTGGTTGTCCCGTTCGACCGAGGCAAAATTCAATCCCACCTCGAAATTAACGGGCACCCCGAAACGCCATTGAGATTGAGCCGAAGCGGTTCCGCACCAAATTATCATCGAGAAAGCCGCCGCCGAAAACTGAGCCTTGCGGATAAAATCAATGATATACGGAGGGTAGGACACTTATGCGAAATTTTTGCAGCTAAGCGGATTCGAAAAATGCAGCAATTTGACGTTTACCTTCCTCATAGCCGCGCGCGTAGAGCTCGTCCGCCTTTGAGAAATCCAGGAGGTCAAACTCATTGCCCATCTCCGGGCTGATCACATAATCTGCCGCTTCCCTGCCCGCTTTACTGTTCATTTTTAATACGGTAAGAAACACTTCAATCGCGATATCTTTCATGTTGTCTGCACTTCCCGGCACTGCCGTATGGTTCACATCTACTGCAATAATCTTGTCGCATTTGCCCTTGAGCGCAGCTGAGGGTATATTGTCGGTGATACCGCCGTCGAGGTACTTTACTCCGTCGATTTTCACAGGTGAGAAAAGCAAAGGGATGGAAGCGGAAGCGGTAATGGCCGAATGAAGGTTTCCGCTGTCGAGCACGGTGTTGACCCGTGCGCTGATGTCAGTCACTCCGCAGCAAAAAGGTATGCCGAGCTCTGAAAAATCTTCGGGAAGATGCGACTCGAGGAGGTTGCGCAGAGACTTCATTTCCAGAAATGCAGAGAGTCCCGGCTTCAAGCCGAAAGTGCGAACCCAGCTCTGCTTGCGGAAGTACTTGAGCAGTTCTTCCGGCGAGAGTCCGCCCGCATAAAAGCCGCCCACGATGGCTCCTATACTCGTACCCGCTATTACGGAGGGTCGAATGCCTGACTCTTCCAATGCCTTGAGCACCCCCACATGGGTCACTCCCCGGGCACCGCCGCCGCCCAGTGCAAGCCCCCAGCGAATTTTTTTGTTTGCCGTCATCAGGACAAATATAGCACGGAGGTGATGAATGCGGTTCTTTTCGCGTATTTTGGCACGGATTTTACAGTACCGTGAAAAACTACACATTATGACCGTTAAGCATTTCTTTTCATTCATCATTCTGGTGGCCGCACTTGCCGCGTGCAAATCGTCAAGCCCTTTCGGCGAACGGGTTAAGGAACCCTTCCGAGGTTCGAAGTACGAATCGAACAACCGTTTTTTCCGGGCTGTGGGAAAAGGGGTAAGCGGAAGCGAAAACATTGCCAGAGGTCGTGCTGATATGCAGGCAAAGACCCAGATGGCCGGCCAAATCGAAACCAACATGCGCAATGTGACCGATCAATACATGACGCAGACGGAAAATCTGAACGCTGCTGATGTGGGTGAAAAATTTCAGAGTCTTTCAAGGCAGGTCATCAATACCAATATGTCAGACCTGAGAAGAATCGGTGAGGAGAAATATTACAACGGTACGGATTATACGGTGTTCATCGCATACGAGATCAGGAAAAACGCCATGTTCAGGTTTATGAAGAAGCAGGCGCAGGCAGAGGCCAACCGCGCAGATGCCCAAATAGACAGGGAAACACTCCGGGCCATTGAAGAAATATTGGACGCACAAATTGCCGCAACGGAAGATTGATGCATACGGACTGCAGCAAGGAACTCAAGTAAAATCCGGACACAGCTGCAGGCTGCCGGGCCCACCGCAGATGTCAAAGATTTACGCAGCTCCGGGGCGCGACAAAGGGCCGCGGGCGGTGCATAAACAGGGATGCGGGAATCAGAGTTTCGGGTGGTTCATCACCGGGGGTCCCGACCGCTGTTTGCGCCTATTGAAACCTCTCGGGCGGCGGATCATGCAAAAGATTGACTTCTTTGGCTGCCCGCTCTTTCTCTCCACTCTTCGCGAAAGTTTTTGAGGTCCGTTTCAGCGCCGAAGAGGATGACCTGATCGCCGCTGTGCATCATGGTATCTCCGTCGAGCTCATTGATGTACTTTCCGTCGCGGATTATTCCGCCTACCCGAACCCTGTGCTCTCCCAGGAGCGGCGCCTCGCAAAGATGTTTTTCCGAAAAGGGGCAGGAAGCATCAAGCTGTATGGAAATGCTTGAAATATCGGCAAAATCAATTCCGTTGCGCTTGTACACGTGAAAATTTGAGTGCACCTCATGAAAAGTGGCATCGCGCACGGTCTCGATGTATTTATCTATGGAAGCCGTTTCGACCAAGAACTGATTCAGGGTCCGTGCAAAAACCTCTACGGAGGTCTCAAACTTCTCGCTCACGGCTTCACTTGCGCCCGCATGCAGGAGTTCTTCGCTCTGGGCTACGGTGGCACAGCGCGCAATAATGTGAATGGACTTACAAAGTATCCGCATATTGCTGATAATGGTAACAGCCTCATCGTGGTCTGAAATGGCCACCACGGCTACACGCGCCTTGTGTACATTGAGCTGATCGAGAATATGATCATTTGACGCATCACCGTATAGAATAGGTTCGCCCTTGCTGCGTGCCTCTTTGACTGAATCGGGATTCATGTCTACGATGACGTAAGGAATATTTGCCTGCTTAGCCGTGAGGGCGGTATTGCGACCGTTTACTCCGTAACCTACAATGATGAGGTGGCTCTTGAGCGATCCGATATAGGATTCGTCATAGGCGGCCATGTTTTCGTTCGCATTATCGACTTCGAGTTTCCCGATGGGGGAACGCATCATTTTTCCCGCAATGCGCTCAGCATAGGACATGGTAAACGGAGTGGCCGCCATGGTGATGATGGAAACGGCCAAAAAGTACTGGTACATTTCTTCAGCGAGCAGTCCGTTGGTCATGCCGACCGTGGCGAGTATAAAGGCGAACTCACCTACCTGAAAAAGGGTGAGCCCCACCACAAATCCCGTCTTCAAAGGATACTGCAGAAACTTCACACTGACGGCAAGGACGAGAAATTTCAAGACAAAAACCCCCACGGCCAATCCCAGGATGGGTAAGAAATGCTCGAGCAGAAAGCTCAGATCAAAAAGCATCCCGATGGAAACGAAGAAGAAACTGGTGAAAATTTCCCGAAAGGGAATGATCAATCCGGTGGCTTGGTGGCTGTACTCGGACTCGCTGATGCAGAGGCCCGCCATAAAAGCTCCGAGCGCAAGGGACAGGCCCATGAGGCTCGTGACATAGGCTACTGCAAAGCATATGACAATGATGGTGATGAGAAAAAGTTCCCGGCTCCTTGTACGCGCAATTTCGTGCAGCAAACGCGGCACCAGGTACCTGGCCAGAAAGAAAACCATCAGGATAACCAGAAGGAATTTGACTGCCAGAATCCCCAAATCGAGCAGTACATTATCAGCCGCACCGGAGAGAATCGGGGTCAAAAGCATCATGGGCACCACAATGATGTCCTGAAAAATGAGAATCCCGAGCGCGATGCGCCCTTGCGGGGTTTTCATCAAGCCTTTCTCCTGAATCATTTTGAGCACTATGGCGGTGCTGCTGAGCGCAAAAAGAAAGCCCATAAATACGGCCGCATTCGGCTCCAGCCCGAGGAGAATAGCCACCCCGGCGGTACCGACGATGGTGAGCCCGACCTGAAGCAGTCCGCCGAGCAATACAATGCGCTTGATGGACATCAGGCTCTTGATACTGAATTCCAGCCCGATAATAAAGAGCAGCAGAACGACACCTATCTCGCTGAGCACCTCGATCTCCTCTCCCGCCCTGGCGAGCCCTACGGCATGAGGCCCGAATATCATTCCCGTGGCCAGAAACCCGAGAATCACAGGCAATTTGAGCCGCTGAAAAAGGTAGATCACCAAGATGGACAAGCCCAGAATAACCACAATCTGGTTGAGAAACGGAATCTGAACATCGCCTGCGAGAAAAATCATAAACGCACTGAATTACGGTGGTGCAAGGGCACAAAAATAAGAGAATCAAGGCAGCGGAAACGACAGTCTTTTTGGGGTTATCCACAAAAAATCAAAAGCAGAGGCGCAAAAACAAACCTGCCTGAGATGAGCAACTATCCGGGCCCGAACCTGAAGCGGAGCGCGCGAAGAAGGGAGGGCGCCAAATTTTCCCGTAAAAGTTTCGCAGGGAGAAATCAGTCGTTTTTGTGCCAACTTCGGTCCCGATCGAAGGTATCCATATGTCGGCTTTTCTTCGTCTCGTAGATATCGCCCACGGTGATGAGGATGCCCGTCTCCTCCACCTCCCCGAACTCATCGTTGAGGGCCGTACCGAATGTCCGCATGGTCGGTGAAAGATTCATATAGGTATTGATGAGCGGAGGAATGTTTTCCCCCATGCCGCGCAGCTCAGCATTGAGCAATTTGTACCCCGTTTTATAGTCTTTTCCGGAAAACAGCGGTTCGAAATCGCCGGTATCACCGAAAAATTCAAGCGGTGCGATCGGGGTAACAAGTTGCTCATGATCGGGGAAATAGCGCTTGAGGAACCAGAGCAGCATATCGCGGCCGCGGCGGTTGAAGTGGGGGTACATGGTCACCTTCCCGAAGAGGTATTTGATCTCGGGGCGCATCAGCACGTAGGCGCCCAGACCGTCCCAAAGGTTATCGAGTGAGAACAGACCTCGGCGTCCGCCCGTGCCGGGCTGGTATGCCGGCTGTACAAAAGATCGGCCCAGCTCGATGGTGTACGGTAGGTAGTCGCGTTTGAACTTTTCGGAAAAATTGAAAAGATGCGAGGTGGACAGGTTGACCTCTCCGTTATCTTTGAGACCTGCCCGCGCACATTCTATGAGTCTGTAGCCCGCGATGATTTCCCGATCTTCAGGATTCCAAGCGATAAGCTGATCGTAACAGTTTTCGCAGGTGTCATTGATGTCGAGGTCGAGCTCCTTACCCGTACCGCCGCCTCCCGCACGGAAGGAAATTTCGCGCAAGCGGCCTACCTCTCGTACTACATTCGGCGCATTGTGGTGATTTACGAGGTATATGCGGTTACCGCCGAAATTGGTGTGACGAAGAAACCGCTCTCGGGTCAGCTCACTTTCCAACAAATCCCTGCTCACAGGCGCTATGGGTTCTCTCATAGTTCGTTACTCTTCGTTCGGGAGCGCATAGGCCCGCTTCTTGATCACTTCAGCCCATTCTGCGTCCGTTTTTGATTTGTCAAAAACCTCCGGCGCTACGCAAGGGCCAAAATACACCTTAATCTTTTTACCTCGCTGCTTGTACATTTCATCCGCCAGATAAAACATCTCAATATTGGCCTTTACACCGAGTGATTTACGCAAGTTAGCCAAATTGTAAAAGAAATCGGAGTTGCGACCGCTGATGAAAACGGGCACCACCGGCTTCGCATAGCGCCGTGCTTTGGCCACAAAGCTCTTCTTCCACTCCAAGTCTTCTATACGACCGCGCTGCTTTCGGGATACGAGTCCTGCCGGAAAAATAAGTACAGCGCCGTCTGAAGCATAGACCTCTTCGATCTTTTCGACAAATTCTCGCGCCTGCCCGCCGTGCTTATTCACAGGTACGAAAAGGGGTGCGAGGTTGGTGATGTTGTTCAGTACATCATTCACCAAAAACTTAAAATCTGTCCGCACACGACTGAGCACGAGCATAAGGGCAAGGGCATCGGGCCCGCCGAGGGGATGGTTGGCCGCGAGAATCACACCCCCTTGGCGGGGAATATGCTCCGCTCCCACTGCTTTCACCTCGATCCCGAATTCTTCGAAGATTTTTTCGACAAAGGGCATTCCGCGGTATTGACCGTTGCGCGCCATAAAATCGTTGATCTCATTCTCGTGGAGAATACGTCTGATATAGCGCAGAATCAACCCCGGCATCCATGCGGACAGACGGGGATTTTTCTCGGCAATCACCTTTTTGATATCGATATACTTCTCTGAGGCCACAGCGCGCAAAGTTAATTCTGATTTTGAATATCCGATCAGAGCCATCCTTGCGGGTGCAGCCCGTAATCATCACCGGGTGGAGACGAGGCAAATCTGCGCAAATGCCGGGTGTTAATTTGAGTCTGTCCATAATGTCCGCTATCTGCGTTGCACTTGGTCTGAAAACCCGCCTGCGGAAGTCGGGCAGGCTGTCATCCGTAGGGGCTCCCCGCTTTTCAGACCTGCGTGCGCCTTGCTATCGAACAGTCTGATCCGGCCACTTGACTTTATGGACAGACTCTAATTAGGCATGGAAACAATCGGGAAATCACAGGCGCAGGGAGCGGGTGTTTGCCTGAGGGTGCGCAGGTGACAGTAAGAATACTGAGAAGCAGGTCATCGCCGTCGCGAGGCAGCAATTCACAACTCAGGTGGCGCAGATTGTGTAATTTCACGGCCCTGAAGAAATCAAGAACCGTCAACGAAATGAAACTCGAAAATTACATAATGGGCCAATGGGTTGCCGGCGACGGTGACGGAACGCCCCTGATCAACGCAGTGAACGGCGAAACTGTGGCCGTGGCCACCGCCGAAGGACTCGATTATGCAGCTTTGCTGCAATACGGCCGGGAGAAAGGAAACCCCGCTCTGCGCAAGATGACCTTTCACGAGCGCGGGCGCATGCTCAAAGCCCTTGCTTTCTACCTCCTGGAACGAAAAAATAAATTCTACACGCTCAGCTACTCCACCGGAGCCACCAAAACGGACTCTTGGATCGACATCGAAGGCGGAATCGGCAATCTTTTTGCCTACAGCAGCCTGCGCCGCCAATTTCCCAATGAAACATACTACGTAGACGGCGACCACGTGCCCCTCTCCAAAGGCGGAAGCTTTGCCGGCCACCATATCATGACCCCGCGCGAAGGGGTGGCCGTGCACATCAATGCCTACAACTTCCCCGTATGGGGTATGCTGGAGAAAATCGCCGTGAATCTTCTCGCAGGCATGCCGGCCGTAGTAAAGCCCGCTCCCGTAGGCAGCTATCTCACCCAGGCCGTTGTAAAAGATATCATCGCCTCCGAAATTTTGCCGGAAGGCGCCCTCCAACTCCTCTGCGGCGACGCGCACGACCTGATCAACCATGTAGAATCTCAAGATGTCGTGACCTTCACCGGCTCCGCAGAAACCGGCCGCATGCTTAAAGTCAACAAGCGCATCATTGCCGAATCCGTGCCTTTCAATATGGAGGCAGATTCGCTGAATGCCGGAGTCCTCGGTCCGGATGTGGAGCCGGACTCACCGGAATTCGACCTGTTTATCAAAGAAGTGCAGCGTGAAATGACCGTGAAATGCGGACAAAAATGCACGGCTATACGCCGCATCATTGTACCTTCAGACCGCATGGAAGACGTGCAAATCGCCCTGGCCAACCGACTGGGAAAAACGGTAATCGGCGATCCGCAGCTCGAAGGGGTGCGCATGGGTGCGCTCGCAGGTACGGAGCAGCGCGCCCGCGTGCGGGAGCAGATCAACAAGCTCCTCAAGTCGTCGGAATTGGTATTCGGCAGCCCGGACGCGGTAAACGTGCTGGGTGAAGGCACCGAAAAAGGCGCGTGGCTCTCCCCCGTTTTGCTGAAAAACAGTGATCCCTTCCGGAAAACGGAAAGCCATGAAGTGGAGGCTTTCGGCCCCGTGAGCACGCTGATGCCCTACGACAGCCTCGAAGATGCCATCGCACTGACAAAACTCGGAAAGGGCTCGCTGGTATGCTCCATGGCCACTTACAACGACAACCACGCCCGCGAATTTGCCCTCGGAGCGGCGTCGCACCACGGCCGTATCCTCATCCTCAACCGCGACTGTGCCAAGGAAAGTACCGGCCACGGATCGCCCATGCCCCTGCTCGTGCACGGCGGTCCCGGACGCGCCGGAGGCGGCGAAGAAATGGGCGGAAAGCGCGGCGTGATGCACTACCTCCAGCGCACCTCCATACAGGGATCCCCCACCACATTGACGCGGATTACAAACGTGTATCAGCCCGGCGGCAAACAAAACGAAACGGAAATCCACCCCTTCCGAAAGCACTTTGAAGAACTCACCGTGGGTGATATGGTCGTGACGGCCAAACATACGGTGACAGAAACCGACATCACGAATTTTGCCAACGTAAGCGGCGATAACTTTTATGCCCACATGGACGCCACCTCCCTCGAAGGCACCATCTTTGAGCAGCGCGTGGCCCACGGCTATTTTGTATTGTCTAAAGCTGCAGGACTCTTTGTGGAAGCCAAAAAAGGGCCTGTACTGCTGAATTACGGTCTCGAAGACTGCCGATTCACGAAACCCGTGTACCCGGGCATGACCATCGGAGTGCGCCTCACGGTGAAAGAAAAAATCGAACAGGAAAAACGCGACGAAGAAGACATTGCCAAAGGCATCGTAAAATTTTATGTGGAAGTCTATGACGAAACGGACGAGATTGTGGCGCTCGCTACGATACTGACAATGGTGAAGAAGAAGGAGCAGGGGTGATGGAATGGGCGGTAGGCAAGGGGCAATTAGCAATTGGCAAGAGGCAAGCCTGCCCGAATTCCGGAGCTTTTGCGGAGGAGGCGGGACGTGTAGGGCGTGTTAAATGGCAATTGGCAAGAGGCAATCGAAAATTCTTTCTCAAAAGAAAAAATCAGGGGTTAAATTCGAATTACCGATATTTCTCACGATTGAGCTCGTGAATTTCCGCTCGGAATGACACCCGAACCGGCCAATTCGACAGATTTTTTGATCATTGGATTTCGGTTGGTGTAATAAACTGACGAGATACTGTGCGGAAGTCAAAACCTGCAGTGCTCCGGGGATTTCGGGTGAAAGATTCTTTTTTCGATTCACTACCTTTATCTCTCCTAATCATTTTCAGCTTTTTGGTCTCCGCCAAAACCGAACGCATCACAACCGACGTGACCGAGTATGATACACTTGCCCCACAACCTTTCAGAAAGCCTGAACAACGACAACATCAGGGAAGGCTATGAGCAATCGGTCATCGTCTTTTTTCACTACGGAATTGAAGAACTCGATCCGCTTCATGAACTCGAAGAAGAATTGAGGCAAACCGTTGACAAAGCCGGCGCAGGGATACTCGACGGACACCTAATAGCGATGGACAGTACGCACGGTTTCCTCTACTTGTACGGCCCCGATGCCGAAGTGCTTTTCAAAACCGTGCTGCCTATCCTCGAAAAAACGCCCTTTCTGAAAGGCGCCGTTGCAACATTGAAATTTGGTCCTCCCGGCCGAGACGCCCCCAAAATCGATGTAGAAATTCAGGTCCGTGACCACTAAACCGATCGCCGGCTCAGGAAAATCCTATGGAAGAACTCACCCTCACCACCCCTGCCCTCTTGTTTTCAGCCATCTCGCTGATTATGCTGGCCTATACCAATCGATTTTTGGCCTACGCCGCGGTCATCAGAAACCTCCACGATAAGTATCTCGAAAGCAAGGATGCCAACCTCATCGAGCAAATCAATAATTTGCGGCTTCGGCTGAATTTGACGCGCTACATGCAAATATTCGGAATTACAAGCCTCTTGCTCTGTGTCTTGACGATGTTCTTGATCTACATCAAATACCACATTGCCGCCGTATGGATATTCGGTGTGGCACTCTTGCTGCTCATTCTTTCTCTGGCCCTGCTGATTCGAGAAATTCAAATATCCATCCGCGCGCTGAGCCTGCACCTCAACGACATCGAAGAACATCTGAAAAAAAGCGGCAGGTTTTGGAAATCCTGAGCGCTCGATAATCCCGACGAAATCTTGCTGCCGAGTACAACCCTGCCCTGTCTACTTCCCGAATCTGCGCCGCAGACTGCTTAAAACTCCGGCCTTACGGCTTCCCTTTTTGCTGTCAAAGCCCATGAGGTAACCCACGGGGCGCAGTGCCGGCGAATGGTCAAAAATAATCTTGAGAATGGCAAAGAGCGGGACAAAAAGAATGAGCCCCGGCAGACCCCAAACCGCACCGCCGAGGATGACGGCAATGATCACAAAAAGCGGGTTTTGCTGCACTTCGTATCCGAGTATCAGCGGCTCCAATACGTAGCTCTCAATGAGCTGAATGACGGTGATCAAAACGGTGAAGGATACCACCGCCTCAAAGGAATGCCCGAAAAGTACCATGAAAATGATGGGGAGCAATCCGCTGATAAAGGGTCCGAAATAAGGAATGATCGTAATGAGCGCACCGAAAACCACCAGGAGCCAGGCGTGCTTCAGGCTGTAGGCGTGAAACAGGACTATGTACATCGCTCCCAGGATGAGCATCACCTGAATGCGCCCCCAGAGGTAATGGTGGGCTACGCGGCTCGTCTGAGCGATGATCTCCCCCACTTCATCTGATCTTTCATCAGAGGTGTACATTCGAATAAACTTGACAAAACGGCTCCGATACAAAAGCAAAAGAAAAACGTAAATGAGCATCAATAAAAACTTGGCGACGGCGCCTGTAGTATTTGTCAAAAAACGTGATACCGACCTTTGAATAAAGGAAACCGCCTCACCGAAAAACTGATTCAGAAGATCAATTTGTTCCTCGAGTGTGTAGCCCGTGCGCTCTGTCAGTCCGGACTGCACGCCGCTTAAGAAGGCCGTAATACTTTCTCGCTGGGCCACCAAATCATTCACGAAGACCAAGACTTGCCGGATGAACAGCAGCAGCAATAAGCCGGTGACAACAAAGATCAAAAATGTACCCACAAAGGAGGAAAACACCCTGTTGAAATGCCACTTGCGCTCCAGAAAACGGGCCACCGGCAGCACCAGGGTAGAAAATAGTACAGCAAAGGAAAGCGGAATCAGAAAGGCGGCACCGAAATACAGGGCGGCAAGGACAATGGCCACCAGCAGAAGCACTTGATTGGTGTGTTGTAATTCTTCTTTTTTCACGGCATGCCGGGGATGGGTTTGTGAAACTTGCCCCAAAATACTACAAAAACGGATAAGACCTGCGGCTCATGAAGGAGGTGTTCAAATCGGCGGCACAGCCGACAGCCAATGACGCAACAGCGCAGAGATGCAACGAAAGCCCGACAAACAGCCATCACTTTTCTTTGCTCCCGGTCGGCTTGTCACACCCTAAAAAAATCCAATCCTTTCATCCTCAGCGGAGCGCAGGATCCTTTGCTCAAAGTACACACCCTGCGCGAGGGCCACATGCGGGGCTTAAAAACTTCAAAAAGCCCTTAAGGGTTGAATGACCGGTTCGGAAAAACTCCGGTTTTCCCTTCCCCCCCGGCCGCCGCAGCATGTAACAGTCGGCCACGTCATCCCGGAGTGCTGCCGGAAACCCCGGCGTCAGTCCGTCCGGGACGACAGTCCGATTAGGACGCCGGTCCGTGTAGGACGCGCGTCTGTGCGAAAGGGCTTCACAAAGACCGCTTAAAATGCCAAGCTGAAATCCAAATTTCAGGCGAACACGAGCGAAGGGGCAGATTTTCTTCTGAGCCACAGAACATCTGCGACAAAAAAAGCCGCCCGATCGGGCGGCTTTTTCTTTTCTGAAAGTCTTTTCGCTCAGATCGTGGCCTTTTCTTCCTGTTTCTCTACAGCATCCGCGATGGCCTTTACAAATTCGGGCAGGTCATCGGGTACACGTGAAGTGATAAAGTGACCGTCGATCACGAGTGCTTCGTCGCTGTAGTTCACATCGGCTTCCCGAAGTTCATCCGCGATTCCTTCAACGCCTGTGGCATTTCGGCCTTCGAGAATGCCTGCGGTGATCAGAATTTGCGGACCGTGACATACGGCGGCGATGGGCTGCCCCATGCGGTGAAAGGCGGTGACAAAGTCTATGACCTCGGAACTCTCGCGAAGTTTGGCGGGCGCTTTTCCGCCCGGAATTACCAGTGCATCGAATTCGGCGGCGCTCACATCAGCCACCCGCTTTTGAATTTCGATGGTGAAATCACTGTTGTACGCCTTGACCCGACCTGTGTTCATTCCGACTACGGTAACCTCACAACCGTGATTGGTCAGGTATCCGAGGGGCATGAAAGCTTCAGCATCCTGAAAACCCTCTGCGGTAAGGAGCGCTACTTGCGTAGGCCGAGGCTCTGTGGCCGCCTCCGGCGCACCCTGTGCAGCGGGGGCATCTTCGTCTTGTTGAGATCCGGTGGGATTGCAGGCATAAATCAAGGGTGACAGGGCAAAAATCAAAAAAAGTGAATTTTTCATGGTGTTGGTTTATTTAGTTAAGGTGATGTGCGGTAAAAGGTAACGAACAAGACCGGAAACGAAAATCAAAATTTTCTAAAAACCGAGATGTAAATGCGAATTAAGTGTAAAAAAAGTGCTTGCGGCAGCCCTCCTGAGTCAGGCGCGGGTGCATTGCGTCTAAAATTCCATAGCTTCGTCTTCACCATACTTACCTCGCTCCGCCTTGTGCCCGCCTGAATCCGATCTCCATAATGCCCGAAGCGGCGACTCTGCACGCGAAGAGGACCGCCTCTTGGTGCAAGCCCTGTGCAATCCGCTTACCAAAGCAGAGGCCTTCGGGAAAATCATGGAGAACTACGGTCCCCGGCTCTACGGCCACCTGCGCCGCGTGACGGGCAACCATGAGGATGCGGATGATGCCCTGCAAAACACCTTTATGAAAGTCTGGATGAAGGTCGAGGATTTTCGCGGTGATGCTGCCTTTTTTTCATGGGTATTTGCTATCGCGGTAAATGAGGGGCGAGCCATCCTGCAAAGGCAAAAGCGCAGAGGTGTATCCGTACCTGCCGAGGCGTCCGATCTCCGCGCTGCTTCCGCCGGACCCGATCCCGAAAGCATCCGGGAAAAATTGAGTGCCGCTTTGCTTACCCTGCCCGAAAAGCAGCGCCTGGTCTTCGATCTGCGGTATTTCGAAGAAAAGAGCTACGCCGAAATCGCCGCTCTCACCGGTACCACCGAAGGAGCATTGAAGGCAAGCTATTTTCACGCCGTGAAAAAAATCGAAAAGTACCTTACGGAGGGGTGAAACACCTCCCGCTCGTGAAGTTTCGCGGAGGAAGTTGCACAACGAAAACGAACCGAGTGAAGTCTTCGCAGAAACCGGACGCCCGCATCCGCAATGCCCCGACGCTTATCTTACAGCATCCGCCACCACTTTGGCGGCATACAGACCGCTGTCCGTGTGCACGGTAATCACATACACGCCGGGGGCCAAGGCGGGCGTCTGCAGCGTTTGCGAAAACGAACCGAATATACCCGGGAAGGTTCGGGAAAAGATTTGTTGCCCGGTCAAAGTGTACAGGACGACCTCTACATCGCCCGCCACCCGGTTGCTGAGCGTCAGGCTGAGATCATTTCCCGTAAGGGGGTTCGGATAGACATTCAAGATATTCTCTTCTTCGCTGTCGGTACAATACGCACCTGATTGCAGCATGACCTCGAAGCGTTCTTCGACTTGATCCCGAATCACGCAGTAGCGGTTTTCGAGAAATTCAACCATGCCCGATGCCGTTTCATCCCAAGCTGCCTCTGACTCCGGCACGCCGAAGCGCAACCTCTGGCGGCGTATTTCCGGACGTATTGAAGCGGAAATATCGGCGAAAACAGGCAGCGTTTGCTGCGGATCGAGGGCAGTGGCCGCCCACGCATCCATGCGCTCGAAAAAACGGTCGTAAAAGTCAGGATTTTCGAGAAACTTCCTGAGCCAAAGCGTGGAGCGGGCATTGGTGGGCCACTCCGCATCGTAGGTACTCAAGGCATTTTCAAATCCGTCAAAGCCCGTGTCCGTGAATGCATAGTCGCCGTCGAAATATATCCAGCGCCATTTCGCTCCCGTACGTCGCGGCTTTGCCATTTTCACATTATTGGCCGGCCAGTCGCCGTTGGCAATGAATATCTGATAGATCTGATAATCGATGAAATTATCCATGTCGATGCGCGCCGAGGCCACTTCATAAAAATGGGAATCGGACATATCGTAATCTTCAATGAAATTGTACAGTGCGATGAATTCGGTACTGTCGCCCTCCTGCATATTTCCGAACCAATCTTCGACTATATCGAGCGCATCGGGATCTTCCCCCCACCGCCGGGCCACCGTCTCGGGATATATGCGCTCCTTGAGGTGGTAGAGCCCCCAGTACTCACCGTTGATGTACACCACTACCGGGCGCGTTTGTGACGCCGTAAGCCCCACAGCCTCTGCCAGCACGTCACTGAGCGGATCTTCGATGGCTGTTCCGCTGCGGGTGGCACTGTAGGTCTTCAGCACGACCTGCGGGTACGCCGCGAATTCCTTTCCGGGAAAAAAGGGAAAATCGAAGTGATCGGAGGCCCGAGCGTAAATGCGCAGCGCCTTCTGCTGCATTGATCTGCTGATGTTTCCGTGGGTCCGCATGCCCGCATCTGCCCGCAGCACACGGTGATCCGGTTCAAAAAATTCGAAGGAAACAGGACGCTCCCACGCACGGCCGCGCTGATGAAAATTGCCCGTCCACATGTGGTCGTCATCATCGTAATGCACGCCCCGCACGAACAGACCCGTTTCGTGATCGAAAAGGTCGTCATAGTCGGCGGCAATTGATACCACCGGGAGGCTTCCGTGGTCGGCACCCGAGTTTTTCAGCAAGTAAGTGTGCGTAAGCACCGGACTGCGCTGAATACCTTCCGCAGAGAATACCGCTGCACGGACGATGACCACTTTCGGGAGACTGTCCGTCTCCGGTGGGTGGTGCATGTAATCCACAGACATGACCAATTCCGAAATATTTGCTTGACTGTAAAGGGCCGGCGAGATACGCAAAGGCCGCAAAAACCGGGCATCTTCAGGTCCGGGTGTGCTTCCGTTCAAGGTGTAACGGATTATTGCATCGTCCGACTCCGCATGGATCCCGAGGTCAAAAGGCCCATCATAAATCCCGCCGCTTACATCAAAGAAAATTTCCGTTTCCGGCGCAGACAGCGCATTCGATGCTCCGGGTGTAGCCGTAAAAAACCGCACAAAACTATCCGACCCGTCTGTCACACGACCGTAGCTCCTGTCCCGCGGCACTGCTGTGGGAGGAATATGGTCGGCTACCTCACCGTCGCAGTATAGGTAGAGCGGCTCCCCGGAGGAGGAAATTGCAAAATTCGTGTGCAACTCACCGGCTGTTCTGTCCTTTCCCGAGGCAAAAACAAGCAGAAAGGAGTCCGGATGCAACTCCCTCTGCGGAAATTCCCACCGCGTAAGGTTCTCACTGTCATCCGAAAGATAACAGCCCGATAGGTTTACAACATACGTGTGCGGATTGTAAAGTTCGATCCAATCGGGTGCATCTCCGTCTTCATCGCTGATCGTACTGCCGTTGGAAGACATAAATTCATTGATCACAGCATACTGCGCCTGAATAAGGCTGCTTGCCGTAAACGCTGCTAAGAAAATAAACGCCCTGAAAATCACTCAGGCAAATATACTGCATTTAACTTTGCGATAAGATAAAGCCGCAGATATTCCCGAAACTGCGCAAACTTAACTTCCGCACCGGAGGTCGCGCCTCCGGGGTTCGGGCAGTTTTTGCACCGTGCAGCACCCCCGGGCGTTCCTGTCGGACGGACATTTATTTTAAACCGGTGTGGGATCGAACATTGCCGTCCCGCCCTTTGACTGTTTCGGCAGCCCCTGTCGGCGACCGAAAGGGCGCTACTTCCCTATGGAGCCGGTGACACGCTTCATAAAAGCATTCAGGGCGTCGCGTTCGCTTTTGCCTTCGGCGATGTCTTTGCGCACCTCCAGCGCACCGTAGGTATTGGACAGCAGCTCCCCGATCACGTCGAGTTCTTCATCCTTAATATTGCTGCAGTCGGCAAGGTCTTCGAGAAACATGATGGTTTCATGAAGAAAATCCTCATCATATTTCTTTGCAAATTCGTTGATGTGTTTGATCAGTGGTAGTCTCACGGGCGTATCTTTTTGTGTAGTGCAAATTTCGGCCTTCTGAGCGGCGCGGGCAATCAAAGTACATTGATTTTTGCAATGACCGTATTGGCAATACAACCGCAGTCCGCAAGTTAAGTTTGACTCACCCTTTGCCGCTTTGCTTTCTGCCTCCTTTCGGGAAATGTCGATCAAAAAAGCGTTCCAGCGTTTTCCTCATCACCGGAAATCCGTTGAGATCACCGTGGTGCCCGCCCGGTATTGTCAGCATTTTGGCATCGGTCTTTTTCTTCACGGATTGGTACAGGCGCATCCCTGACTTAAAGGGTACAATCTTGTCCTTGGTGCCGTGGGCGATGAGCACAGGAGCCTTGACCTTCGGCAGCCTCAAGTCATTCCTGAAGGTATACCGCAAAAAAGCCTTTACCGGAATAAATGGCGAGTGGTACCGGGCCACCTCGATCAAGTTGTTGTAAGGCGTCTCCAACACCAAGCCGCCGGGGGAGGTGCGCGCCGCGAGCCATGTGGCCGGACCTGATCCCAAAGAGCGGCCGTAGAGACATACCCTCTTTTCCGGAAAGGATTCGAGCACCTTGCGGTAGCACAAGGCTGCATCTGAAAAAATAAGTGCTTCACTCCGCTTTCCTCTGCTTTTGCCGTAGCCTCGGTAGTCCGGTAAGAAGACATCAAAACCGAAAGAAGTCAGTTCTTCGGCAATGGCACCCCATCTGGAAATGCTGCCCGTATTGCCGTGGAAGTACAAGATGCAGCCCCGCGGCTCAGTCACCTTGATGTGGATGGCATGCACGGTACCTCCTTCTTCCCCTTCCAAAAAAATCTCTTCAAATTCGCCGGCGAGCATCACGGGAGCATCCCGCCTCTCGCTGCCTCCGCTTACGAAAATTAACTTTTCCTGCAGCAGGTAGTAAAACAGGCAGATGACTGCATAGACTGCGGCTGCAACGGGTATACTGTAAAAGAAGTACTTTTCCATTCTGAACAAAGACCAAAGAAACCCGTTTTTTCCATCAAACGGAAAAACTTTCATGAAGGATATATCACTAATCGATGCAGCTCCGATTAACTACAGCAGATACATGGCAGATTTTGAAGCTGCCGTGGCGGAGCGCCGAACCTCGGGAAGCAACCAAACGGAGGCCATGCTTGCCTACACCAAGCTCAATCTCACCCGTATGAGGCGTCTCAATAAGACCGTCGTGCCCGGGACCGAACTTGTCAAACGCGTAGGCGACATGCCTTTTAAAATGACCTGGCTCGTGCTCACAGAATATTGGTGCGGAGATGCCGCGCAGAATATTCCCTTCATTGCAAAAACGGCAGAGGCTGCCGGTAATGCAGAGTTGAAGCTCCTGTTTCGCGATGAAAATCTCAAATATACCGAGCGCTACCTGACCAACGGTACGCGTTCGATACCCAAGCTTGTGGTGTACCGAAATGACACCGGCGAGCCCGTTGCGGTGTGGGGACCCCGGCCGGAAGCTGTGCAGCAAATGGTGATCGATTACAAGAATGCAGTCGACAATAAGCCTCCCTTTGATGTGTTTGCAGGCGAAATTCACGCGTGGTACACAAGCAACAAAAACAGGGATTTGGAATCAGAACTTTTGGCTATCTTTCGGCAAATTCACGCAGCACCCGCTGCCGTTTGAAAATTGAACTTATGAAAAAGCTATGGATGGGTTTCCTGCCCCTGATGCTCATTTGTGCTCAGCTGAGTGCCCAAGATGAAGGCAAAGATGCCTCTACCCTGAAATCTGAAATTAAAGAACTCAATAAGGCGATCAAAAGCCAAGAAAAAGAGCTGGGTAAGCTCGAAAAAGATGCGGCCAAAATACGCCCCGATGCAGAGCAAGCAAAACGCGATGCCGCCAATATGACCGAGCGCGCCGAAACTTTAAGAAGAGAAGCGGAAGCCTTTCAGTACGACAAAAAGGAGGCAACCCTCAAAAAACTCAGTAAGCAACTCAAGAAGGCCGAGAAGAGTCAAAAAAAGCTCATAAAGAAGTCCGAAAAAGTTGAAGGAAAAATCAGAGAAGCGGAACGCGAGCTTAATACTGCGGAAAAAACCCAACAGCGCAACGCCGACGAACTCGCTGCGGCGAAAGGGCGTGTAGCCGCCGTGAGCGACGAAGAGCACCGCGCCCACATGGTGACCCTAAAATCCAAAGAAGTGGAAGACTCGCCGCAAATGCTTGCCGCAATGGAGCACAAGCAAAACGTAGATGTGGCCAAAGCGCTGACGAAAAAACAAAAGGCCCTGGACAAAGATGTAGCCAAAGCGGAAAAAAATCTGAAAAAACTCAGGGCTGAGCTAAAAGATATCAGCGACGAAAAGTCGGTGACGGATCGAGATGTCGCTGCATTGGGTGCTGAAGTGACAGCACTTGAGAAAGAGCTTGAAAAATTTGATCCGAAAGCGGTGAAAAAGGAGATTGACAAGTTGGAAAAAGAGGCAGACAAGGCACGTATAAAGCACGAAGAACTGCAACTGGAAATAGACCAAGCCGAGCAGCAAATCTCAGAGAAACACGACTTTATCGAAAAGAAAAAAATTGAAGTCCGCGAAAAAGAAAGTGCCCTCAACCGCAAATAAAAAGAAACCGCAGGCGCGGTGTGAAAAGCCCGGGCGGAAAGTATGGATGCTTTTAAAGAGAAACTACGTGATGCGCTGAAGGGTCCGCTTCCGGGTCATGAAGCGCACCGCGAAATGATCAATTACCCGCGACCGCTCAAAAACATCTCTGAAGCAGACTTTCCGAATGCACGCCGAGGAGGTGTTCTCGTTTTGATCTACCCGAAAAAAGGCAAACCACATTTGGTACTCACACTCAGACATGCATATAAGGGTGTGCACAGCGCTCAGGTGAGCTTCCCCGGAGGCGGCAGAGAAGAGGGTGACCCCGACCTGTACCACACTGCACTCAGAGAGGCAAGCGAAGAGGTTTGCGCAAGGCCCGACCGCATCGAACACATCGGCGCACTCAGTAAGGTGTACATTCCCCCGAGCAATTTTCTGGTGAGCCCTTTCGTGGGCTTCTGCCCTGATACTCCCGAATTCAGACCGGAGGAACGCGAAGTGGCACGCATCATCGAAACACCCCTGAGCAGGCTGTCGGATCCCGACGTGATTCAAGAAACCGTCATGTATCTCAAGCTCACGGAAAGTGAGATGAAAGTAAAGTATTTCGACATTGAAGGTGAAACGGTTTGGGGTGCCACCGGCATGATGCTCAACGAGCTGGCATATATCCTGCGACGCATCCCGGCCTGATTTCAGCACAAGTCCCGCTCCCGCACGGAGTGAAACCTGCCGGAACAAACAAAAACGACCCGCCACGTTTGGCGGGTCGTTTTTCAATTAACCAATCATTTAACCATTCGGGGTAACCACTCCCCGATAAGATAAGATGCTTACATACATAGAACGTGAGCGCATCAAAAAAGTTATCATCTATCATTTTTTTAACATATAGAGTCCGTGATTGTTAAGAAAAAGCAAGAGGCGAAAATGAAAGTTAATCACGTGATCCTTGCTGCTGAATCAGGGACTTCGCAATGAACGGGGGCGCGCGTTACGGCCTCAAGACAAGTGCACTTGCAATCGTCCGAATTGACATGCGGCCGGTATGGTCCGGCACGTAAGGATCCTCGCTGCCCGGGGCGAATCAGCACCGTTGCCTTCGAGATTAGATATCTGTGAAAACTGCCGCGAAAAAAACAGACCAAATAAAAATGACCCGCCTCGTTTGGCGGGTCACTTTTCAATTAACCAATCATTTCAAACATTCGGGGTAACCACTCCCCGATGAAATAAGATGCTTACAATACCCTAAACGGGATAAAATCCGAAACGTTACATCGTTTTGATTTTTTTTGATTCGGCAGGACTGTTTGTTAACGAATGTGATTTGCACAATGTCGACGCTGAGATGCCTGCGGCATTCACGGTCCTGCAGTCTTTCCTCGCCGGGTAGTACTATCTTTACCCCAAAACGAAGTCCGTGTCCACTCCTTTTTTTATGCGCGCGTCTTTACCCTCGGCTCTTGCCGGGATCGGAGCAGTCCTGATCTGTGCACTGCATTTCACGGGATTTGCATCAAGTCCGGGTACCGACTTTTTTGCGGAAATCACGGGCACTCCGCCGCAAGACACTGTGAAAGCGGCCCGGGCCGACAGCCTGTACAGCCGGGTTCAGTTCAGCCTTTGGCCGGGGCTCAGTACCAACGGTGACCGCAGCGACCTCATCGTGAACGGGTATTCATTCAACTTTATCGGCGGGCGCTCCGCAGGTGTCAGATATACGGAATTCGGCCTGATCATCAACACCGTAACGGATACGCTTCGGGGGGCTCAATTTGCCCTCGGTTTCAACCGTGCGCGGCATGTAAAGTCGGGTGCCCAGTTTGCCTTCCTCGCCAACCGCAGCAAGGCGCACATGAAGGGAATTCAGGCCGCCCTCTTCAACAGGGCCCACGTAGCCGAGGGCATGCAAATCGGACTCATCAACGTGGCTGACTCCGTAAAAGGAACGCCCGTAGGATTCCTCTCATTTGTGGGCACGGGCGGGTATAAATCTGTGGACCTGGCTTTTGACGAAACTTTCCGACTCAACGCCTCTTTCGCCACGGGAATGCGGCACTTTTACAACCTGATCACCGCCGGTGCGAGCCAGCGTCAGGAAGGGGATGCCGTGTGGTACCTGGGATACGGAGTGGGTACCTCCCCCATGCTCGGAGAGCGGCTGGCGGTGAATGTGCAGCTCACGACGAACTACCTCATGCACGGCGGAGAATCCCGATTCAACCTGCTCAACAGATTCGGTGCGGGATTGGAATACCTCCTCGGCGACCGTGTATCCGCCTTTGCTCACGTGATGATCAACGGGCTCCTGCACAACGATGATTTTTCATTTCCCGGCTATACCCTGCCCCAGCGACGGGAACCCCTGGCCCGAGAGCGCATCTCAGACGATCTCGTGCTACAGGTCTACCCGGGACTTCGGCTCGGGCTGAGGCTGAATTGGTAATCTTCATCGGGCGGGCGATGCGCCCTGTACACTTTTCCCGAAAAGGCTCCTGTAATACATGTCAGTTGAGGCGAATATCAGGTGAATCTCTGTCCTCCCCTTCTGCGGCCGCACTGAGATTGTGACAAGCGGTACCCGGCCTTTCTGCCGAGGTACTTATTTTCGCCGTTGAACAGTAATCTGTAATGATGAAAAAAATATTTCTCCTCTCGGCAGCATGCGCCGTACTTTCCCTTGCTTTTGCGCAAAGCGACACCGCACTTTGGCTCCGCAATCCCGCCATCTCTCCCGACGGTAAAACAATAGCCTTCAGCTATATGGGCGACATCTTCACCGTGCCCTATGCCGGCGGCGACGCAACCGGACTCACCGTACACGAAGCCTACGAGAGCCACCCGGTGTGGAGCCCTGATTCAAAGCAGATCGCTTTTGCTTCGCACCGACACGGCAATGCCGATGTATTCATCATGCCCGCCACGGGCGGCGAGCCCGAGCGGCTCACCTTTCATTCATCAGACGATCGGCCCTATTCGTTCAGCCCGGACGGCAGCGAAGTTCTCTTCGGAGCTGTGCGGCTCGATGATCACCGCTCCGTGCTTTTCCCTTCTCGGGTGCTTCCCGAATTATACGGCGCCCCTGTGCCCGGAGGCCGCACACGCCAAATTCTCACCACGCCCGCTGAAGATGCGCGCTACAGCGCCGACGGGAAATTCATCATCTACCACGATCGCAAAGGCTATGAGGATGAGTACCGCAAGCACCACACCTCATCGGTAGCCCGTGACATTTGGCTGTACAATACAGCCGAAAAGACCCACCGCATGCTCACCACCGATCCGCACGAAGACAGAAATCCCGTATTCTCCGCGGGGGGCAACCGCTACTTCTTCCTTTCCGAAAGGGGCGGAAGTTTCAATATTTGGAAAGCCGATTTGGCGCAAGCCGAGGGTAATCCGCGGCAGATCACCTTCTACGAAGACCATCCCGTGCGCTCGCTCACCCGATCAAATGAAAGCGTGCTCTGCTACAGCTATAACGGTGAAATCTACACCACCCTCGAAACCGACCGGCCGCGAAAAGTGACAGTGCGCATACGACCCGACCGCCGGTACAACCTCACTGTTCCCGAGAAAATAGACGGGAAAGCGGGCGACTTTGCCGTATCGCCGAACGGAAAGGAAATCGCCTTTATCACCCGGGGCGAGGTCTTTGTGACTTCCGTCGAATTCGGGGTGACCAAGCGCATCACCGATACACCCACGCAGGAGCGCAACCTTCACTTCAACAGTGACGGAACCAAGCTCCTCTATTCCGGGGAGCGTGACGGAAGCTGGAACATCTACGAGGCCTCCCCCGCCAGGCCGGGCGAAAAGTATTTTTTCAACGCCACGCTGATCAATGAAACCCCGATTGTGGCCACGGATGCCGAGACCTTTCAGGGGCAGTACAGCCCGGACGATAAAGAAGTGGCCTTCTTCGAAGAGCGTACCACCCTGCGGGTGAAAAACCTCGAAAGCGGTGAAGTGCGCACGGTGCTGCCCGGAAGCTATAACTACAGCTACAGCGACGGGGACCAATACTTCACGTGGTCACCCGACAGCAAATGGCTCTTGGTCGAATTTGCCAACAAAGGGCGCTGGCAGGATCAGGTGGGGCTGGTAAAGGCGAGCGGTGATGCACCGCCGCAGGACCTGACCCAAAGCGGATACGGCGGGTCATCGCCCAAGTTTGGTATGAACGGAGATGTAGTCTTTTACCTCAGCTCGAAGGACGGATTTCGATCGCACGGAAGCTGGGGCACACAGAGCGATGTATATGCCCTCTTCCTCAACGAAGACGCCTACCAACGCTTCAAGCTCAGCAAGGCGGACTACGCCCTGTGGAAGGAAATGAAGAAGGAGAAAAAGAAAACTGCCGACGAAGAAGACGGAAAGAAAAAGAAGAAGAAAAAAGACAAGGATGACGCGGCGACAGCGCCGAAGCCCCTCGATATCGAATGGGAGGATCTGGACTTCCGCCGCGTAAAACTCACCGAATTCAGCTCCTTCGTGTCTGACTTTCTCCTCGACAGCCTCGGAGAAAATCTCTACTACCTGGCCCGCACAGACAAGGGCTACAACCTTTGGAAAACCGATTTCAAAGAGGGAAAAACCGAACATCTCGTAACCCTCAACGGAAGCCGCTCCAACCTGCACTTTGACAAAGGAGAGAAACATATCTTTATGAACAACGGCGGCAGTATCTCAAAGGTGGCCGTGAAAGACGGTAAAAAGGAAGCCGTAAATTACAGCGGGGAGATGAACCTCAATGCCGACGAGGAACGGGCATACATGTTTGAACACGCATGGAGGCAAACGCTGAAAAAATTCTACGTCGAGGATATGCACGGTGTGGATTGGCCGGCATACCGCGACAACTACGCCCGCTTTTTGCCCCACATCAACAACGCCCGTGATTTTGCCGATATGCTCAGCGAGATGCTCGGCGAGTTGAACGCCTCGCACACGGGGGCGCGATTTCGCGAGAGCGATCCCAAGGGCGACCAAACAGCGGCACTGGGCGTATTTTTTGACGAAAGTCACGAAGGAGACGGACTCCTCATCGCCGATGTGATGCCGAGGAGTCCGCTGATCGACAAAGAACGCAAAGTAAAACCGGGCGTGATCATCGAGAAAATAGACGGTGAAACGATAAAAGCCGGCGCCCCCTACTATCCCCTGCTCAACCGCAAGGCGGGACAAAAAGTCCTCCTGGAATACCGAAATCCCGATAACGGCAATTCCTGGGAGGACGTGGTGGAGCCGATCTCCCTCGGAGCGGAGTCGAACTTGGCCTACCACCGCTGGATCGAGGCGCGCGAAGCAGACGTGGAGCGATGGAGCGACGGTAAGCTGGGCTATGTGCATGTACGTGGGATGAATTCGCCCAGCTTCAGAGAGGTGTACAGCCGCGCCCTCGGCAGGCACAACGACAAGGAGGGCCTCATCGTGGATACCCGCTTCAACGGCGGGGGGTGGCTCCACGACGATCTGGCCACCTTCCTGAGCGGGGAGCCTTACATGCAGTTCGTACCGCGCGGACAGGAAAACCTCGGAGGGGAGCCTCTCGGCAAATGGCAAAAACCCACAGCGGTGGTGATGAGCGAAGGCAATTACAGCGACGCCCACCTCTTTCCGTACGTGTATAAATTCTTTGAAATCGGTCCCCTCGTGGGTATGCCCGTACCGGGTACGGGTACCGCCGTATGGTGGGAGCGCATGCTCGACGGTACCGTATTCGGCATTCCGCAGCTGGGCATGCGCGATGTGCGCACGGGTGAGCTTATGGAAAATCTTCAACTCGAACCCGACCACCGCGCGCCCCTGCTGCCGGGAGATGCGGCTGCAGGGAAAGACACCCAGCTCAAAAAGGCGGTGGAGGTGCTGAAAGAAAAACAATGACGCGCGAAAATGCTGTCGATATATCGAGGGACGGACACAGGTCCGAGGCGGCCGTGTCAGGACCCACGGCTTCGTTTTTTTCTTTTCCGATTGTTCAACTGCCGATGCACCTGTTTCGTACTTTTGCAGCCTGACAGAGGTACGTGAATGCGTACCTAACGAATTGCGGGCGTGCCTGACAGTCCGCTACCGCCAAACCACACCAATCATGAACAAACAGAGAATTGCAGTTTTGGCCATCGCCGTGCTCGGTATGACGGCGATTTTTATGCCTTGGATGGAACTCCCGATTCTGGGCGGTGTGAACGGAACCAACAACGCATTGGGGTGGGTTACTTTCGGGCTGTTTGCCCTGCCGGCATTGTTGAGCATGATCGGCGACAAGTCGGGCAATATGAAACTCGGCCTTCTGATTCTTGCCGCGGTCAGCGGCATTATTGCGGCATTACTCGGCGTGCTCACGATTTCGGAATTCGGAAATGTCGCGGATGAAATGGCGGGAGAAAACCTCTTTGACGACCTCATCCTCCCGCATATGTCGCCGGGATACGGACTCTATGTGGTGATCATCGCGGGTGTGGCACTGCCGCTCTTCGGACTCCTACTCAGAGACAGCCGCAAGCCCGCGGAAGCCGCACCTTCGGCCACCATGAAAAGGGTACGTCCCGTGCCTGCCGAAGCGATGCTGCCGAAGTCTCAACCCGACCGGTGGGCATCCGATACCGAAGAAAAAGCGGAGCCCGGTACAAAGGACACCGATAAGGAGGATTGGAGCCGCTTTATGCCGAAGTAGGGGCGAATGGCATTCGAACTCGGTTTGGGCAAATCGCTTTCACCGCAACTTCGGACGCATCGCCGTCACCGCCCGCTTACTCCTCCACTGCCGTCACCTTGTATCCCGCCTCGCGCAGCAGGTTGACCAATCCGCGGTCTCCGGGAAGGTGGCCGGCACCCACGGCGACAAACAAGCGGCTGTCTTCCGCCATTTTCCCGAAAAGGGGCACCCACTTCTCGTTGCGGTCTGTGATCAATACGTCCTCCTCTCCTTCCTGCATTTGCTCTTCGAGCAGGGCATAAAGATCGTTCACTTTCTCGGCGCGGTAGAGCTTCACCATTTCTGCAAACAGCTTCTTCATCCGGGCTTCATCATTGACCATTTCCGCCAGTGATACCGCTTGGGTCTCATAGGGCACTTCATCAAAAAGGGCCATCTGCTGCTCAACCGTTTCGAAAGCCATGACAGGCATTTCGCGGCGTTTGGCCGCCTGTGCCAGAGAGGCCTCGAAGCTCGCCGGGGAACCGTCGATCAAGCGACCGATCAGAAAAGTACTCACCACAAAGGGCTTCCAGCCGTTCATAAAACCCGCCGAAGCGCCGATGGATTCTTGCAGCATCTTGTCGAGCTTACCGAAAGTCTCCTGATCCAAAAGCTTGTCCAAAGTGGCGCCGCCTTTCATGGGGGCCTTCTGCATGATTTTACCCTGAGCGGCGGGATCGCTCATGTCAATTTCAAGCACGAGGGTCTCGCTCGCTTGCAGGGCATCGATGACCCGCGGCTTTAGCTCAAAATCCGACTGAGAAACGAGGTGGATCGTTCCGAAAAGGTAGGAGGTCTTGATCTCCTCTCCCTCCACCTTCCACAAGAGAGAATTCTCGAGGTCTTGCGCAGAGGCGGTAAGAATGCCCACTGCAAAAACAGCGGTTACGGCAAGCCTCCGCATCACGGCGACGGTCGAAAGGTAAAATGTATTCATGGGACTTCGGTTTTGAGATTTGACACAAATAACGCAAAACCGTGCCAATCATTCTGCCAAAAATGATGAACGGTGCGAAGCTTTCCGATGCAGGCATTCAGGGCAGTTTTCTGATCACGTAGCCGAAGCCGTTCGACTGCCGCAAGCACTCCACTTTGTAATAGAGCGCTGCCGTATTCCGAGCCTCCGCGGCGGGCATCTTCCTCCGGTAGCGCAGCCCGAAGTAAGCCAAGCGCGACTTCAGGCGAAATATGCCGCGAATGCAGGCCGCGACCGCCTTTCTTCCCAAACGGAAAGGCAGCGGAAACAGAATCACATTGAGATGGTAATCTATCCCGAAAGCGGAGCCGCCCGACACCCGCTCGAGCTTCATTCCGTTCAGAGCGGCGTAGTGCTCGAGGGCCTTGTAGGAAAGGTGGGAATAAGAGATTTCGTGAAAACACTCCATAAAAGCCACATAGCCCACGAAAACTCCCCCGGGCTTAAGCACACGCGCTGTCTCTGCAAAGGCGCGCCCCACATCGGGGACGTGCTCGAGCACAGCATCCATTACCGCCACATCGAAACTTTCATCGGGAAAGGGCAAATTCTCCGCGTCACCGCGCACGGTATGCGCACCGCCTTCGAATGGCTCTACCCCCGTCCAAGTGCCGCCCGCAGCTTCCACGACGGCCCTGTTTCGGCCGTAGCCGCAGCCGATGTCCACCACGGACTTTCCGGCGACGATTTCTTCCAAACGGTAGGCGGGGCCGTTGATCACCATCTCGCAATCCGGAGCTTGGTCTTGCAAGGTAATCTTTCGCACGCCTTGGCCGGGAGCGGGTCGGGAGCGGTTATGCGCCTGCTTGGACTGGTCTTTTAGGGTTTCTTCCACCGGTATCTGAGCGGCAGTTAGGACCTGCGCTCAGCCGAATGTAGGAATTTTTGCCGTCAGGCGAATAGCCGGAAGGTGACGCAAGCGGAAAAATAAATAGCGGCGGAGAGGTCTATACGTTAAACCGGAAGTGCATCACATCACCGTCGGCAACGGTATATTCCTTCCCTTCCACGCCCATTTTGCCGGCTTCTTTCACGGCAGACTCGGAGCCGTGGCTCACAAAGTCCTCGTACTTGATCACCTCCGCTCGGATAAAACCCTTTTCAAAATCCGAGTGAATCACGCCCGCCGCCTGCGGTGCCGTGAAGCCCTTCTTAATGGTCCACGCGCGGACCTCCTTCTCCCCCGCCGTAAAGTATGTGGACAGATCGAGGAGTTTGTAAGCGGCTTTGATGAGTTTGCTCACACCGGCTTCTTCGAGTCCGAGATCGTCGAGAAATTCTTTTCTCTCTTCGTAGGATTCAAGCTCGGCAATGTCGGCCTCAATCGCCGCGCCGATGATCAGCACCTCGGCATTTTCATCTTTCACCGCCTCGCGCACCGCTTCGGTGTGGGCATTACCGGTGGTCACAGCGGCTTCATCCACATTGCATACGTAGAGGATGGGCTTGGCCGTAAGCAACTGAAGCTCGCGAAGGTGAGGGCGCTCAGCATCAGTGAGCTCGAGTGTGCGCGCGGAACGGCCCGATTCCAGTACGGAAATCAGGCGTTCGTAAAGGGCGGCTTTTGCCTGCGCAGATTTATCGCCGCTTTTGGCACTCTTCAGGGCGGCTGCATGGCGTTTTTCCACCGTCTCGAGGTCTTTGAGCTGGAGCTCAATGTCGATGATTTCCTTGTCGCGCACGGGGTCTACACTCCCGTCTACGTGGGTCACGTTCTCATCGTCGAAGCAGCGCAGCACGTGGATGATGGCGTCGGTTTCGCGGATATTTCCCAGAAACTTGTTACCCAGGCCCTCGCCCTTGCTGGCGCCTTTCACCAGCCCGGCGATGTCCACAATCTCGATGGTCGTGGGCACAATGCGCTCGGGGCTTACCAGTTCCGCGAGCTTATTGAGCCGCTCATCGGGTACGGTAATGGTGCCCACATTCGGCTCGATGGTGCAGAACGGGAAGTTGGCCGACTGGGCCTTGGCATTGGACAAACAGTTGAACAGGGTAGACTTGCCTACATTGGGAAGACCTACGATACCGCACTTGAGGGCCATGGGTTGAATTTTGGGCGCAAAAGTAAGGCTTTTTACCTCACCGCAGGCGTTCTCCGAAACGGGAGGGTAGAATCCGCGCCGGGCCTTCTCAGAGATCAGAAGAAGGAACCGGCCGCACTTCGTAAAGTTTTTTCCAGTACTTGCCGGTAATCAGCAGGTTTCCGTTCAGGGGGTTCACGGCTATTCCGTTGAGCACATCCATGCCGGCCGTGCGGTCTTCTCGCTTCAGCACATCGCGGGCGTTGTACCGGTGCACCGTACGGCCCGTTTCACCGTCGATGGCGACGATATCGAAGCTCCCGTAGATATTCGCGTAGATGAGGCCGTCGCGGTACTCCAGCTCATTGAGACGGGTCACATTACCGCGGTGGTCAAATACGCGCACCCGGCGCGTTTCGGTCATGGTAGCCGGATCGAAATAGTGCAGATACGCAGAGCCGTCAGAGGCAATCAGGGCCGTGTCATTGTGCGTCAAACCCCAGCCTTCGCCCGTGTATGTATTGTACACAAAGTCATCAATCTTCTCGAAATCCTCGAGGTTGTAGATAAACCCCTGCCCGTTTTTGTAGGTCAGCTGATAGAGCTTTCCGTCGAATATGGTAATCCCCTCCCCGAAAATGTCGGGGCGGTTGTCCCGCTCCATCACAGCTTCTCCGGTAGCGAGGTCTACTTTTCGGATCCTCGATTCTCCGAGATTCCCGGTACCCTCATAGAGAAAGCCTTTGTGAAACAGCAGGCCCTGAGTGAAGGCGGATTTGTCGTGGGGGTAGGTACGTACGGTCTCAAATCGCCATCGGAGCGGCGCATCGGATGCGACAACGCGCACATTTTGGTAGCGCATGCTCTTTTGTCCGTCGGTAAAATCCGCGTCGATGCGCAGCTTCACTTCGCCCCCGCCCGTAAGGGTGGTGGGCAGCGCAACGGAGCCCTCCGCCGATCTCGCCAATACGCGGCCCGGGGTCGAGGCCAGAGAGACCCGAATCTCTGAGAGTTTCAGTGCGGTGTCTTCGGGGGCCGCCTCAAGGGTGAGGGTATCTCCGTATATGAGTTCTTCGGCACTCTTCCGCACCTTCAGCACGGGCTGCTTCGCGCGGAGGGAAGGTCTCTCGAGCGACCGCACAGGCGGTTCCTCTTTGCAGGCTGAACAGACTATCGAGGCAGCGGCAAAAAAAACAAAGGCTTTAAAACGCATATCCGGTTTTTTGGAAAGCTTTACCGAGAAAGGCCGTGAGGTCGCCGGCGATCAGTGCTTCTCCTGAGCTGCATGCGAGCGCCTCATCTCCCGCTTTACCGTGAATAAACATGCCCAGGGCCGCAGCTTCGACGGGTCCGTATCCCGAGGCCAAAAGGCCCGTGATCACGCCGGTGAGCACGTCGCCGGTGCCCCCCGTGGCCATCCCCGGATTTCCGGTGCGGTTGAAGATGATTTTGCCGTCAGGCGTGCTCAGGCTGCTGTAAGCGCCCTTGAGCAAGATGTTGACCCCGCGCTTTGCGCTGAGTTCGCGCTGCCGTTCCAGTCCATCCCTGTGGGAGGCCTTCTCCCCGATCAGCCTTGAAAATTCGCCCGGGTGCGGGGTGAGAATACTGCCTTTCGGCAAAAAAGCGAGCCAAGTCTTGTGCTCGGCAAGGATATTCAGTGCATCTGCGTCGATCACAAGGGGTACCTTGCACTGCTGCAGCAGAAGTTTGAAGGCCCGCACGGTTTTCTCATCGGTGCCGAGGCCGGGGCCTATTCCTACGGCGCTGTACGGGGTCAAGTCAGGCACTTCCGTGAAAAATTCGGGATCCGGATCGAGCGCGGTCATCGCCTCCGGCAAGCGGATGCCGACGGGCTGCGCACCGCCTCCGGGTATGCGCACAGTGACCAATCCGGCCCCGGAGCGCAGGCAGCTTTCCGCAGCGAGCACGGCAGCCCCCCACTTTCCCGGACTCCCGCCGATGATCAGGGCGTGTCCGAAGGTGCCTTTATGTGAAAAGCGACGGCGGCGCTTGCGGACCGCAGCGGCGTCCCTTTCGGTAAAAAGATGGAATTCGGCATCGGTTTTCTCCATGTACTCCGGATGCAGACCGATGTCGAGGATGTGCACCTCACCGATACAGTCGTCATACTCGGCGAGGAAAAAAGCAAGCTTGGGCAGCTGAAAAGTCAGCACATGGTCTGCGCGCACTGCGGGCGCCTTTGGGCTGTCCGGACTGCCGTCGGCGAAGACCCCGCTCGGCAGATCAACGGCCACCACCGGCGCCCCCGAGCGGTTGATCGCATCAATCACATCAGCGGCCACACCCTCGGCGGGGCGGTTCAGTCCGCTACCGAAAACGGCATCAATGATCACGGAATCGGGGCCGAAATCGGGGATATCCGAAGCTTTTTTCACATCGATTACCTGCTTGCGCGCCGCCGCACCCAGTCGCTGAAAGTTGGTATTGAAATCCTCGGATCCTTTCTCCGATATCCGCACCACCACCACCTCGACATGATAGCCGAACTTCATCAGCATACGGGCAATGACCAGCCCGTCTCCCCCGTTATTGCCCGTGCCGCATACCACGCGAAATGTCCGGTTGCGCTCTTCGGTAATGTGGGACGGGAAGATGTTCGGTATATTGTCGTAAATAAAATCGAAACACTTCGCCGCGGCGCGCTCCATAAGATCGATCGACTTTATCGGTTCGTGCTTGATGGTATAGGCGTCGGCTTCGCGAATCTGCTCCGTTGAAAAAATCTTCAAAACGAGGGGGCTTTGCGGTCAGAAATAGAAAAACATAAAGAGTGCGCCCCCGTTGAGGTCATTGTCGAGACGAAATACGTTGGAGCCTCCCTCGTCCGTAACAATCGTCACGAACTGCTCCGAGGTACCGCCGGGAGGCGTGCCCCACTGCTCTGAGATGATTGTGGAATTTCCCGTAGCGGTAAACATGGGGCCGAAGCCGTACTCAAAACCCACAGACCATTTGGGAAACAGAAAAATCTCTACGCCGAAAAAAGCCCGCGCTCCGATATGGAAGGTATTGCCTTTTTGAAATTCGGTGATAAATGCACCCGTTTCCGTGACCGAGGTAGCTTCTCTCGGATCGTTTTGGAATTGAATGTCCCACTCGAAGCGGTCGGGATTCGTATTTTGGGGAGTGATGCTGTTGCCGTAGTCAAACACGTGTTTTTCGGTCCCCAAGCCCAAGACGCCTTCCGCGCCGTAGTAGCCCTGAATACGGGTATTGCCCAGCCGCTTTTCCATTCCGAAAGATGCAAAGGCATTTGTGAAGGTGCGGCGGTAGGTATCTTCTACTGTGGTGTTGGTCGGTTCTTGGCTGAATTCCGGGGTGAAGCTTCGGTAGCTGTCTGCGAGAATCCCGAGGCGTACACCGCCGCGGTAGGCCAGGTCATCGGCGATGAACTTTTTTCCTGCTACGGCAAAGTTGTTGTTGGGGTAAGATGCGCCGGGCGCGGGATTAAAGCTCTCCGAGAAGAAGTTGCCGATGTATTCCAGGACCGGAGAAGCATTGACGCCCAGCGCCCAATCGCCCTCGCGCGGGAGGTAGTACTCTCCTTTTTTAGAAACGGGCTGTGCCGCTGCCGCAGATGCCAGGGCGAGAAGAAAAAACGAGAAAAGGTAGCGTCGCATGAAAATGAGATTGGTCTGCAAACATAACTTCTTCGCGCGAATTTTATTTCCCGAAATGCGGTTTATCCCGCAGAAGCCTTGTCAGGCAGCATGGGTACGAACTTAAATACGCCGTGGTCGGTGACTTCCGTGCTGCCGTCATCTTTTTTGAGGATGCGCATCATTTTTTGAGATTCCCCTTTGCCGACGGGCACCACCATAATGCCTCCGGGCTTGAGCTGACCGAGCAGGGCTTCAGGCATATCCGGTGCGCCGCAGGTCACCAGCACCCGATCAAAAGGTGCGAAAGCGGGAAGCCCCTTGTACCCGTCGCCGTAGAACACTTTGGCTGTGGAATTGAGATCGCGAAGGATGTGTTGCGCCGTTCTGAACAGTGAGCGCTGACGCTCAACGGAGAATACTTTTACACCCATTTTTGCGAGTATAGCGGCCTGATATCCGCTTCCCGTGCCGATTTCCAACACCTTCATCCCCGGCTCCGCCTTCAAGAGATCGCTTTGAAATGCCACCGTGTACGGTTGCGAAATGGTCTGACCCGCACCGATGGGAAAAGCCTTGTCGGCATAAGCGAAGTTCAGAAAAGCCGAATCGAAAAAAAAGTGGCGGGGCACCTCCCCCACGGCCTTAAGCACGGCCTCATTGCGGATGCCTTTAGCGCGCAACTCTTCAATGAGCAGCTTGCGCAGGCCTTGGTGTTTGTATGTATCTTGAGGCTTCATTCGGTGCTAAAGTAGAGAATCGAGGATACCCTGCGGGCGGTGTTGATAAAAATGATTCACACGGCCCGGGTGGAAAAATCGACGCTGTACATTTGTAAAAATTCTGTAAGGCATGCTTAAAATCGGCGTTCTCGGTGCGGGTCACCTCGGCAAAATCCATCTAAAACTCATCAAGCAAATTCCTGAATATGAACTTATCGGATTTTACGATCCCGATGATGCCAAAGCTGCGGAAACTGCACAGAACATGGGCATCCGCAAATTTTCAGACATGGAAGCGCTCATGGATGCCGCCGATGTGGTGGACATTGTAACGCCCACACTGAGCCACTACGAATGTGCCTCAAAGGCATTGCGCAAGTCCAAGCACATCTTTATCGAGAAACCCATTACCAATACGATCGAGGAGGCCAAGTCCCTGATGTCGCTGGTCACGGAAGCCGATGTGAAAGCACAGGTGGGGCATGTAGAGCGGTTCAATCCGGCCTTCACCGCTGTGCAAGACTATTTGGAGAACCCCATGTTTATCGAGACCCACAGACTGGCTCAATTCAATCCCCGCGGCACGGACGTATCGGTGGTGCTCGACCTGATGATCCACGATTTGGATATTGTACTCAGCGTGGTAAATGCCAATATTAAAAGAATCAGCGCCAGCGGGGTGGCCATCGTGAGTGAGGAGCCCGACATTGCCAATGCCCGGCTGGAGTTTGACAACGGCTGCGTAGCCAACTTAACTGCCAGTAGGTTTTCATTGAAAAACATGCGGAAGACCAGGTTCTTTCAGCGGAACGCATACATCTCCGTAGATTTCCTGAAAAAGGCCGCCGAATTGGTGAAAATGCGCGATATTGAGGGAGACCCCGACCCCTTCTCCATGAGTATCGACCTCGGCGAAGGGAAGGGCTCGAAAGAAATTTTCTTCGAAAAACCGAAAGTCGAGGAAAACAATGCCATACTCGACGAGTTGAAATCTTTTGCGGATGCGATTCAAAACAATACCAAACCTCCCGTGACTGTGGAAGACGGATACAAGGCCCTCAACATCGCCCATAAGATCATCGCGAAGCTCAATATCTCTGCCGCACCGCTCGAGAAATAAAATCTTTCGGCGCACAATGAGGGCGGTTCTTCCTTCGTTATTTAAAGGTGTGAACCGTACCTCCCCGATCCTTCGGAAAGTACTACCTTTGCGCCCCGAAATCCGACAGGCCCATGGCGAGACTTTTCCCGGTTGTATTGCTTTCTTTTTTCCTCGGCGCGTGTGATATTTTCAACGAGGAAGAATTGGCTCCGGGATTCATTTACATCGACAGCGCCGATGTATTTACCAACCTGCCGCTCGAGGGTCCGCCCACACACAACATCACAGATGTACACGTTTTTGCCAACGAGACCTTTGTAGGATCCTTCGAATTGCCCGCGCGGATTGCCATACTGGAAAACGGTCCCACAAGGATCAATGTATCTGCAGGCATTAAGAACAACGGGCAAATCGCGCAGCGTGTCATTTACCCCTTTTACGCACCCTTGCTCCGGGAAATGGACCTGATTCCCGGCGTGGTGCTGCCCATTCGAGAAGACAGCATCGCCGAGTTTACCTATTTTCAAGACGCATACGAATTCTATTTCGAGGATTTTGAAAGCATCGGCAATGCTTTGGAAGCGGCAGAAGGAAGTTCGGCAGAGATCATCACGCAAGACCAAGAGGTAAACTTCGGCCAGTTCAGCGGGCAGGTCACCTTGACCTCGGATGCTCCCCTTTTCGAAGCGCGCACAACATGGGATACCGGCGGGCTCCCCGTGGGCACACCCGCGTACATGGAGATCGACTTCAAGGGCAACAATCCTTTGGAAATCGGGATGGTTCGTCAAATCGGTGATGCGCAACAAAAAATCTTTGTAATCGGCTTGCGGGAGCAGGAAGAATGGACCAAGGTGTACATCGATCTCAGGCCGCGCATGGCACAAGCCGTGGGCACCTCCGACTTTTCTTTTTATTTCGAAAGTCAAAAACCTCCGCAGCTCAGTCAGGTCGATCTTTTTATTGACAACATCAAATTTGTGCATCTCAAATAAATGAATCAGGCACGACAGCGGGCGAAATATGTAGCGGCGGACTTACTGAGCGCGCTTGCGGCATGGACGGCCTTTTACGTGTACCGCAAGAAGTACATTGAGCCTGAGAAATTCGGCTACTCCGTACCTGTAGAATTTGACAATCAATTTCTGATCGCGGCCCTGCTCATTCCGCTTTTTTGGATATCCCTCTATGCCATGCTGGGCATGTACCGCTCCATCTACCGCCGCCACCGCCTCCGTGAACTGGGGCAGGTACTGCTGGCTTCTTGTATCGGTGTGGTGGTTTTATTTTTCGCGCTGCTTCTGGACGACGAGGTGGCCAATTATCAGTTTTACTACAAGAGCGTTGTGGCGCTGGCTGTACTGCATTTTACGCTGACCTTCATACCGCGCTTTATCCTCACATCCCGCACGGTAAAGCACATTCACAGCGGACGCTTGGGCTTCAACACGGTTATTGTGGGGGGCAATGAGGAGGCGCTCAGCATGTACCGCGAGATGCGGGACCTCCGCCCCGCTCCGGGTTTTAAGTTTATCGGGTATGTAAGCGTAAACGGAAAAGACAAACTTTTGGAAAAAGAGCTTACGCCGCTCGGGAATATTCGTGAGATAAAAGAAATCATCGGAGACCACAATATTGAGGAGGTGATCATTGCGATCGAATCCTCCGAGCACAAGAATCTCGGTGCGATCATCACCGAGCTCGAAGGGCTGAATGTGACCATAAAAATAATTCCCGACATCTACGACATTCTTTCCGGTTCGGTGAAGATGACCGCAATATTCGGTGTGCCGCTGGTGCAGATCAATACGGAGATCATGCCCTCTTGGCAGTTCTTTATCAAGCGCCTGATGGACTTTGCCGGCTCGCTGATTGCCATCATCATTTTGGCACCCGTGTTTTTAATTTTGGCCCTTCTGGTAAAGCTGTCCTCTCCCGGGCCGATCATCTACAAGCAGGAGCGCATCGGGCAGCACAACAAGCCTTTTTACATCTTTAAATTTCGCTCGATGTACATGGACGCCGAAACCAACGGCCCGCAGCTCTCGAGCAGCCACGACCCGCGTATCACCAAGATAGGACGCTTCATGCGCAAAACGCGGCTCGATGAGCTCCCGCAATTTTTCAATGTGCTTCGCGGCGAAATGAGCCTCGTAGGTCCGCGGCCCGAACGCAAGTATTACATCGAACGCATTATGGAAGTAGCACCCCACTACCGCCACCTGCAAAAAGTAAAGCCGGGCATTACCAGCTGGGGCCAAGTAAAATACGGATACGCGGAAAATGTGGAGCAAATGGTGCAGCGCCTGAAGTACGACGTACTTTACATTGAAAACATGTCCCTGGCCATCGATTTTAAAATTCTGGGATACACCGTACTGACCATACTCAAAGGTTCGGGAAAGTGAATCCGCAAACCCTAAAAACCATCATACCATCATGAAAAACATTTCTGTTATCGGCGCCGGAACCATGGGCAACGGGATCGCCCACGTATTTGCCCAATCCGGATACAATGTGAACCTCATCGACGTTTCTGAAGAAGCGCTCACCAAGGCCCGTCAGGTGATCGAGAAAAACATGGACCGCATGATCGCCAAAGAGAAACTCACCTCGGCCGAAAAAGATGCAGCCCTCAACCGATTGCACAGCGTGACAGACCTTAAAACCGGAGTTGCAGAAGCCGACCTTGTTGTGGAAGCTGCTACGGAAAACACTTCCCTGAAGGACAAAATATTTCGCGAAACGGATGCTGCCGCGCCTGCACACTGCATCTTGGCTACCAATACATCTTCTATTTCCATCACACAGATTGCCGCAGTCACCTCCCGCCCGGACAAGGTGATCGGCATGCACTTCATGAACCCGGTACCCGTGATGAAGCTGGTGGAGGTGATCCGCGGATACGCCACAAGCGACGAAGTGACGGAAACGGTGATGCGTCTCTCTGAAAAACTCGGGAAAATCCCCACGGAGGTCAATGACTTCCCGGGCTTTGTAGCCAACCGCATCCTGATGCCGATGATCAATGAAGCCATCATCAGCCTGCAGGAAGGTGTAGCGGGAGTAGAAGAAATCGATACCGTTATGAAGCTCGGCATGGCCCACCCGATGGGGCCGCTGCAACTCGCCGACTTTATCGGACTCGACGTGTGCCTGAGCATCCTACGTGTGATGCATGACGGCTTCGGGAACCCCAAGTACGCCCCCTCCGCCCTGCTGGTGAATATGGTGACCGCAGGAAAACTCGGCGTAAAAAGCGGTGAGGGATTCTACACCTACACCCCCGGCAGCAAGAACCTGAAGGTATCGGCCAAGTTCGGCGGCTGATCGGCGACGCTGTCATCGAAACGCACAAATAAACAGGGGCCGCAAAGTTGCGGCCCCTGTTTGTTTTTTCAAGCTGCAAAGCGTCGCCTTCACTGACGGCGCGATTCCTTTCGCTCCGTGCGGCGCTTTTCGCGTTCGATCTTCCGCTCGAGTCTTTTACTCTTGTTTTCTAATGCTTCTGCGGCCGCCGTGGTTTTTACTTCCCGCTTTTTTACCGTGATCTGTCCGGATTCGATCAGTCGGACAATCTCTTCAATCATCCCGTCGTATTCGGAATTGACGGGATCGTAATTGGCTTTGAGGTCTGTGCCGAAAAGCTTGGCTACACCTTGCCACATAAAGGCGGTAAATCCGCTTTTGAGGTCCTTGATCAGGCTGTAGCTCGTCTTCCCGGTCTCGCGGTCGATGAGCTTAATCAGCACCCTGCCCTGGCTTGTGGTCATCTTCCGGAGGTCACCTTCAAACTCGGCTTTGAGGTCCTCCTCACATTTTTCCATGTAGGCCTCGCGTTCGGCCTCGGTACTCAGGAGCTGAAGTTCTTCGTTGTATGCCCGGAGCAGATCCTCGGCCACTTTGGCATAGGGATAAGTTTTCACCACATTGGCGTGAAGCTTCGTCCACTTTCTTTGGTAGCGTCTGCTGCGTGCGCGGCGGTCACCGGATACTACGGCGCTCGGCAGGGTGAAGCTCGGAATGGTATCGCCGCCTACCACCACAGACTCGAGATAGAAAACGTGGCGTGCAGTGTCTTGCACGGGATTCACCTGAGCGTAGGTCTTCACCGACGTCGCGATGAGCAGAAACAGAAGAAGGCGCCACATGGGCATAAAACGACGCATCAGGGCTGATGTTATACAAAACCGATGCCGCAGAGGCGGAGTTCCGCCGGGGAGCAAAAGGCAGGCTCAGGCCACAAGCTCCTTCACCTTATCGGCGGCCTCCTGCAGCAGAACTGCCGAGTGGACCTTCAATCCGGAATCGTCGATGAGCTTCTTGGCTTCCTCTGCATTGGTGCCTTGGAGGCGCACAATGATGGGCACCCCGATGTCTCCGATGTTTTTATACGCATCCACTACTCCCTGCGCCACGCGGTCACAGCGAACGATACCGCCGAAGATGTTCACCAAAATGGCTTTCACACCTTTGTCTTTCAGAATGATTCGGAAAGCTTTCTCCACCCGTGCCGCATCTGCGGTACCGCCTACATCGAGGAAGTTGGCGGGATCACCTCCCGAGAGCTTGATGATATCCATGGTAGCCATGGCCAGTCCGGCACCGTTCACCATGCAGCCCACATTGCCGTCGAGCTGCACGTAATTGAGGCCGGCCTCTCCCGCTTCCACCTCTGTGGGGTCTTCCTCGGTAAGGTCGCGCATAGCGGCATAATCGGGATGCCGAAAGAGGGAATTGTCGTCCAAAGTCACCTTGGCATCTACCGCGATAATGCGGTCGTCAGAGGTTTTGAGTACGGGGTTGATTTCAAAAAGGCTTGCATCACATCCCACGTATGCATTATAGAGGGCGTTGACGAATTTGGTCATTTCCTTAAATGCCTTTCCGGAGAGCCCGAGATTGAAGGCGATCTTGCGGCATTGAAAGCCCTGAATCCCGACGGCGGGATCAATTTCTTCTTTAAAAATCAAGTGAGGCGTTTTCTCCGCCACGGCCTCGATGTCCATCCCCCCTTCGGTACTGTACATTACGGCGATGCGGTTCTTCGCCCGATCGAGCAGTACGGACATGTAGATCTCGCTCGGCTCGCTGTCGCCGGGGTAGTATACATCTTCGCACACGAGGACTTTCGCCACCTTTTTACCCTCGGGCGGGGTTTGGGGCGTCACCAGGTCCATGCCGATAATGTCGCCGGCGATAGATTTCACCTCGTCAAGGCTTTTGGCAATCTTTACTCCGCCGCCTTTGCCGCGGCCGCCCGCGTGAATTTGGGCTTTGATGACAAACCACTCCGAACCCGTGGTCTCATTGATTTTTTTCGCGGCTTCAACCGCTTCTTCGGGGGTGTCTGCGACCATACCGCGCTGGATGCCTACGCCGAATGATTCGAGAATAGATTTGCCTTGATATTCGTGGAGATTCATGCCTTATTTTTTAGATCGGCGCAAATGTAACCACCCCCCTGCTTTTATCAAAGGCCGACGCACCGCCCGAATGAATCAAAAGTGCCTGAGGGGGAAAGGTTCGGTTTTTTTAACAGTTCTGTGAGGTGCCTTTGAGCGTGCAAACATGACTTCGCTTATGATTTTGACGCAGCGGAGTCAAAAAATGTATCGAGATGTTTTGAGGACAAATTCTGTTTCAAGGCGTCTCGATACATTTCTTCAGGCGGCCTCCTCAGCTTTATGCGAAACGTTTCAAAAGCCTGAAAAAACACTCGACGTGACGGGATTTGTTAACCGGGATTTATACAAAAAAAGCCTTCACATCCCATACGGGCACATGGAGTGTTTTTTGACGCAGCGCAGCGAAGACAAAAAATGTATCGAGATGCCTTGAAACGAAATAGAAGAACCCGAAATAAATCAATTCCTCCGAAACGCATCTCGATACATTTTTTCGGCCCGGAAAGGCGGTGATAGAATGAAACGCCGTGCACGGCCGAAAAAACACT
>PXBH01000228.1 GCA_003565555.1 Cryomorphaceae bacterium | reverse complement strand
GATCAACCTGACGCAGAAAGTAAAAAATTGACTGAGGAAATCGGGATGAACTCGCAGTATGTAAGGGTGTTCCCAAACCCTTTCACGGAGGATGTGAACTTTGAACCCGCAGCTGACTTTCCTGAATTTACTGAAATGGAAATCAGACTCACTGATGTTACGGGTCGCGAAATTTCGAGCACCAGGCACGGAAGCGGGTTTTCCATGATCACAATTCCGGGCAGAAATCTACCGAAAGGAGTAATTATTTACAACATTGTTGTTGACGGTGAGATGCTCGAAAGCGGAAAGTTATTGCGCATGGAGTAAAGCTTATAAATCATAGAATAAGCCGGTTATTTTAGAGAAGGGCTGCCGGAAACGGCAGCCCTTTTTTGACTCGAAGTATGAAGCTTGCCATGCTCCGCGGAACCTGTTCAAAAAATCCCGTTGCAAAATGAACTCAGAAATCAATCTTTCGGGGGCCCATGCCGCCGCGGAGCGGTTTTCATTTGAATTGAAAAACGGAGTTGAAATGGCTCCGGGCGGCGCCTCCGGTCATTTGCACCTCGGGCATTAACAAATCCTCCCAAAGCGCGTTCTTTGTCCCGAAAGTCACGATGAAAAAGCGCACTGCCTATTTTCTTTTTCTATGCCTTGCGGCGGTCACCTTCGGGCTGGCCTCTACTCTGCCCGATACGTATTTCGACTACGACTTTGACAAATTCTTCAGGCCCGACGATCCGCTGACGGAATACTTCGAAAACCACCGCAACACCTTCGGCACGGACAACGATTTCGTGCTGGTCGGGGTGGTGTCCCGAAACGGGGTGTTCAATCAAGCCTTTACGGAAAAGCTGGAAGCGCTGACGGATGCCCTGGAAAAGGTGCCGCACGTCATCGCGGTGACCTCACCCGTGAATGTGACCCTGCCCGTGCGCGAACCGCTCACGGGTGCGGTGTTCAACAAACCGCTGCTCACGGGCAATTACGCCCTCGACTCGGCACGCGTCACGGCCGATCCTTCTTTGGTGAACAACCTCTTTTCCAAAGACACCACCGCTGTGAGCCTCGTGATTCAAACCCGGGAGCGGCTCAGCAAAACGCGGTGTGACGAACTGGCCGCGGGCATCGAAGCGGCCTTGGCGCCTTTTGATTTCGACGGTGTGCACGTGGCCGGCCGGGCCATCGGGCAGGTGGTGTACATCAATAAGATTCAGCGTGAGTTCGGTATGTTCATGGCCATAGCGGTGCTCTTCGTTACCCTGCTGCTCTACGTGATGTTCAAGAGTTTTCGGGGCATTGTACTCCCTCTGGTCACGGTGCTTCTGGCCGTGGTGTGGAGCATCGGGATCATGAATTTGGCGGGAAGCGGGATCGGAATATTGCTCAATATGTTGCCTCCGGTCATCTTCGTGGTGGGGATGAGCGACGCCGTGCACCTCTACGCCCGCTACTTGGAGGAACTGAGCCGCGGTGCCTCCCGCGATGAAGCCATCCGCAAGATGGTCTTCGACACGGGCATCGCCACCCTGCTTACCAGCGTGACCCCGGCCATCGGTTTTGCGTCATTGTACTTCACGGGGATTCCCGCCCTGCGCGAGTTCGGGCTGCTCACCGCCGCGGGAGTCTTGGCGGCATTTGCCATAGCGATCACCATGATGCCCGCTTGGCTGGCCCTTACTTCCCCTCCGGAAAAAACGCTGCGCCGAAAGGCCAACCGTGTATGGGCCCCGGTGCTCGAACGCCTTTTCCGGAAGGTGCTTAAAAGGCGTAACGCCCTGATCGGAACCTACATGGTGCTGGGAACCTTCTTTGCCCTGAGCGCGACACGCCTCGACCTCGACAATTACCTCCTGGAAGACCTCCGGCCCGGGGAAAAACTCAGGAAAGACTTCACCTTCTTCGATCGGTATTTCGCGGGAGTGCGGCCCTTTGAGGCGGGGCTCAAGTTGAAAAACGACACCCTCACTTTCGTCGATGCCGAAATAATCGCACAGATCGACCGGCTCAACACCTACCTGGAAACGACCTACGGAGCCTCTGCCCTGACCTCCCCCGCCGAGGTGATCAAATCCCTGCACCGCAGTGCCAAGGGGGGGCGCAACGAATACTACACCCTCCCCGATCGCCCACGTGAGACGGAGGCGGCACTTCGGGAATTTCAGCGATTGAAAAAGGCGGGAAAACTGCGCTTGTTGATCGACAGTACGGGGACGTACGCCCGCATCTTCGGCCGTGCACCCGATCTGGGCGGAAGGGAATTTACCGAAAGGAATGAAGCACTCCGCGCCTTCGCAGCGGCCGAGGGCCTCGACCGCGACTTTGACATCGAGGTTACCGGCACGGGTACCCTGATCGATCGAACCAACCAAAACCTCGTGTACAGCCTGGCCAAGGGACTGGGAACGGCCTTCATCCTGATTTCCGTCATCATGGGCCTGATGTTCAAATCGCTCCGTATGGTGGCGGTGGCCCTGGTGCCCAATGTGCTGCCCCTGCTCGCCGTGGGCGCCGTCATGTTTTGGACGGGTATCGACCTGAAGCTCAGCACGAGCATCATTTTCACCATTGCATTCGGCATCGCGGTGGACGACACCATCCACCTCCTGAGCCGTTACAAATTCGAATTGCTCAAGGGCGCGGGTAACAGAGAGGCCCTCCGCCGCTCTTACGTGTACACGGGCAAGGCGCTGATCATTACGGGCATCATCCTGTTCGGCGGATTTTTCAGCCTCTGCTTCAGCTCATTTCAAAGCACTTTCTACATCGGGCTCTTGGTGACCATGACCTTGGTTTTCGCACTGGTATTTGACCTGAGCCTGCTGCCGGCGCTCCTCTCTTACCTGCCCGATGAGGAAGGTTCAGGCGTCGACCTTCTTTCCGAAAAAACGGACGGCCGCGAAGAGGAGGGCGAAACCCGCGGGAAATCCCAGGTACCAAGGCAGGCCGAAGGCTGACAATACGATAAAAGCCGCAGCGGCAGCCCCGGCCGTGAGGGCATAGGGCAGCTGGGTGCGCACGTGGTCCATGTGGTGGCAGCCCGTGGCGAGTGAGCTGAGGATGGTGGTATCGCTGATGGGCGAACAATGGTCGCCGAGCACGGCCCCGGCCAGCACGCAGGAAGTCACATTGAAGAAGAGCGGAAGGGCGGCTTCCGGCGGAAGGCCCGAGGCGAGGGACAATTCCCAAGAGAGCGGCAGCATGAGCGGGTACACGATGGCCATGGTGCCCCAAGCCGATCCCGTGGAAAAAGCCACCGCGGCGGAGAGTACGAAGGTGATCACCGGCACCGCCCACGGCGCCACGGAATCGCCGGCGAGGCCCGCGAGATAATCAGCCGTGTGCATCTGCTCGGTGAGGGCGGCGAGGGCCCAGGCCAGCAGCAGGATGACCACGGCATCGACCATGGTTTTGAAGCCCTCCGTGGCCGCCGCCACGGCCTTTCGGTAGGTCATGATGCCCTGCGCGGCGGTGAGACCCACGGCGATGATCAGCCCGGAAATCGACGCCCAGAGCAAGGCCCGGTAGCTGTCGGAATTTCCGACGGTCAGTGAGAGCTTCTTCCCGAATCCGAGGGCGGGGTCTGACCACACCGCGGAGTCATAACCCGTGATGAAGAGGCCTGCCACGGTGCCGAAGACCACCGTGCCCACGGGGATCAGTGCATTGAACTTCCGCAAAGGCGCGCCCGGCTCGGGGGCAAAAGCCTCATCATCCGCACCCGTTGCGGCATCTCGCCCCGCCGGACGCCCCGCGCGTGCGCGGCGTTCCGCACTGTACATGGGCCCGTAATCGCGTCCCGTGTACACCACGAAAAGGATGAGCACCAAGGCAAAGAACGGGTAATATGCGTATTGGAGCGAGTGGAGAAATACAGCGTAGGCACTCATATCAACGGTCGCACTTCCGGCGGCATTCACCGCGCCGAGGGCACCCTCGATATAGCCCAGTTCCGCTCCGATCCAGGTGGTGATCAGCGCTGTGGCGGCCACGGGAGCGGCCGTACTGTCCACGATGTAGGCGAGCTTTTCACGCGATACGCGGAGCCTGTCCGTCACGGAGCGCATGGTATTGCCCACCACCAGGGTATTGGCATAGTCGTCGAAAAAAACCGCGATGCCCAGAAGCCAGGTGGCCTTCTGTCCGCCCGCCGGGGTATGCGCCCGGCGCGCCACGGCGTCCACCACGGCCCGCATGCCCCCGTTTTTGCTGATCAGCGCCACGATGCCGCCGATGACCACGGAGAAGACCACCACGGAAATGTGTCCCCTGTCGAAGAGGGCATCCACGAGGTATCCGTCCATGGCCCTGAAAAATCCCGACACAGCTCCCCACGGCCCCGACATGTAATAGCCGGCCACGGCCGCGCCGAGAAATATTCCCGCCAGCAGGGATCCGATCACCTCGCGAAAAAGCAAAGCGAGCAGGATCACCAAAAGGGGCGGAACCACGCTCCACCACAGGGGCATGGGGTTTACGGTTTCGGTATGTACAAATTTGCCCGCTTTGAGCGAAAGGGGTTCCTTTCGGTCGAAAATAACGGGAACCGACGCCGTTCCGCCCTCAAACACTGCCGTGTAGCGGGCCCCGTTCACCACGATACTCAGCGCGTTTCCGTAAGGGACGAGCTTTTCCGGTGCATGGCAGGTGAGTTCGACGCGGTGGCTCACCCCTTTCACGAACAGGGAGGGCGTTTTGATTGAAAAGTCTTCCGCCGCGAATTCCGAGGTGGCAAATGCCGAAGCCGTTGCAAAGAGCAAGGCAAAAGCGAGGCAGACCGTTCGGTGCAGCAGAGGTGGCATGCGCCAAAGATAGAATTTTGCGTATTTGCAGCGGTCCGGCTTTTGTATCTTCGCGACCATGCACCTCAGAACTCATTGCTTCTTGCTCGCGGCGGTATGGATATTTGCCGCTTGCGAGGGCGACAGATCGACAGACGGAAAACCCGCGGAGGCCACGGCTCCCGAAACGCACATGACCGAACAGAGCCTCAGTGCGGGCTCCGCTTTGGCGGAAAATAAGGAAACCGTACTGCTCTTTCTCGCCCCGGAGTGCCCACTCTGCCAAAGCTATGCTCCGATGCTTCCCGCGCTTGCAGACACGCTGGCCGGAATGAATTTGCCGCTAACGGCCGTGGTGAGCGGAACCTACTACTCCATGCGCGAAGCGGAAAGCTATCTGAGCGGCCACGGCCTGAACATCCCACTGATACGAGACACAGCTTTCGTGCTGGCCCGCCGCTACGGCGCAGTCATCACCCCGGAAGCAGTGCTGACAGACAGCACCGGAGCTGCCGTGTACCGCGGCGCCATCGACAATTGGGCCGTATCGCTCGGAAGAAAACGCCCGCGTCCCACGGCCTTTTACCTCACCGATGCCGCCCGCAATTACAGGGCCGGCAGAGAAATCGATCCGAAAACCACGGATGCCGTGGGTTGTTTTATTGAGTGATGATGAGATATTTTCCGACCGCCGTTCTTGTACTACTCCTTGCGGTATCCGGCTGCACGTGGCCCGATCCCGACCGGGATGAAGTGACCCATGCCGAGGCGGGCTCGTTCGTGCTGCCCGATTCGGTGCTGTTTTGGGAGCATGTGGCCCCCGTGGCTGCGGTGCGGTGCACGCCCTGCCACCGCGAAAACGGTGCGGGCCCTTTTCCTCTGAGGGCGTACGCCGATTTTAAGAAGCGGCTGAAGACCGTGCGCGCTGTGGTGGCCGACGACTATATGCCGCCCTGGCCCGCCGACCCGACTTACAGCAGATTCAAGGACGAAAAATTTCTCACCCCGCGGGAAAAAGCCCTTTTCATGAAATGGTTTGATGCGGAAGGACCGGAAGGACAAGCCCCTGCAGGCGGGTTGATTGACCTCGAAGAGGCGGAAATCCCCGAGCCGGACATGCGCCTGCTCTTCCCGGACACCGTTCACATCCGCGGAAGTATGCGTGACCGTTTCTATCTCGCAAAAATAGGCTTTGAACTCCCGCAGGACACCGTCCTGGCCGCGGTAGGGTTTGCTCCCGGCAACCGGCAGGCCGTGCACCATGTAAACGGCCACCTCATCAATTACAATCCCCGGCTGAAAAATGATCCGGGAGACGGGTCTTGGATTGAAAATGCGGAAACCCGCACCTCGCTCTCCGCCTATGAAGATATGCGTATATC
>PXBH01000028.1 GCA_003565555.1 Cryomorphaceae bacterium | reverse complement strand
TGTACCCCGGCTTTCTCTATGCCCTCGCCGCGCTCGCGGTGCCGATCATCATTCACCTGTTCAATTTCAGGCGGTTTAAAAAAATTCCCTTCACCAATGTGCGCTTTTTGCGCGACATCAAGCAGAAAACCCGTTCTCAAAACAAGCTGCGCCACCTCCTGACCCTCCTGGCGCGCATGGCGGCCCTCGCTTTTCTGGTGCTGGCCTTCGCACAGCCCTTCATACCGGCCGACGAAGCAGAACGGGTGACCGACCGCCGCACGGTGGCCGTATTTCTGGACAACAGCTTCAGCATGGAAGGTGAAAGCGAAGCCGGCCCGCTGATCGACGTGGCCAAAAACAGGGCCCTCGACATCGCTGCGGCCCACGAGCCCACAGACCGCTTTCTTCTTCTCACCCACGATTTTGACGGGCGCCACAGCCGTCCGGTAAGCAGGCAGGTGTTCACCGACCTGGTGCAGGAAACAGACCTCAGCCCGAAATCGAGAAGCTACGCTGAAATCAACTCCCGTCTTCGAGATTTGCTCAGCAATGCCGCCGGTGAAGGAAAACCGAAAGCCTACATCATTTCCGATTTCCAAAAAAGCCGATTTGACTTCGCAGAGGTGCCGCCCGACACCCTCTACGAGCGCTCCCTTGTACATCTCGAGCGCAATGATCTTTCAAACCTGTACATCGACTCCGTATGGTTCGACACCCCGGTGCGCAAGCTGGGTGAGGCTGATGTGGTCCGCGTGCGCGTAGTCAATGCGGGGGAGGCCCGCGAGGAGAACATTCCGCTGCGCTTGGACGTGAACGGCATCAAGCGTGCCGTAGCAAGCGTGGATGCGGATCCGGGGGAGAAGGTAAGTGCGGCGCTTGAATTTGTGCATGAAAAGCCCGGGGTGAGAAAAGCAGCGGTCGAAATCACGGACAATCCGGTGACCTACGATGACACCTACTACTTTTCATACGACGTTTTCGAAGAGATTCCGATACTGGCCATTCGGGAAAACTCCGATGCACCGGATCCGCTGCGAGGAGTGTTTTCGGGAGATTCGGTGTACACCTATCACACCGTAAATCCGCGCGGTGTAGATTACTCGAATATGGGCACCTACAGCCTGATCATTCTCGACCGGCTCAATGAAATTCCCGGCGGACTGGCCGGCGAGCTGCGCAGTTTTATCGAAAACGGCGGCACCGCCTGGATCATCCCTTCTGCCGAGATAGATTTGCCGTCGTATAATGCATTTTTTGCCGAAACGGGAGCGCGACCGTTCTCACCGCTCATCGAGGCCGAACGCAAGGTATTAAGCCTGAATACCGAACACCCCCTCTATCGGGGCGTTTTTGAGCGTATTACGAAAAATATGGACCTGCCGGAGGTAAAACGTTTCTATCCTGCCGTACGAACCTCCGGAGGCGATCCTGTGATGCGCCTCGCCGGTGGAGACCCCTTCTTGACGGCATACGCTTCCGGACGCGGCAACCTCTACATACAACACAGCGGCTTGAGCCGTTCCGACAACAATTTTTCGCGTCACGCGCTATTTGTGGCCACCGCGCTGCGCATCGGCGAGCTGAGCGGTTCGTCGGGCATTCGCAGCATTTGGGCCGAAGACGATGCTTACTTTACGGTACCTGCATTCAGGCAAACGGGGGGTCAAAGCATACGGCTGGTCAACGAGGAAGCAGGCGCAGATGTGATTCCGCTTTACCGCCGCAGCGAGGGCCGTTTCTTCATCAGTCCGGGACCGGAAATCAGCTCAGCAGGAAATTACAGCCTGATATACAACGATGAGCAGATCTCTGCAGTGGGAATCAATTACCTGCGCGAAGAAAGTGACCTTAGCTCATTCACGCGGGAAGAATTGGCAGCCATCGCCGAAACCACGGAAGTGTTTAAAATATTCGACGGCACCTCTGATAACTTAACCGCGCAGATCGAACAGGTAAACCGCGGAACACCCCTGTGGAAACTCTGCCTGATTTTGGTGCTGCTTTTTCTCCTTGCCGAAACACTCTTGCTCCGAATTCGAAAATCGCCTGTTGCCGCATGAAAATCCTGATCTCCCAAGCCGTAATCACCGACCTGCGACACCCTGACAACGGGAAAAAGCGGGACCTTCTCATCGAGGGAGGGAAGATTGTAAAGATTGCCGCGCGCATAGGCGATGCGGCCGATAAAACCGTTGAGGCCCCGGGGCTTCGTGTATCGGTGGGATGGATGGATTTCCGAGCCGACTTCAGGGATCCCGGTGCCGAGCACAAGGAAAACCTGGAAAGCGGACTTCGGGCTGCGGCTGCCGGCGGATTTACGGCAGTGGCCGTATCACCCCACACCACTCCCCCCGTCGATAATAAGGGTGCGGTGGAATACCTCCTCAACAGGAGCAGGAACAGCATTACATCACTGGTTCCCGTGGGCAGCCTGTCCAAAGGATTGAAGGGCGAGAGTCTTGCCGAACTTTTCGACATGCATTCGGCCGGAGCGGCCCTCTTCGGCGATGACAAGCGCAGTATCCGCGAGTCGGGCCTCCTGCAGCGGGCCTTGCTTTACGCAAAAAACTTCGGCGGGAGGATTGCGCATTTCCCCTGTGATACCTCCTTGGTGCCCAACGGGCAGATGAATGAAGGGCTGCAAAGCACACTTCTGGGGCTGAAAGGAATACCGGCCATGGCAGAAGAATCTGCGGTCATGCGCGATTTGGCCCTGCTGGAATACACGGGCGGAAAACTCCACCTCGGACCGCTGAGCACAGCGGCATCGGTGCAGGCAGTGAAAGCAGCCCGGAAAAAGGGTCTGGACGTAACTTGCGAGACCACTGCCGCCCACCTGGCTTACAGCGACTCGGCCCTGAGCGGATTCAACAGCGCGCACAAGCTCATGCCGCCCTTGCGCGAAGAAGCCAACCGCAAGCAGCTTATCAAGGCCTTGGCCGCGGGCGATATTCAAATCATCTCCTCCGACCATACCCCGGAAGATGAAGAGCGAAAAAAATGTGAGTTCGATTTTGCAGCCTTCGGAACTGCGGGGATCGAGACCTTCTTCCCCCTGCTTTGGGAAGCCCTTGGGGACAAGGTTCCCGCAGACCGGCTCACAGCCGCATTCACCACGGCGCCCAGAGAAGCGGCGGGAATTCCCTTACCCGAGATTGCCGAGGGCGAAAAAGCGGAGCTCACGCTGTTCTGCACTTCGGGTGAAACGGATTTTACCGAAAAGGAAGGAACCCCGGCGGGAAGCCCTTTCCACAGCAAGGCGTACAATATCGCAGAGCGCGGAAAGGTACTCCGCGGGCGGGTGATCGGGGTGCTCAACAGGGGCAAAATTTCGCTAAACCCCTGAATCAACAGGTCACCTGCAAGCCGTCAAAGGCCAGCTCAACCCCCTCCGGAAGCAACTTACTCACCTCCTCGTGCCGGCCTAAAAGGTGCGAAATGTGCGTGAAGTAAGCCCGTCGGGGACGCAATTCATCTACGAGCGCCAGGGCCTCTTCCAGATTGAAATGAGAAATGTGCGGTTTAATGCGCAGTGCATTGAGCACGAGCACATCGAGTCCGCACAGCTTGTCCTTCTCTTCCGGAGCGATGGTCTTGGCATCAGTGACGTAAGCAAGGTTGCCCGTACGAAATCCCAAAACGGGCATTTTGTAGTGAAGCACCCGAATCGGGGTGAAGGTTACCCCTTGCACATCAAAGGATTCGGTATGAAAAATGTCGTGGATATTCACCTCGGGAACACCCGGATATTTGTCATCGCTGAAGACGTAGTGGTATTCGCGCTTCAGGGCGACCTGTACGGCCTCAGAGGCATAAATCTCAAGCGGCTTTCTGTACTTGAAATTGAAAGGACGAATGTCATCCATTCCGGCGATGTGGTCCTTGTGCTCATGGGTGTAGAGCACGGCGTGCACATTGTCCACGCGCTCTCTGAGCATCTGCTGCCTGAAATCGGGGCCCGTATCGAAAACGAAATTTTTGTCTCGGACAGAAAGCATGGCCGATGTGCGCAGCCTTTTATCGCGCGGATCATCAGAAGAACACACCTCACAACCGCACCCGATGACGGGAATACCCTGCGAGGTTCCCGTCCCCAAAAATGTCAATTTCATCACCCTGCGAAGTTAGGGATTATGGCATCAATACAGACCTGTTAAAAAGGCCGAAAAGCCTATGCCCTTTCTTCCAAAGGCGTTAACTTCGCCAAGTACCAAAGACTTGAGAACATTGGAAAGGGTCATACTTTCGTCGAAACAGAAGGCACTGAGAGTTAATTTGGAGCCGGAGATTTACGGCACCTTCGCCGAGATCGGAGCGGGCCAGGAAGTGGTCAGGCACTTTTTTCGGTCGGGAGGGGCATCCGGAACCATCGCTAAAGCGATGTCCGCTTATGACAAAGACTTCAGTGATGCCATCTACGGCCCGGAGGAGAACAACCGCTATGTGTGCGAGCCTCGGCTGCGGAAAATGACTGACCATGAGTACAGCCTGATTGAAAAGCGGCTTAACAGGAGCAAGCATCCTTCAAAGAAATTTTTTGCCTACGCGAATACCGTGGCTACCATCGATTTTCATAAAAGGTACCGAGGCCACGGCTGGATGGGCTTGAAATTTCAAACGAGCCCGGAGAAAGAGCCGAACGAAATCATCCTTCACGTGCAGCTCAATGAGAATGATGCGGCCACACAGCAGGAAACCATCGGCGTGCTCGGCGTCAATATGATTTACGGTGCTTTTTTCTACTACCAAAATGCCCGTGAATACCTGCAGTCTCTCTACGACAACCTCACACGCGATCAGATCGAGATGGACATGGTCTCCATGACCGGTCCTGATTTTGAAAAAGTAGACAACCGCCTGCTCAGCTTGCAGCTGGTGAAAAACGGAATGACCGATGCCGTTATCTTCAGTCCCGACGGAAAAAATCTTCAGCCGGCAGACCTCTTGTACAAGAAGAATATCCTCGCCATCCGCGGAAGTTTTCGTCCCGTGACCAAGGTGAATATAGACATGATTATCAACGGGTACAATAAATTTGTGACCGAAAATCGTGTGGACTCTGAAAAGCTTCAGGTACTTTTTGAAATCACCCTCAACAACCTTAGTGCAGACGGAGACATCGACGAGCAAGATTTCATCGATCGCGCTGACATCCTCTGCTCTTTGGGTCAGACCGTATTGATATCCAATTACCAGGAGTACTACAAGCTCATTCAGTACTTCTCGAATTTTACCAAGATGCGCATGGGCCTGATTATGGGCATCAACAATATGATCGAACTTTTCAACGAAAAATACTACCGTGACCTGAACGGCGGCATTTTGGAAGCTTTCGGTATTCTTTTCACGCGCGATCTGAAGGTATACCTCTATCCCTCGCATCCCGATACGGAAGCAGAGATTATTACGAGCAAAAACATGCCCGTACACCCCCGCCTGCGGCCGCTTTACGACTATCTCATTGATAACGGCCGCATCGTTGACCTGGAGGATTTCGACCCGGAAGTACTCCAGATTCACAGCCGAGAGACCCTGCGGAAAATACGCGAAGGCGAGAGCGGCTGGGAAACCATGGTGCCCAACTATGTGGATGTCATGATCAAAAAGAACAAGCTATTCGGCTACAAGCCTACTGAGGAGGACAAGGAAAATAAGGATAAGGAGCAGAAGAAGGATGAAAAGGTGTCCGAGGAGGACAGGTAATCTGTCGATCTCCGGAAGGTGAATCACGGCATTACAGCCCGTTCAGGCCCAAAGATTCCTTTGTTGAAGCTTGAGTTTCTTCCCGAAAAAAATCTTTGTACTCTCGCTGAAAGAAGGCGTGAGATCGGAAACGTAAAAGCGGTGCTCGGGCTTCGCCTTTCCTGCCGCATTCCCGCGCAGTAATCCGCGTTTTCCGAGGGCTTCCGCTGTGCGGTCTGCGATCATTTCAGCGGAGTCTATCACTTCCGTGCGTTGTGCGCAGTGCATTCGGATCTCCGATTTGATAAGAGGAAAATGCGTACACCCCAAAATCAGGGCGTCAATATCGCGGAGATTGGCCCTGTCGAGGTAGGAGGCAATCACAGCTTTAGAAATATTGTTGTTGAAAAAACCCTCTTCGATCATGGCGACCAGAAGCGGAGTGGCCAGCATCGTGACCTTCGCATCGGGGGCGTACTTCCCGATGCGGCGCGCATAGATTCTCGAATTTACGGTGGCTTTTGTGGCGATGACACCGATCTTTCCTCTGCCGTATTTTAATCCTGCATAATGCGCCGTGGGGCTGATCACATCGATCACCGGCACGGATTTTCCCACCCGCTTTTTCACCGAAGCCGTGGCCACGGCGGAGGCGGAATTGCAGGCAATGACTACAGCCTTACAGCCCTCCGAAACCAGGAAATCGGTAATGCCTTCGGCGTAAGATCGGAGCGCTGTCGGCGATTTTTCGCCGTAAGGCAGGTGGGCCGTATCGCCGTAATACAAAATACGCTCAGCCGGCAGCTTCCGAGCTACTGCGGCCGCTACGGTGAGCCCGCCGATACCCGAATCAAAAATACCGATGGGGCTTTGCGCATTCACCGGTGAAAAGTTGAGGGAGTCCAAAACAAAAAAACATCCCGGCGCGGGGATGTTTTCTCAATACCGTGATTCGAAGGAAGGAGCATCAGATGCCGAGTTCGGTCTTAATTTTTGAGGTAATGTCCTCTCCTCCCGAGTAAAGCAATCCGCCTTGGCTGCTCGAATCGAAAATATAGGTGTAGCTCTGTTCTTTCCCTACCTTTTCCGCGGCTTCGCGCACCTTGGTAAACATTCCGGCCATCAGCTCGTTCTGCTTGGTTTCAATTTCAGTGTAAGCAGTTTGCTGAAATTCCTGAATGCGGCGCTGGAGATCTTGTATTTCTCCTGCGGCGCTGGTTTTCATCGCTTCGCTCATGTCCTGATCATTTTCGAATTCGGAGACTTTCGCCTGATAGGTTTCGATCATTTTACTCAACCGAGTTTCAAGCTTCTTTTGAAGGTCTTGGACTTTCTTTTCCGCTTCGGCACGCTCGGGAAGCATTGTCACGATTTCCTCAAAATTGGCATGCCCCAATTTTTGGGCTTCCGCTTGGGTCAAGGCTCCCAAAAATACCGCCAAGATGATGATTAGCTTTTTCATGCTTAATTGTTTCTGATTTGGTTTTTATTGTCTGTTTTTCCGGTAATCAACGCCTTTGCATTTCGCCGCCGCCGCGGCTTCCGGCACCGCCGCCGTCATCGCGTCGCTCTTCTGCTGCTCCGCCGCCTGCGTCATCGCCGCCCTCGCGGTCTCTTCGGCTCACGCCTAGCCTGCTGAGTACACGGTCGCTTTTGTCGTAGCGCGGATCTGAATAGAGGATATTGCTCTGGTTCCCTTTGTCGAAAATAACTGCAAATCCCCCACCCTGAGCCACCTCTTTGATGGCGTTGTACACATCGTCTTGGATGGGTTGAATGAGCTCTATACGTTTTTGGAAGAGGTCACCGTCTACACCGAAGCGTTGTCGCTTCAGCTCACGTGCTTCTTCTTCCTTCCGCACGATCTCCTCTTCGCGCTCTTTGCGCATTTCTGCGGTAAGCAGGACCTTTTCGGCCTGATAAGCTTTGCGCAGGCGATCGATTCCCGTGTAGCGGTCTTCAATTTCTTTCTGCCATTGGTTAGAGACCCGATCCAACTCTTTCTGGGCGTCAGAGTATGCTTTGAGGTTGCTGAGAATATACTCTGTATCCACATAAGCATACCGCTGCGCGAATGCAGATGCGCAAGTGAGCAGTAAAACGGCTATGAAGACCGGGGCTCTCATTTTTGGTACTGACGAATTTTCAAAATGACGGACGAAATTACAAAGTTTTCAAAGTTCTCCAAGATTCATGCCAATGGTAAAGTGAAACTGTGATCGTGCCATATTCGGAGCGCCGACCACATCATCGAATCTCCACCCGTAATCGAGCCCCATCAGGCCGAACATGGGCAGAAATATACGCAAACCCATTCCCGTACCGCGGTACATACGGAAGGGGTCAAAGTTTTCTATACCGTCATAAGTGTTTCCCGCTTCGAGGAAGCCCAAAGCAAATATTGTAGCCTGGGGGTTGAGAGAAATCGGATACCGGAGCTCGAGGGTATGCTTGGCCACAATATTAGAGCCCACCAGGGGCGAGAGACTGAGGTCGTCGTATCCCCGCAGGGCGATGAGCTCCCGACCGTCGAGGGCAAATCCCGCGATGGGAACCCCACCGAGGTAGAACCGTTCGAAGGGTGAAACGCCCTTGTCGCGGTTGTAAAACCCGAGGAATCCGAAGCCCGACCGCGCCATGAGGACGAGCTTGGGTGCGAGTTCAGTGTACCACTCTGCCACAAACTTCCACTTGTAGTATTCCGCCCATCTGTTGCGCTCCTGCTCGGTCACGCCGCCGGCATAGTCCAATCCGTCGAATGAAGAGTAAGGCAGGGTAAACTTGGTGTTGAGGCGTATGTTGCTTCCGTACCGCGGGTAGATCGGATCGAAAACAGAATTTCGTCCGAAATTGAACATGAAGGCAAAATTGTTTGACGTACCGTCTGTAAGTGCGAAAAGCCCGACACCCTGACCTTGGGTGAAGTTCTGAATGTCGTAATAGAGGTAGCTGATCCCTGCCATGAAGGTGAAGTAGTCATCGGGCCAATTGAGCCGCTTCCCGAGTGATATGTTACCCCCTGTGATATACAAAGCCTGCCGTTCCAAGCCCTGCTCGGCCATGCGTCGGGTGATTCCGTTGGTTTGCACGGAGCGCTGTACACCTATGGTGAGTGCATTGGGCTTTTTGCCTCCCAGCCAGGGTTCGGTAAAGGACATATTGTAAGACTGGAACCAAGCGCCGTTGGACTGCGCCCGGATGGAGAAGCGCTGACCGTCACCGGAGGGCAGCGGATTCCAAGCCCCTTTTTTGAAGAAATTTCTGACCGCAAAGTTGGTAAATGACACCCCCACCGTACCGACAATACGGCCCGCGCCCCAACCTCCGGAGAGCTCAATCTGGTCTGAGGGCCGCTCCGCAACGGTGTACACGATGTCTACCGTTCCGTCTTGATCATTTTGTACGGGGGTGATGTCGAAGGCTTCAGGATCGAAGTACCCAAGCTGTGCGAGTTCGCGCTGCGTACGGATGATGTCAGACCGGCTGAAAAGATCGCCCGGCTTGGTGCGTATTTCCCGCAAAATGACGCGGTCATTGGTTTTGGTATTGCCTTTAATAATCACGCTGTTTACCCTGTACTGTCGCCCTTCATAGATGCGCACCTGCATATCGATGCTGTCTTTTTCCACGCGCTTCTCCACGGGAATGGCCTGGAAGGAGAGGTAACCGTCATCGAGGTACAGGGAGCTTACATCGCCGCCGTTGGGATTCATGAAGAGGCGCTCTTCGAACTTTTTCTTGTCGTAAATCTCACCGGGCTCGATCCCCAAGATGTCACTCAATCGGGCCGATGTGTATTTGGTGTTGCCCACCCACTCAATGCTTCGGAAGTAGAACCTGAAGCCCTCTTTGAGTTCAATATCAATACCCACGGTTCCGTCGGGGTTTCTGTACACGGAATCCCGGAGGATTTTGGCATTTCGAAAACCTTGGCTGTTATACTCTTCCAAGATGGCTTTCTTGTCCTTCCTGTAGAGCTCTTCGATGAACTTTGACCGGCTGAAAAGGCGCAGAATCGACTTCTCTTTGGTCTTTTTCATCGACTTTCGCAGTTTCTTTTCGGACACCTGCTCGGCGCCGTAGAAATTAATATTTCCGATCTTAATTTTGTCGTTTTTCTCGACGGTAATCACGAGAAATTCGCTATTTGCCACCAGCGTATCGGGAAACTGCCCGACTTCGACCCGCGTGTCGAGAAATCCCTTTTCGGTGAAGTGCTTTCGAATAATATTGGAGGTATTCGTCACAAGGTTTTCATTGACGATGGTACCCCTTACAAGGTTGATTTTCTCACGGAGGGTTTCCGCTTCACCCTTGGATACACCCTCAAATCGAAACCGCGACAGGCGGGCCCGCTCGCGCAATTCCACCGTAAGGAAGACTTCGCTTCCGCGAATTTCCGATATTTTGATTTGAATGTTGTCGAAAAGCTTTTGCTTCCAGAGATTTTTGATGGCCTCTGAAATTTTGTCACCCGGAATGGTGATTTCCTGCCCCACGGAAAGTCCCGAGAAGAGGGTAATGGCTTGGGCATCGAAATTGCGGGCACCCTCTACGGAGATTCCTCCGATCACAAATTCGCGCGGATTGCGGTAATCCACTTCAAAATCGCCTATACCGGTTTGCGCAACGAGGCCTCCGCCCCAAATACAGAAGGCGGCCGCGAGCAAAAAGCCTAAGCACTTACGCGGTAATCTGCTCACTGATTTTTCCAAATCTTCTTTCGCGGTTTTGGTAGGCAATGACGGCTTCAAAAAAGGGCTCTTTTTTGAAATCGGGCCATAAAGTCTGCGTAAAATAAAGCTCGCTGTAGGCGATTTGCCAGAGCAGGAAATTGCTGATGCGCTTTTCTCCGCTGGTGCGTATCACCAATTCAGGGTCAGGTATATTCCGCGTTTCGAGGAAATCTCGGATGGTATTTTGGTCGATGGTTTCAGGGTCAATTTTTCCGGCTTTCGCCTGCCGAGCAATGGCCTTGACAGCTTTGGCAATTTCCCGGCGGGAACTGTAGCTGAGGGCCAGCACCAGGGTAATGCGATCGTTGTTTTCAGTGCGCTTGATCGCGGCCTCGAGGGCTTTTCGGCACTGCTGAGGAAGAAGGTCCAAATCGCCGATGGCTTTGAGCCGCACTTCTTTTTCCGCAAGGGCATCGATTTCACGAACGATGGTTTGCACCAGGAGATCCATCAGCGCGCTGACCTCTTCCATCGGACGGTCCCAATTTTCGGTACTGAAGGCGTAGAGGGTCAAATACTCCACACCGATCTCCGCTGCGCCCGTCAAGGCTTCGCGCACACCGTTCACGCCGTTCATATGTCCGTAGACACGTTCTTGGCCGTGGTTTTTTGCCCACCGTCCGTTGCCGTCCATAATGACCGCGACATGCCCGGGCACCCGGTCTTTTGCTATCTTGTCTTTGAGGCTCATTGCAAGCGTGCGCAAAGGTCTTAAATTTTGGTTATATCCAAAACCTTTAATTCAGGGCTGTGGGGCATTTTATCTGTGGTTTTCCGATTTTGTAAGTGAGCATAAAACCGGCAAAAATATAGTAGTCGGTGCGGTTGGTTTCACCGCGTTGCATTTCGGCATTTGTACCGTCCGGTCCCAACGGCTGCAGGCTCCGATCGGCGAGGAGGGCTGCCAGGGGGCCGTTTTGATCTTCAAGGAGAACAGGGTCGGCATATACGCCTCCAACATCGTCGAGGTAGTCGGTCCAAGTGCGGCGCATGCCCCACTCTACGGCACCTCCGAGGTTCTTCCAGATGTTGAACTTAAACCCTATCCCGAAAGGTAAGCTCACCTGCGTAAGCGGATAACGGTCTTCAAAACCCGGGATGCCCTGACCCTCCGTACCCAGGGGCTGCAAGTCTATCCACCTTCCGTTGAACTCCGCCTGCGGATTGAAGCGAAACACGGAAAATCCCAGAAAGAGGTAAGGGGTGCTCGGACGTCTCGGGTCACCTATCTCATAAGTCAGGAAGTTGAGCTCGATTTGTCCGCTTACCTCGAGTATGCTTGTGCGTACGGAGAGGTTTCGGTTGCGCTGCCACTCGCTGTCGGAATCGGCATCATTTGCATAAAAGGTGCCGTAGAGCACACTAGACTTGAAGGCCCAGCGGTCGCTCCAATTGTAGCGGTAAATGAGTCCCCCTCCGAGGTCAAAACGCTCGGGTATGTGGCGGTAGGGGTTGAGCTCACCGATGTAGTGCGCTTGTGCCGCCATAAGGCCTACCTCGTGGTATTGCGCAGAGGCACGCACCGCAAAAAACAGCACAAACAGCGTAAACAGTACTCGATTCACCTTCATTATAGCGTTTCTGCCGCAAATTTATTGCACTTCACGGAAGGCCGCAAAGTTAGTTCAATTCCGCTTGTCATAGCCCCAAGCCAACTTATTGCGAAGGGTATTCAGGAAGCTGTGCCCTTCGGGCTGAATAATCCTGAGATCGAAAGGGGCACGTTTTACGGTAAGTACCTCATCCGGACCGAAATCGTCCGGGCGGTTGTCGAGGGCCAGCAGGAAGTGATCGCTCCTGCCGGAGACGCGGATGGTAATTTCGGCGGAATTGCTCACCACGACGGGCCGCACGTTGAGGTTGTGGGGAGCAATGGGAGTGATTACAAAGTTTTCGGAGCCGGGCATCACGATAGGCCCCCCACAGCTCAGAGAATAGGCGGTGCTGCCCGTTGGGGTGCATACGATGAGGCCGTCTGCCCAATAGCTGTTCAAGGCCTCCCCGTTGATGTCCACGTCTATACGCACCATGGCTGCCGAATCTTTCTTCAGTACCGTGAGTTCATTCAGTGCAAAATTCTGCGGAGCAAAGTGGTTGCGCTCGGAATGCAATTGCAGCAAACTTCGGTTTTCGAACCTCACCGTACCTTCGAGCCATGCGTCGCAAACGGCCTCGGTTTCGGCCACACCGGTGCCCGAGATAAATCCCAGCCTGCCTGCATTGATTCCGACCACAGGGACCCCCGAATTTCCGATCAGGGTAGCGGTATCGAGAAAGGTACCGTCTCCGCCCATGCTGACCAGAAAGGCGATACCGTCGAGGTTCACGTTCTCGCGGTTAAAAACGGGGATTCCCTCCGGAAGAAATCCTCGCGCCGTCAAAAATTTAGCAAAGCGCTCGTAGTAAATCACTTCAAAACCTTTGCGCTCCATCGAAGCGGTCATCTTGCGCACCGATGCGTTGAGCGGATTTTCAACGGGCTTTCCGTAAATGGCGATTTTTTTCAAAACGATTGGGTAAAATGTACAAAAACAGCTGCCCTGCCCAGACCGTTGATCGATCCCTCCACGCGCATCACTTTGTCATAGTATGACACTACATCAAGTCCGAGCCCCATACTGTAAAGGTATTCATTCACCAGCGAATTGACGTCCGCAAACAAAGGTCCGTGCACATAACCCGCATCAAAGAAGAGGTTGGCATATACGGCGATGAAGGTCTCGCTGAATTGCGAGGGCATCATGGGCAGGCTGATGGTCTTGGGTTTGAGCACTTCGTATTTCAGGTTGCTCTGAAGCAGCCCGAAGCGCGTCCCGTCGATCACAAACATTTCGTACCCCCTGACGAAGTGTCCGTATCCGAGGGCATTGACGAGGTAATAAGGCGGCCGAGACCAGTTGACTTTTCCCGTAAGGGCGTGTGCCACATACCAGCGGTCGCTCAACTTGTGGTGGTGGCGGTAGCTTGCCTGGGTGGTAAAAAGATTAAAGCCGTCTCGATTGATCAGCCCCAGTCCGTCTTGCTGAAAATGCGCGTAAAGCAGGATTCCGCGCAGGGGGTATCTGCGGTAGTCGCGGTTGTCGAAACTCAGGTTATAGCTCACACGCAGAAATTGAGCACGCGATCCCGGGGAGGGGAGGTATTCGGGATTGAGCACGGGCACGGTATCGTTCACCGTCACATCGTGGAAAGACAGGTTCAGGGTATGCCGGGTAAAAATATTTTCCCGGTAGGTAAGTCCTGCGCGGTATTCGAACCAGCGGCGGGCTTTGTCCTCGGGATTGTTGTAAAAAAGCCGTTCATTCCCGAAGGTATTCCATACCAGCTCATTGTTTTCAAAATACCCCGCAGCGAGCTCGAGACCGAGGGTCTGCTTCTTGTTGAGGTTGGGTATGGAGTATGATGCGCTGAACCTTCTGGTATAGCCGAATCGGGCCATAAAAGCCAGATTTTGATTGAGGCCTCTGAAATTTTTGTGCTTTACGGATATCCCGTAATTCAGCCAGCGCAGTTCACGGTTTTCCCACCAAGTATTAAAATTCGTTTCGGCAATTTCAAAGATGGGAACCGGATAGATGTACCATCGCTCCTGAAGGGTGAAGAGCACAAGCACCTCCCCTTCCCCCACGGGTATCGGCTCGGCTTCCACAAAATTAAAGAGCTCGAGGTTCATGAGGTTGTTGGAAGACTGCTCGAGCGCCGCGCGCAAATTACTCCAATACAGCTTATCTCCCGCCTTAAAGCTCATCTCACGCAGTAGAATGCGTTCCTTTGTGAGCTTATTTCCATCAAAAAGTATCTCGGTAACGATGACCGCGCGGGTGGTATCTAAGACCAAGGAGCTGCCCTCTTGGGCAACGGCGCCGAAAGAACAAGTGCAAAGGAACAGGAGCGCGCAGAATAAACGCAGCATACAGCGTGTTCAGGTATTGAGGTAGCGCATCAATTCGTCGTAGCGGTCACGGAGGTCACTGCCGTATCCTTCCCGCCGGTAGGATGCACTGACAACGTAGTCGTACCTTTGGAAGCTTCGCAGGATGCCGTCCACATTGTCGCGGTTAATCTTCAGAGTGACATCCATTTTGGTAGAATCGGGTGTGGAGGTCACATTGGCGCTGATGATTCGGGCATCGTCAGATTCCACGATTTGGGCAATTTCGGAAAGGCTGTAGTCCTTTTCGGGCACCTCCAGGACAACAATGGCTCCGGGGTCGTTGACGGCCGAAATTTTAGAAAGCTCGCGCACGAGGCAGTAGATGCTGACCACGCCGACATAACTGCCGTTCATATCCACAATCGGAACGGCGCTGAGATGAAAATCTGCCGCGGTCTTGACCAAATCATATACGTGACGGTCCTGCACCACAAAAATTTGCTGCAGGTGCTCGCGCATCTCGCTGAGTGGCTTTTCATGATCGTCGATCTCGTACACCGCCGTGTCTGATATCAGGCCGAGCAGCCGGTTCTTCTCTACCACGGGCAGATGGGTCATCTTATACTCGTCGAGCAACTGCATGGCAAACAAACCGCTGTCGCTGCCCTCTAAGGTAGGTATCTCGTCACTGATTAGGTCTCCTGCTCGCATAAGTTCAATCGTTAAAAACAAAAAGCGTCCCTTAAACTTTACATTTGTGGCGCCGAAGGCGCAATATACTCAGAAATCGATGACAAAGCTAAGTGTAAATGTCAACAAGATAGCCACCTTGCGCAATGCCCGCGGGGGCAACAACCCAAACCTCGAACAGGTAGTCATCGACTGCCAGCAGTTCGGTGCACAAGGCATCACCATACACCCGCGTCCGGATGAGCGACACATCACCACACGGGATGTATACAATCTCAAGCCGCTTATCACTACCGAATACAATATTGAAGGATATCCGGACGAGCGGTTTTTCAATCTCTGCAAGGATGTGCGCCCCGAACAAGCCACCCTTGTACCTGACGGGCCGGACGTGCTCACCTCCGATGCAGGCTGGGATACCGTGAAGCACCGAAAGTTTCTTTCGGAGACCGTATCGCGGCTCAAGGATATGGGCTGCCGCGTGAGTCTTTTTGTCGACCCCCTTAAGGAAACCGTTGAGGGTGCTGCGGAAACCGGCGCCGACCGGATCGAACTCTACACCGAAGCCTACGCGACGGCCTTTCGAAAAAATAAAGCGGATTCCGTCGCCCCCTACGTCTCGGCTGCCGAACATGCGGTGAAATGCGGGTTGGGCGTAAATGCCGGCCACGACCTCGATCTGGAGAACCTGCGCTTCTTTCACGAATCTGTTTCCGATTTGGCAGAAGTCTCCATAGGCCACGCCCTGATCTGCGACGCCCTCTACCTCGGCCTCGAAAACACTGTAAAACTCTATCTGAAAGCACTGCGATGAAGCTCTTTTTTCAAAAATACGGGGAAGGAAAACCTCTGGTGATTCTCCACGGCCTTTTCGGCGGATCTGACAACTGGCTCACCCTCGGAAAAAAACTGGCAGATGACAACGCCGTTTACCTGGTCGACCAGCGCAACCACGGCCGTTCTCCCCACAGCGACGAGATGAATTACGACCTCATGGCCGGAGACCTCAACCGCTTCATCGAGCGGGAGGAGCTAAAATCACCGGTCATCATCGGCCACTCCATGGGGGGAAAAACAGCCATGCGGTTCGCACAGCTTTTTCCCGGAAAGGCGGATAAAATAGCCGTGATCGACATGGGCGTGAAAACCTACGAACCTCACCACGGGCCGGTGCTCGAAGCGCTGAAGGCGGTAAAACCTGAATCCCTCACTTCTCGAAAAGATGCTGAGGAACAGATGAAGCCGCACATGCCCGACTTCGGGGTGCGGCAATTTTTGCTGAAAAGCCTCTACCGAAAAGACCGCGACACCTTCGCATGGCGCATTAACATTCCGGTGCTCGAGGCGGCCATGCCGCAAATCTTGGAAGCCCTGCCCGAGGAACCTGTGGACATTCCTGCGCTCTTCGTGGCGGGGACCAAATCAGACTATATCAACCCGGAAGACCATGCGGAGATCAGAAAAATTTTTCCTCGGGCAAAATTCACCGAACTTCCTGCCGGTCACTGGGTTCACGCAGAAGACCCCGACGGGTTGGAAGAAGTTTTGAGAAAATTCGTAACCGAATGAAAACACCGTGCGTAGAAGCACTCGGATTTCATTAATAAGGTTTAATTGGTGATTAGGGAAAGGACCGGCAAATGTGCCGGTCCTTTTTCATTGGGGCCGGCTTGCACCCTTCGGGTCAACGCAAGAGCATCACCTTTTCCGATACCCCGCTTCCCGCAAATTTCAAAACATACGAACCGTTCGGCAAGCCGGACAGGTCGATTTCCGTCATCTCGCCGGGCTGCATGGGTTCTGCCGGATAGGCGGCAACCTGCCTTCCCGAAAGGTCAAAGATATGCACGGTATCCCTGCTGCGCATGCGCTTCAGGGCAGTAATATACACCTTGCCCGAAGTGGGGTTGGGATACAAACGGTACAGGGCCACGGGTCGATCGTCGGTACTCAGCGGAAGCTCATTTCTCCTTGCACTCCACTCTTGGAAAAAGATATTGGCCAGTTCGGTATCCCGAATGATCAGAAGGTTTTCGTCGTTCACATTGTTGGCAGATGCCGACCAATTGTGCGAACCGGTGATCACGGCAGCTCCCTGAAGGCCGTAGTCCACAATGGCATATTTGTGGTGGAGCTGCGCACCTGATACGTTGTGGTGGAGCACATCCACTCCGTTGTCCTGTAAGTTTGCAAACTCCGATCCGGGTGAGTTGATCTGATCGATCATTCCCCGCACATCTGTTCCGGATGCGTTGTGAAGGTTGATTACAGCTTGGGCAAGGGAGCTCATGGTGAAAACGAGGAGGGAAAAATGAAGCCTTCCCTCCGCATTTTCGATCGCATTGACGATTCCGTTATTCGTCCCGTCGGAGGGAGAGAAGTACAGCTCCGTAGGCCTTCCGCCGATGATAAAATCGCGCGGGGTATTGTCCGTCTTATCGGGGCCGAAACGAGACTTTTCCTGATCGGGAGTGGCTCCGCTGCTGCCGAACATTTCGTTGAACTCGATGGTAAAAGCCTTAGCCAGCGCACGGTCCTGAATGACAATCATGTGGTTGTAATCGCTGTTCAGTTGGTTCTGCGTGAAGTTGGTACTTCCCGTGAGCACATAGCTGTTGTCAACCGACGCATAATCTGTCACAATAAATTTATTGTGCATTCCCGAGCCGAGTCCGTCCTCGCGAATCAGAATCGGAATTCCGGGATGCAGGTTGGCCAGTGCGGTATTGGCAGTTTGCCCTTCAGCGATGTAGCGCACCTCCACACCGGCCAGATGGGCAGAGTTGAGCGCCGCCACAATCTGCACATCATTGATGTTGTAAGCAGCCATCGATATGGTCTGCTCAGCATTGTTGATCACCTCAATTGCTTTTTGCCGGAGATCGGTGACTATAGCGAGGTTATCATCGGGGTATGCATGGGAGTGGTCTACACTTCCGTTAAAAAACACACCGATCTCTCCCGAACTGTTCGAAACGGTGGCCAAAGCGCGAACCGCTCCGAAAGCCGTATCTCCGTCGGCCGCAGAAAAGGGCTGCACGAAATACACCTCGCCCGGATCTGCCCCTTCCACCGTAATGCTGTGCTGGACCGAAGCGGAAGTCGACGTAAACACGTTTTGCGTAAGCCCCTCCCCGTCGATATGGCTTGTGTAAAAACATTCGGAAGTACCCGCTACATCCGTGGTCCACGACAAGCTGAAACTTCCCGGCTGGGGCGGGGCTGCAGTCACCGCCGAAATAATGTTGATAGAATTCGGGGTGAGAAAGTCTCCCTCATCTCGGGGCAGGATTTGGTAGCCTCCGCTTCCCGAAAAACTGAACTGCGAGGAAATGGCGGTCAACGACACGGGAAATGCGGGAATGACAGACCCGATCAGCGGATGCCCGTTTCGGATATATGCATTGACACTTTCGCCCCCCGAGGTGACGGAATAGGATGTATTTCCCGAAAAGGTCTGCCCCCCCTCCGAAAAACTGCTCTGCGGTATGTGCACCAGAAGGGCTTCCGTTTCCTCACTGATATCGCCGGGACTTAAGGTAACGGGCGCGATCTGAACAGATGCCTGCCCGTGGATCACGAGGTTCGATACCGGTGAAAGCTGCAGGAGTCCGTTGAAAGAACTCAGCGTTCCTGTGATGGTAATCGAATCGTGGCGGGATATGCCCGAGGTCAGCCCCTGCTGTATGGCGGCCAAGCCTCCGGTTCCGTCTTGGAAGTAGCGGATATTTCCGAATTCCTGACCGCAGGTAGACGTACCCGTCACCGTGACTACCGTACCCAACTCCATGGTGCGCGCATCAGCAATATCCATCACCTCCTGGGCCTGCACTCCTGCCGCCGAGACCGCGGCAAACAGCCATCCCCACATCACTCCTCGCAAAAATTTCATCCTGTAAAGATATGGTGAACCGAATAGATTCGAAAAAGCGAAAGGAGAACTGTCGCAGTCCTCCTTTCGGTTATTTTCACCGGTATTTTGAAATCAACGCGTTACTACTACCGGTCGGTGTACTACCTCGCTTCCGTTGCGGAGCTGAAGTTGGTACATTCCCGCGGGGAGCGCGCTTACGGAGATTTCTGACCTACGATCGGTCCAAGTACCCTGCCGCACCACTTTTCCGGAAAGGTCAAAGAGAGTGTAGTCCACACGCTCGGTATCGAGGGCCGTCCAGTCCACATTCAACACATCAGAGGCCGGCACGGGAAATACATTGAGATCAGATGCCGACCGAGACGAGGTGCTGAGTGAGGGCTGTATATCGGCTGCCGAACGCGGTTTGATCTTAAATTCTTGAAAAGAGTAATAGGTAGGGCCCGTAATATCGAGCACCTCGCCCTGTGTCACGAAAAAGTCGTAGATATTTCGGTTGATCAAAGCCTCACCGGATCCGTCGTTGACAATGAATTGCCCGAAGCCGGAGTTGGGATTCACCACCTCTGCGCCGGACACTTGCACCAAAACGCCCTCAAAGGGTTCTGTATTGGCATCGGCCGTGGTGATCGCGGCAGGAGCGGGCACTGCATTGCCGGTGCTTTCCACATTGAAGCCGGTAGGGTTGGTCAGTTGAGTCATGCCGAAGTGCTCGACCACCTGTGCGGTAAGCACCACGCTGTCACCTTCGACCACAGTCTGGTTCGGAGCGAATACAAACACGCCCTGCCAGGGGCCTGAATTGTTTTGAATCCAGAACCCGTTATCTTCCCAAAATGCGGTCACAATACCGCCGGTGAGCACCGTGCTTCCTGCCAGGGGAGAGTCGCCCGAGGGATCGGTGGTAAACTGTATGTCATAAATCGAAACTGCTTCCGGGGCACCCGCTTCGGCGATTACGGCGCGGTCGATCTGAACGTGCATGCCCGAAGTGTTTCTCACCGAAAAGATAAACTCGGCATTGCTGACGGTCTCCTCTGCCGTGATGGTTTGGGTGAAGGCATTCCATTCCCCGGAGCTGAGGCTCACGTAGCTGTTGTATACGTAACCGAATCCCTCGCTGCGGTCGTCAAAAAGTCCGGTGCGCACATCACCGTTTCCGCGGGCCCAGAAGGTGATTTCGTAGCTCACACCTGCCTCAACGTCGTGGGGCTGCGTGGTGAATCGCTGGTGGCCGCTTTCGGTGCGCACCAGTTGTACTGCGGCATCGCCGAAACCTCCGTCATTGTCTATTTCATTGATCGAGGCTGCGGCCAGATTGGTCTTTGAGCCGGCCCATCCTTCGGGCAGACCGCCGCTCCATGTGCCGAAGTCGCTGTCGACAAGCTGAGCGGACACCTGCACTGCAAATAAGCAGGCAGAAAAAAGAAAAGCAAATTGTTTCATGATGTCAGGGTTTAAAAGTGTGGTTATTGGATGTTAATGTCGTCGATGTCAATGGTCGTGGTTTGGGTTCCCACTGAGTAGTATTTGAAGGCGATGTGGTAGGTTCCCTGGTAGCCTTGCGGCAAATATTGGGTCAGCGGTACGTTTCCGCTGGGCACCCATTGGTAGTTGCTGTTGCTTTGGGTGGGTCTGTTCAGGTTGGTGATTTCCGTCCAAGTGGCCTCTTCCGTATCACAGCCGTCGTAATCGTGAGAGATCAGCACCTGAAAAGGTACATCTTCATCGTGGCTCCAGAAGGCTTGCGCCGACCTGAAGGTGAGTGTGGGCGCCTGAGAAGCAATCACAGGCGGCGTGATCAACCACATTTCGGTTGGAGGCACTTCGGCACCCTGCCCGATAAAACCTGTGGCGCGGAGGTACTTGTCGTTTTGAAATATTCGACCCCGCCACCTTCGGGAGCCCTGTACGTTGATGTTTTGCCAATTGGGATTGGCATAGTCTGTATTGTCATTGGCAACGTCATCGAAGTTCTGCGCCACTTGTGCAACAGGGTTTACATCATACTCGCATTCCCCGCCTCCGCTGCCTCCGCCGGTGCAACGCGGATCCTCCATCACCACTTCCGGCAGTCTGCGGATGAAGAGCTGGAGGTCATTGTTGAATTGGCCCAGCACCGCCACAATCGATCCGTTTCCTTCCGGAACGGTTGCTCCGGCAAAATTTGCAAAACCGCTGGTGCGTACCAACAGAGTATTGCCGTCGCAGTCGGTGATGGTTCGGTTTTCCGTCTGCTGGGTTTCGGCATTGGCAAAAGTTCTTCCCAAGTCACTTTCCGTAAATTCCACCCCTTCCACACGGAGCAGCTGTCCCTGCAGTTCTGAGGTCACCTCGGCGAGGGTTACCGATTTGGGCTCCACATGTACCTGCGTGGCCTGCTTTACAATATTGATATCTACATCCACGGAGTCCAATTGCATCATGTTCTGAAAGCTGTTGAGCACGGTACCGGGAAGGAAGATGCGCACCGAATCCCCCTCGTAAAGTCCACCCGGCGTATTGATCCTGAGCACGATTGCACCGGTATTATCCTGCACGTGAATGTTGCGAAACAAGTTGCCGCTTTGCTCATCGGCTACCACTACGGCATACACTGAGTAAGCCGTGTCGAAGCGCACCCGCTGGCCCTGATAGAGGGATTTCAGCTCCTCAATATTGAGCACATTGCCCACCGGCACCACCCTGGGCGGCGGCTCGTCATACTCTCGTTCGCATCCGCCCGCAACAAGCGCAGCGATGACCAAAACGATCCAAGCAAGGGGAGTGAAAATTAAATTCGTTTTCATCGTCACTAAAATCTAAAGGATACCATGGCAAAAAAGGTGCGTCCGAACAAATAGCTCAGGCGCGGCGGAAAACGATCAATGTCGGTGCGGTCATAGCGAAGCTGCTCGAATCCGCCCACGGCAAATTCTCGGTTGTCGAGAATATTTGTGATATTGACATTCACGTTGATAAAGTACTTTCTTTTCACCCGCCAAGATTTTCCAAAGAAGATATCGGCTGTGAAATGGTTGTCGAGCCGGGTTTGATTCAGCAGTGCTGACCACTGCGGATCGTCGGTTACAAAATTGCCCAATGCCTCAGAGGTTCTTCTGTCGGGATTCGGATCAAGGTAAATATGGCCAAAAAAGTTGGCATTAAACCCGGCAAACCAATATTTCGGTGAATTGTAGCGCAGACCTGCCGAGGCAGCCGTTTGCGGCATACCGCCCACCCGAAAATTTCGGATATAAACCGTGCGGTCCGTAGCCAGAATTTCCGGGGCATTGTCTCTGGTGATGGTGGCTGTGGGACGGCTGTTCCAGAGGTATTGTCCGCCGGCGTAAACGGCGTTGAGCTCCACGGTGGGACTCACGTTGGCCCGAATGCCTATTTCGGTACCCATGTGAAGGTGGTCTACACCGGTCATGCTGTAGTTGACCAATGTGCGCAACTCATCGTGCCAAAAGCTCCGCGCCCATACCTGATCGTTGATCTCGGTGTAGAAGAGGGTGGCCCGCATCTTGAACCTCGGATAGCGAATGTGGTAGCTGAAGTCACCGCCGAATATGTTTTCCGTGGTAAGCCCGGGGATGACCTCATGCCGCATCCTCGGCGAGAGGTAAGAAAACCGCGGTGAGGGCGGACGGGTCTGATGCATCACATTACCCGTGAGGTAGTGGCGGCCGGTGATTTTATATTCAGCGCCCGCCTTCAGCCCGTAGTGAGTAAAGTTTTGCACGTCCGATTCTCCGAACGAATCATCGGGAAAGCGTCCGTTTCGCAGGCGGCTGTCCCGCCAAAAGGAGGTGTTCGACACGTCGGCTCCGAAATAGAGGTCGAGTTTCTTGAAATTGATTTCGTATTGCGAAAAAGCGTTGAAACGCCGCGTATGCAACGAAAAATCAAATCCGAAGCGGTCGCCCACGCCGACGAGGCGGTTGGGGGTATCGAGGTCATTTTGGGCCACGTCAGGGTTGTTGAAGTCCCGCAGGGCAAACTGGTCGATGTCCATCCAAAAATCACCGCCCAAAAGGTCTTTCACCATGCGGTAATTGTCTGTGGTATGAATGTGGCCGCTCCCCCCTATCGTGATGCGCGATCGGTCGTTGAGACGCCTGGTATATACCGAGTTAAATCCGTACCAAGTCAGGTCGTCGCGCATTTCGTCCTGAATATACTTGCTGCGCATTCCGGTCACCGTATTGCCTTCTATGCCGTTTGCATTCTCCACGGTAAAAAGGTTGTTGCGGTTGGCATCGTACAAGCGGTTCCAGTTAATCTGACGCCGGTTTACATCGTTTTGCCAGGCTTCCGTAGCTGCGTTGAATTCCGTAGTCCCTTCTTGGTAAAAGCTGGGCAAATACCGGTAGAAGTCCGGGCGCGGGTCGCGCGCATCCCACCAGTTCAGGCCGCTGAACCCGCTGCGCCCGAAGGAGTAGAAAACAGAAGTTTGCAGCTTCGTATTCCGATTCGGCGTGTAGTAGTGGGTCGCCATGGTCATCGGCTGAAAATTGTTGCGGATGCGGGCATTGCGCTTTTCGCCGTTTTGAAATCCCCAATTCGGGTTGTAGTAGTTCGTTCCGGCAAGGTCGTAAGCCTCCTGCACCGACAGACCCGCAGCGGCCGATATGCTCGGGGCTCCGTAGGTCACGAGGCCGATGCTGTGGCGCTCGTTCAACTTTTTTTCGGCTGAAAAAAAATAGGCGTAGGCATCGTTCGGAGTTCCCTCCACAAAGCCTTCTTGGGCCCATCTTCGCGATATCGAGACCGCAAATGCCCAACCGTTGTCCATCATGCCGGTGGCATGGGTCGCCATGATGCGCTGTCGGTATGTGCGGTTTGCGGCGGCAAAAGAGGCCCTTGTTCCCTTCCGGAAATTAGAAGCGCGCGCATCGATTTCGGCATGACCGCCGATGCCGCCGAAATTATAGCGGCTCGGATGCAGCCCCGTGCGGATGGTCATAAAGCGCGTCACATCATTCAGCCCGCCCCAGCGCCACCAAGTGGTGCGGCCCGTCTCGAGATCGTTCACCTGAACACCGTTGATCGAAATCAGGGTGTGGTCAGAGTTGTAGCCGCGGATGCGAAACCGTGCCGCCCCGAAGTTGAATCCCGCCGTGGAGGTAAATACATCCCGCGATGATTGCAATATGCCCGAAATATCCTGTGACTCCAACTCGGCATCCAAGTCTTCCGCGCTGATGGTGAAATCGGGCATCTGCGGATTGTCGTAAAAATCCAGCGTATCTGCAGCGAGGCTCACCTGTGAAGTATCCTGCTGTGCGGATACTGAGAGGGCCCAAAACACAAATCCCGAAAGGAGGGCCGCTCTGAATAGTTGAAACTTGTACAAAATTGGTTAATTGATGTGCAATATTAAGCACACCCCGCGGAAATTCGGACAGGTCGCCGAAATTTAACGGAAGATTAAACAAACCGTGACAATGCCTTCATCGGTTTGGAACCGAATTTGCTTCTCTTCGAACTCCGTTCCTTTATTTACATTTGACATCCGCAAAAGATTAATGATGACCGTTTCATTTCCTTATTTCGACCGCATATCGAAGAGCATTCTGCTGCTTTGCGTCCTGATGATCACAAGTGAGCTTCCGCTGAAAGCTCAAACTTTCGTGCCCGCCTGCGTGGGGTTTTACAATGTGGAAAACCTCTTTGACACCCTCGACACCCCGGGCATTCGCGACAGCGACTTCACTCCCGAAGGAACGTATAAATGGACAAGCGAGCGATACATGAAGAAACTCGACGACCTCGCCAAAGTCATCGGAGAAATGGGCACGGAGGTGCACCCCGACGGGGTAGCTGTTTTGGGTCTTGCCGAAATTGAAAACCGCGAAGTGGTCGAAGACCTGATCAATACACCGCCCCTCAAAGAGCGGGGGTATGACATCGTGCACTACGATTCTCCCGACCGGCGCGGCGTAGACGTGGGCCTCATTTACCAACCCAAACACTACCAAGTGTACCACCACAAGAGTTACACCCTCGAAGTGGAAGACAAGCCAAACTTCTACACGCGGGATCAACTGGTGGTGAGCGGCGTACTCGACGGCGACACCGTTCATGTGCTCGTGGCGCACTGGCCGTCGAGAAGGGGCGGAGAGAAACGCAGCCTGCCACTCCGCATGGCAGCGGCCGAGCTGGGCCGGAGTATCGTAGACTCTCTGCTCAACCTTAACCCCATGGCGCGAATCATCTACACGGGCGACCTCAACGACGACCCGGTAAGCCCGAGTGTGCGCCGCGGTCTGCGGGGGGTGGGAAGAAAAGAACATGCACGCAAAGGAAAGCTCTTCAACCCCATGGAGGAGCTTTTCAACAAAGGCATCGGCACCCTTGCGTGGCGCGATACGTGGAACCTCTTTGACCAGATGCTCATTTCCGAAGCCCTGGTCACAGGGGAAGGCGGACGCTACAGATACTACGGCGCGCGGGTATTCAACAAGCCCTACCTGCGCCAAGCCGAAGGTAACTTTGCGGGCTATCCCTTCCGCACCTACGTGGGGCCGAATTATCAAGGCGGCTACAGCGACCACTTCCCCGTATACCTCATCTTCGTTCGCGAAGCGGAAAGCAATCCCTGATTTTCCGCAAAGGATTCCGATAAAGCAAAGTTTTTTATTTCAGCGGCTTCCGCGGGTCCCTTATCTTTGTGCGGCATGGCGGACTCGAGGTTACCGGCTTATTTTCTCTTTTGCGCAGCAATGTTTTTTTGCTGCGGAATCCTTCGCGCAGACCACAATTCCGGCATCAACATCAGCTATACCTGCCTCGACGGCAGCACGTACGAAATCACCGTAAACCGTTTCAGAAATTGTGCCGACCCGGAGCCTGCCGCTGCCGACCTCAACGTGTACATCTATTCCTCCTGTGAAACCCCCGGCTTTGTGTCTTTTCCACTGACGGAGGTCTCCGAAGTCTCGCAACTCTGCCCCTCTGCGCTGCCGCAAAGCACGTGTGCGGGAGGCTTTGAACCGGGCACAGAACTCAATGTGTACCGAGCGGAAGTGACCCTGAACCCCTGTGCAGACTGGCGCATCGTGGTAGCCGAACAAAACCGCACCAACGTACTCAACCTCATCTCACCCGAGACGAGCCGCATCCATGTCGAGGCCTTTTTGAACAATGAAGACGGCACCTGCAATACATCCCCTTCGATGGGTGTGCTCAACCTCCCCTACGTCTGCGTGGCATCACCTATATTCTACAACCTCGGCTTCAGCGAGCCCGACGGCGACAGCCTGGTATATGCCCTCACACCCGCCCTGACCTCACTCGTGGCTACGGCGCCCGAGGAGATGGAATATCCCCCGCCATATTCGGGTGAGGAACCCCTTCCGGGAATGACGCTGAACCCCGGTAACGGGCAAATCACTGCAACTCCGGCAAACCCCGGCATGTTCAACACAGCCGTATCCGTATGCGAATACAGAGACGGTGTGCTGGTAGGCCGGGTCACGCACGACTTTACCTTTATCGTCAATCCATGCCCCGCGCCCGTACCCGCCCCCGTGGCGGGCAGCCTGAGCCGGGTGAGCGGCGGGGGCTACCCCACGGGACCCGCGGAAGTAGGCGTTTGCGAAGGGGATGACTTCTGTTTTGAAATAGCTTTCGCTTCGGCCGAGCCGAGCTATTCCGTAGATCTCATCTCTACGGTTGAAGCCCTCATCCCCGATGCGGAAATGACCGTGGCCGGCACCAATCCGGCTACGGCGACCTTCTGCGGTACTGTGCCCGCAGACTTTTCGGGCGGCTCTTTTTTGATCACCGCATCGGATGACGCCTGCCCCGTGATCGGTCAATCCTTTTACGCCGTTGATTTGGTCTTGCGCAAACCTGTGGTCGCCGAGGCGGATACCCTCGTTTGCGCGGGCGAACCGGTCAATCTTTTTGCCGAAAACGGCGACACCCACACCTGGACCCTCGAAGGAGAAGAAGTCATGCCCGGCCCCGACTTCTCCTGCAATCCCTGTGACAATCCGACGGCGGCCACAGACTCTACGGTAGTATTCACCGCAACGGGCGCCTACCCGGAGAGCACGTGCCAAAATTTTGACGAAGTCACCGTATTCATCTCCCTGACGAGCAGCGTAGAGATCACCCCCGAATCCTGCGACGGAAACGACGGCGGAATCGATATTCAGGTGATCTACGGCTCGGGAGATTACACCGCCGTATGGGCAGACATCGGGCCGGGCCCCTTCAGCAGAACCGGGCTCGCCTCCGGGACTTACGAGGTGGTGCTCAACGACCTTGAGCTCGGCTGTACGGGACTCTTTGCAATCGAAGTACCGCAAGCACAATTTCCGACGGCCGATGCCGGACCGGATGCAAGCACCTGCGGACTGACCTTCGCGGCGGAAGCCGTGCCGAGCTTCGGCGCCGGTACCTGGACCCTGCCGGACGGCCTCACCGCGGCAAACCCGAACGATCCGCAAACCGCAATCACCGCCGCAGCATACGGCACCTATACCCTCACCTGGACCGAAGATGCGGGCGCGGGATGCACCGACTTTGATACCGCGGAAATCACCTTCATTGAACCGCCCACAGTCTCCGCGGCCCTGACAGATACAGCCTGCGGCTCCGCACTTACCCTCCCCTTCACGGCGCAGGGTGACGAAATATTCTGGTCCGTGACGGCCGGACTGGAGGTGATCCAAGGTACCGATTCTGCGGAATTTACCGCTGCTGCCGAAGGCGCCTACATTGCGGTTCTCACCGCGGTGACCGAAGACATCTGCACGGCAACGGCGGAGACGGAATTGGTCTTCTTTGACATTCCGGAACTTACCCTCTCCGCGCCCCAAGCGGTGTGCGATACGCTCGCCTCCGTAGACGGCGAAGCTACTTCAGGCAGCTTCACCTGGAACCTCCCGTCCGGGGTGACGGCGGTCACTGAAGGGCCGGGCAATCTGATCGAATTTGTCCCGGAAAGTCCGGGAACCTATGCTTTTATCGCCGTTTCGGAAAACGGCCCCTGCACAGTGAGCGATACAACCCTCGTCACCTTTCCCGGCACCCCCCTGATTTCCGATCCCGTATTCGCCTGCACCGGTTTCGATGCGCTTTTCACCCTGACATTCACGGTGACGCAGGGGCTGCCCGGCACCTATGGGGTTCAGGGCCTCGACGGCACATTTGAGGGCGCGACATTCACCTCGGTTGCCCTGCCCTCGGAAACCCCTGTGGAAGCCATCCTCACCGATGCGGCCGATTGCGGGGCCGACACCCTCTCCGGCACCCTCTTTTGCCCGATCATCACCGATGCGGGCAGCATGTCGCCCGATACCCTGCGGCCCTGCGATGACGGCGTATCTGCAGCACCCGCCTCGGGGGTGGCCCTCGACGGCAACGACACCCTGCTCTATGCCCTCCATACCCTCCCGGGGCCGGCCCTCGGCGAAGTGAAGGCATGGTCGGAATTCCCGGAATTCTCATTCGGCCCGGACATGGTGTACGAGACGGTGTACTACATCTCTTCCGTGGCGGGAAATGCCACACCCGACGGGGTGAACCTCTCAGATCCCTTCCTGTCCGTGGCGGAAGGTACACCGGTTGTTTTCTACCAAAGTCCCGAAGCCGTGCTTTCCGGCGAACTTATCGCCTGTCCGTATGACACGGTCGCCTTCACCGTCGAGATTTCGGGTGCGCTCCCCGTCACCCTGACCTATTCGATAAACGGGGTTTCTGCGGCCGTAACTGCCGAGGGACCCGAATACGAGATACAAACCGCTGAGGAAGGCACCTACACCCTCACATCTGCGGCATCCGATTGGTGCACCGGATCGGTGAGCGGATCTGCCGTACTCACGCATTACGATCTTCCCGCGGCGCAAATGAGCACCGACACATTCATTTGCGAAGGGGATACGGGCACCCTGAACATCGCCTTCGAGGGAGCGGCCCCGTTCAGCTATGAGGTTCTGCTCGACAGCGTATCGGTCGGTGCATTCACTGCAAATCAGGATACCGCGACCCTGCCCGTTGAAATCGGGGGCACGTACAGCATTGCGAACCTCAGCGATGCCCAATGCGCTGCCGAAGGCGGTCCCGAAGTATTCCTCGACGTGCGTCCGCTTCCCGAGGCAGCCCTCGGTCCCGACCCCGTGCTCTGTCACGGAGCGGTAACCCCTTTCGGAAATCCGCCCGAGCCGGGGGCCTTCTATACTTGGGATTCCGTGCCCGGACTCGGTGCTTTCTCCGGTTCTCCGGTAAATTTCACACCGAGCCATGATGCGCCCGAACCCGTGACCGTCACACTCGGCCTCACCGCAGTGCTCAACGGCTGCACGCAGAGGGATTCGGCCCGCGTGACCGTGTACGAAATCCCGGAAGCGGAAATTTTCGGGTATGCCCCTTTCTGTGCCGGCGATACCGTTGCGCTGTTCGGAGCGGGTGCCGACAGCCTGAGCTGGCTCCCGGAGGAGGCATTTACCTCTCCGACGGAGGCCGTGACGCGCTACACTGCAGAGGTGACCGGCCCCCTTGCCCTGGTGGTGACGAATGCGGGCGGCTGTCGGGATACCGCAATAGTTTTAGGAGAGGTGCTCCCTCTGCCCGACGCCGCATTTACCGCAAAGAATGCGGAAGGCTGTGCCCCGCTGGAAACCCGATTTGAGCAGGCGGCACATGCCGAAGATGTGAGCTACACATGGCATACCGACGGCCGAAGCTTCATGCGCACGGCGCCGGACTTCACCTACACCTACACCTCTGCCGGCACGTACCCCGTGTCCTTGGAAGCGGTTTCGTCGGCGGGCTGTACACGGGTTTTTGACTTCCCTGACACGGTGCGCGTGTACACCACCTTTGCCGACTTCCGCTTTTCTCCCCAAACGCCGAACTCGGCACAGCCCCGCACCGAGTTCACCAACCTCTCTCCGCAAGACACGGAAAGCACCTGGATCGTGGACAGCCTGATCGAAGGGCGAAGCAGACATTTTGTGTACACCTTTCCGGAGGAGGGGGCGGTGTATTCCGTGTGCCTGGAAACGCGAAGTGCGGAGGGCTGCCTCGACCGAATATGCCGAAGGGTGACCGTGGAGGACAGTTTTTTCCTCTTTATGCCCAACGCCTTCACGCCTGACGGCGACGGGCTGAACGACCTTTTCGGGCCGGTGCTCTCCCACTACAACCCGGCGGAATACGAATTTTGGGTGGCCGACCGTCGGGGAAATATCGTATTCCGCACCACCGACCCGCGCCGGAAGTGGAACGGCGGCGGCGCATCGGGCAGCCACTATGAAGGAACGGGTGTATATGTGTGGCAAATTGAGGTGCGGCCCGATTTCGACCTCGAGGTGCAAACCTATCGCGGAACGGTGACCCTGCTCCGGTGAAGGCAAATACGAACCGCGTCCTGTTGAGCGAAAGCCGGGTATTCCCTTATCTTAGCGAAAATTTTCTCGGTTGAACAAGGGCGTTGTCATCATTCCCACTTACAATGAGCGGGGTAACATCGAAGAAGTCGTAGCGCGTGTTTTCGCTTCAGATGCGGAATTCGACATTTTGGTGGTGGACGACAGTTCGCCCGACGGCACGGCCGATCTGGTGCGCGGGCTGCAAAAGAAATTTCCCGAAAGGCTGCATCTGATGGTGCGCACCACAAAGGACGGGCTCGGCACAGCCTATATCGCAGGATTTAAAAAGTGCCTCGCCATGGGTTACTCCCACATTTTTGAAATGGATGCCGACCTGTCGCACAACCCCGACGATTTGCCGCGCCTCTACCGCGCCTGTACGGAAGAGGGAGCCGATATGAGCATCGGTTCGCGCTATGTGAAGGGCGGGAACGTGCGCAACTGGCCCGTGCTGCGTGTACTCATGTCATACTGCGCTTCGCTTTACGTGCGCGCAGTGCTGTGGATTTCCGTGGCCGACACCACGGCGGGATTCGTGTGCTACCGCCGCGAAGTGCTCGAGGCCATCAACTTAGAGAGAATCGAGTTTGTAGGCTACGCCTTTCAGATCGAGATGAAATATGCCGCCCTGCGTAAAGGATTCAGGATAAAGGAGGTCCCCATCACCTTTATAGACCGACAAGTGGGACAGAGCAAAATGAATATGGGCATCTTTAAAGAGGCCTTTTTCGGGGTATTAAGAATGCGGTTCAGAAGAATACAGCCATGAGCAACTATTTGATCAAAGGAGCGGTGATTGTCAATGAGGGCACCCGCAGAAAGGAAGACCTCCGCATTACGGGCGGAATCATCGCGGAGATCGGCAAGGACCTCACGCCCGCCCCGGGAGAAGAGACGGTTCGCGCCGAAGGCCTTCACCTCATCCCGGGCCTGATCGATGATCAAGTCCACTTTCGCGAGCCCGGGCTCACACATAAGGCGGAAATAGCCACAGAGAGCCGCGCGGCAGTGGCCGGGGGGATTACCTCCTTTATGGAAATGCCGAATACCGTACCCAACACCCTCACCCAAGAACTTCTGGAAGAGAAATATGCCCGAGCGGCAGAGGTGTCTGCGGCCAATTATTCCTTCTTCATGGGCGCCTCCAATGACAACCTCGATGAAGTGGTGAAAACCGACCCCAAGACCGTGTGCGGGGTGAAAGTATTCATGGGCTCCTCTACGGGAAATATGCTTGTAGACAACAAGAAAACCCTCGAAGGCATCTTCAAAGAAAGTCCGGTACTCATCGCGAGCCACTGCGAGGACGAGGAGACCATCCGCGCCAATACGGAAATCTTCCGGGCCAAATACGGAGCCGATGTACCCATCACGGCCCACCCCCTGATTCGATCAGTCGAAGCCTGCTACCGAAGCTCCTCCATGGCCGCGGAACAGGCGGAAAAATTCGGTGCGCGTCTCCATATCCTGCACATTTCCACAGCGCGAGAAGTCGAAATTTTCAGAAATGACATTCCCCTTTCGGAAAAGAAGGTAACCGCAGAGGCCTGCATCCACCACCTCTGGTTTACCGATGCCGATTACGCGGACAAGGGCACCTTCATCAAGTGGAATCCCGCGGTAAAAACAGCCGATGACCGCGCAGCCATCCGGGCGGCCGTCAATGATCACCGCATTGATGTGATCGCCACCGACCACGCTCCGCATACCCTTCCGGAAAAAGAAAATTCCTACTTCAAAGCCCCCTCGGGAGGTCCCCTGGTACAGCACGCCCTGCCCGCCCTCCTCGAGCTCATGTATGAGGGAGTATTCACCTTGGAAACCATCGTGGAGAAAACATCCCACCGCGTGGCCGACCTCTTTCAAATCCACCGGCGGGGCTATATTCGACAAGGTTATGCGGCCGACCTCGTACTCGTCGATTTGGACTGCCCCACAGAGGTGCGAAAGGAAAACATCCTCTACAAATGCGGTTGGAGCCCCTTTGAGGGCACGACCTTTCGCGCCGCTCCGCACACGGTATTTGTGAACGGCAACATCGCTTACAGGGACGGTAAGGTTTTTGATGATGTACGCGGTGAACGCCTTGTATTCGACCGATGAAAACCGCTTTCAAAAAAATTCTCATTGCATGCTGCCTTGCCGTGACTGCCGCATCCTGCGGGCCTCAGGAAGCGCCTGTACCCGATGACCTCATTGATCGGGATGTCTTCACAGCCATCATGCTGGACGTGCAGGTCGCCGAGGGGATGAAATCGCAGTACTCACGGACCAAAGCATTCGGAAAAAATTGGAGCCGCGATGTGTACGACGACATTTTTGAGCGTCACGGAATATCCGAAGAAGAATTTCAGGAAACCTACAGATGGTATCAGGGCCGTCCGGACCTGATGGAGGGAGTCTACGAGCAGGTGCTCGACAGCCTCAGCAAGCTCGAGGCCGAAATCAAGAAGGAGTTCGCGAACCGAGGGAAGTCTGTGCGCGACAGTACCGACCGAACGTCGAGGTCAGAGCGCGTGAAGGCGCTGAGGGAAAGCGGGCAGAGCTACATGCCGGACTTGAGCGCATACAGGGATTCCGCGCTTGCGGACAGTCTGAAGGCGGACAGTGCAGGCCGGAAGACGCAAAAGTAAGCGGGCCGGACATGACACGGTTCAAGGCGGAGGGCGAAAGGTTGCCGCAGCCCGTATCAGCTAAGACGATTCCCCCGCACGCTCAGCGAAAAACCCCCGTAAATAATGGAGTGATTCGCGAACGGGAATAAAATCGATCCCCGTTGTCGCGCGCACTTTGGTGTTGTCATATGCGATTTTGGCAGACGCGTTTCGGGCCGTTTCTTTGGTCATCTGCGGTCCTTTTCCGAAAAGGAAACGCATCACCGCCGCTGCCGGCCATGCCGCTTCCAAAAGCAGAGGCCCCGCAGTGAAACGCGGAGGAGGATTGCCGAAGGCCTCTGCAGCCCAATTCAAAAGATCGCGGTAGGCCACATTCTCGGCATTGATGATGAAGCGCTCATCGGCAATATCGCTTTCCGTGAGGGCCACTGCCGCTGCGCTCACATCGCGCACATCCGTGAAGCCGGCCGTGCCGGTGGGAGAAAAGACGGAACCGCGGCGGAGAAGGTCCAGAAGCATGCCGCTGCTTTGGTCTGCTTTGGCGGGTCCCAATACGATCGAAGGATTCACGATGACGCAGGGCATCCCCTCCGCCGATATACGCCACACTTCCCGTTCGGCAATCCGCTTGGTGAGGCCGTATACGGAGCGGCTGTCGCGGCCTTTCCAAGGCGTCTCCTCCGTGGCGGGACCCTTGGCAGGCTTGCCTACGGCGGCTACCGAACTGATGTGGCAGAACTTCCGCACGCCTGCATCCGCAGCTATGTTTACGGCATTGGCAGTGCCTTCTGCATTGACCGCCATCATGCGCCGGGCATCGGCGGCGCGGTAGGACACCATGGCCGCCGCATGGTACACCGTATCTGCACCGCTGAAGGCAGCCTCGAGTGCGGCAATATCCAAAAGATCCGCCTCGGCCCACTCAATTTTCCCGAAAAGGGCCTCCCCGCGCTCCGGATCGTAAAAGCGAAATACGCGCCGCATAAATTCCGTATCACTGCCCCGACGCTTTACGGCACGCACGGAATGCCCCCCTTTCAAAAGGTCAAAAACGAGGCGCGTGCCTACGATACCTGTACTTCCCGTGACGGTTACCACGCCGCGAAAATAGGGGTTAATTTCGCTATTGCCGAAAAGGTCGGCGTTTTGGCTGCGCTTTCGGAAGTAGATATCCGCGATTGACAGGTTTTGCCCGCTTACTACGCGCGAGGCGGAAAGGGGCCGCAGCGCAGTTCCTCTCATCAAGGCCCGGCGGCGGGCCGGCGCAGGATTTTAAATACTGTACACCAAACCAAGCGACAAACTGCAGCGGGCTGAGCCTTTTTAGTATTTTAGCCGCCTGAAAGTGTAAGATCAACAATAACCATGGAGGAATCACGACACCGCGCTGTAATAGAAAACGTTAAACCCGTTGTCAACGGAGGTGAGTTTGCCGTAAAACGCATCGCGGGCGATACGGTTGAAGTAAAGGCGGACATTTTTGCCGACGGGCACGACATCGTGAACGCCCGCCTTTTCTACAAACACGACAAGGAGCGCCGGTACCGCCACATCCCCATGAAAGCCTTGGTAAACGACGCTTGGGAAGGCAGTTTTATTGCCGAAAAAACGGGCGGCTACACCTTTTACATCGAAGCCTGGACCGATTACGGACTCAACTGGCGGCACGAATTGATCCGCAAAGTCGAGGACGGTCAGCATGTGGCCGTGGAGCTCCTCGACGGGATCCAATACCTGGACAATGTAAAGAGCAAAGACGCCGAAACCAAAGCCTTCATCCGCGACTGCATGGCCGCCTTTCGGGATCCGGCCCGCTATGCGGAAGCTGTGGAGAAGGGAAGTTCGGAACGGTTGAAACAGATTTTCAATGACCACCCCTTTCAGACTTTTCCCGTCAGGTCGCCGAAATACCCTGTGTGGGCCGACCGGGCCAAAGCGGGCTTCAGCACGTGGTACGAATTTTTTCCGCGGAGCAGCGGCCACGATCCCTCCGTGCACGGCACCTTCAAAGACGCTGCAAAGCGCCTGCCCTACGTGGCCGAGATGGGTTTCGACACCGTGTATTTCCCGCCCGTTCACCCCATCGGTGAGGTGAACAGAAAGGGGAAAAATAATGCCACCGCTGCTGCAGACGGCGATGTGGGCTCGCCTTGGGCCATCGGCTCCGCACTAGGCGGGCACAAGGCGATCAATCCCGCCCTCGGCACCCTGAAAGATTTCAAAGCCTTCATCGCGGAAGCCAAAAAACTCGGAATAGAAACGGCCATGGATTACGCCCTCCAGTGCGCGCCCGACCACCCGTACGTGAAGGCGCATCCCGGATGGTTCAAGTGGCGGCCCGACGGCACCGTGCAGTACGCCGAAAACCCACCCAAAAAATACCAAGATATCCTGCCCATACATTTTGAATGTGAGGATTGGCAAAACTTGTGGAAAGAACTCCTGAGCATCCTCATGTATTGGATCGACTGCGGAGTGACCATCTTTCGGGTGGACAATCCGCATACCAAGCCCTTCGCCTTCTGGAAATGGGCCATTGCCGAGGTGCGCAAGAAGCATCCGGAGGTCATCTTTCTCTCCGAGGCATTTACGCGGCCCAAGATCATGCACCGCCTTGCTAAGGTAGGTTTCACCCAAAGCTACACCTACTTCACCTGGCGAAACAGCAAAGAAGAACTATCCGCTTACATGGAGGAACTCACCTCCGATCCGTCGCGACAATACTTTCGACCGAACTTCTGGCCGAATACCCCCGACATCCTGCCCTACGAATTGCAGCAGCCCAACGAAGCCACCTTTGCCTTGCGCTTCTTCCTCGCAGCAACCCTGAGCGGCAACTACGGGATGTACGGACCGGTGTATGAAAATATGCTCTTTCAGGCCGTGCCCGGCAAAGAAGAGTACACCGACAGCGAAAAGTACGAAGTGGTACGCCACGTCTGGGACAGCCGAGGAAAGCTCAAGACCCTCATCAAAACGATGAACCAAATCAGAAAGCACCACCCCGCCCTTCAAGACACCTTTAATTATACCGCCTGCCCGGCCGACAATCCCCAAATCATGGCTTGGCTGAAAACGGACGGGAAGGACAACCACATCCTCTGCGCCGCCAATTTTGACCCCTACCACACCCAAGCAGCCACCCTGCGCGTACCGCTTGAGAAAGTGGGGCTCAGAGAGGGTGAAAGCTACGCCGTGACCGACCTCATTACGCAAACCACCTACGGATGGCAAGGGGCGCACAACTATGTGGAGCTCGATCCCCGAGGCCTCCCTTTTCACTGCTTCCTGATCAGAAAATAAGCCATGAGCGAACGCACTGCACATATCGACAAATCCTGGCAAGAACTTTTCGAGGGCGCGGGCGGAGTTTCCGAAACTTTTCTCAGCGACATCCTGCCCGCCTATATGCGGACCACCCGTTGGTTCGGAGCCAAATCATCGAAAATCAGAAAATTCGGTATTGAGCGCTTTGCACCCTATGCCATCGACTCCGGGGAGCGGGCCTACCTCCTGTTTGTGGAAGTCATTTTCGAAACATCGAACTCGGAGGTGTACTTCCTCCCCGTGTGCCGGGACGAAAATCCCGAGGAGGAGCGCGGTGTGATCTGCCGGCTGAAAGACAGTGCGGGAAAAGATGTCGGTTTTCTTACAGATGCGATTTTTTCGGAAAAATTCAGGCAGAGCCTTTTCAGAAACATCACTGCGCGCGAGACGGTATCGCTCTCGCCCGGACAGCTGCGTTTCAGCAAAGGGAAGCGGCTCCGCGCCTCGGATTACAGCGCGGACATGACCTCCTACGTCCTCTCGGCGGAGCAGAGCAATACCACCGTAGTCTTTGACGAGCGGTACTTTCTGAAAATTTACCGAAAGCTCTTCCGCAATAACAATCCCGACCTGGAGCTCACCCGCTTCCTTTCTGAAAAAACGAATTTCCCGCACTCCCCGAATTTTGCCGGGAGCATCGAGTGGGTGCGAAGTGATTACTACGTGGTGTCCATAGGCCTGATGCAGGAGAAGGTGGAAAACCGAGGAGAAGCCTGGACGGCTGCCCTGACCGACATCCGGGAGATTTTCGGGCGGATTGCCGAAAAGGGCCTCAGTCCCGAAGCACTGCCCAAACCCGGCCTTTACAAGCCCCTCCCCGATGCAGAGATTCCCGAGATATGGCGCGAGCTCACGGGGGAGGATTTTCTCAATCAGGTGAAAAAACTCGCCGTGCGCACCGCAGAGCTTCACCTCGCACTGGCCTCCGACAAGACCGACCGCCACTTCAATCCCGACGCCTTCACCGGCGACTATACGGTGTGGCTGCTCAACCGCGTGATGTACATGTACGACCGCCGGTTTCACCTTCTGGAGCAGCAGCTCGGTCAACTCAAAGGCAAGGCCCGTGAGTACGCCGAATACCTCATCTTGCACAAGGACCGGATCAAAGACATGCTGCTCAACTTCGACGAGCAAAACCTGAATTCCTGCCGAATCCGCATCCACGGCGACTACCACCTGGGGCAGGTGCTGATCACGGACGGTGACTTCTGTATCCTCGACTTCGAAGGAGAGCCGGAAAGTACCATCCGCGACCGGAAGGTGAAGCAACCCCCCGTGAAAGACCTCGCCGGCTTGTTTCGGTCCTACCACTACGCCGTATTTGCCACCGTATTTCGGCTGGCCGAGACCGAAGCCGACATCGAACGGCTCACCGAAATCGGCGGGCGCCTCTACCGCCTCATCGTGGCCGTGAGTCTGGAAGAATACGTGAAGACCGCCACGGAAGGCGGCCTCGACATCGGCTATGCACGGGAGATTGATTTTCTGCTCCGCTACCATATTTTTGAAAAAGCCATTTATGAACTGGGGTACGAACTCCACGCACGCCCCGATTGGGTGATCATTCCCCTCAAGGGAATCATGCAAATCCTAAACAACGACTGACCATGACCGAAAAAAACGTTCTCCCTTTCAGCCTATTCACGGATTTCGACATTTCCCTGCTCGCCTCGGGAAAGCACTACAAGCTCTACGAAAAAATGGGCAATACCCCAACTGTGCACGAAGGCGTGGAAGGCACCTACTTTGCCGTATGGGCGCCCAATGCCGAAAGCGTTTCGGTGATCGGCAACTTCAATAACTGGAACAAATCCGGACATGTGCTCAACGCCCGCTGGGACAGCAGCGGAATCTGGGAGGGATTTATCCCGGGTGTGGGCGACGGCGAGGTATACAAATACGCCGTGAAGGTCCGAGGCGGAAACGGATTTCTCGAAAAGGGCGACCCCTACGCCGAGCAATGGGAAACCCCGCCGAAAACGGCCTCGGTAGTTCGCAAGCTCGACCTCAAGTGGAGCGACGGCACCTGGATGAAAAACAGGAAGAAGAAAAACGCCCTCGACGCGCCGCTGGCCGTGTACGAAGTGCACATCGGGTCGTGGAAGCGCCGTGCAGATGAGGGCAACCGCTCCCTCACCTACCGAGAAATGGCGGAGGAATTGGTGCCCTACGTCAAGGAAAAAGGCTTCACCCATGTGGAGCTGATGCCCGTGATGGAACACCCGTTTTTCGGATCGTGGGGTTATCAGATCACCGGTTACTTTGCTCCTTCTTCCAGATACGGTACTCCCGAAGATTTTGCCTACCTCGTCAACGCCTTTCACAAAGCCGGAATCGGCGTAATCCTCGATTGGGTGCCGAGCCACTTTCCGGGCGATATTCACGGCCTGTTCCGGTTCGACGGCACAGCCCTTTACGAGCATGAAGACTACCGCCTCGGCTACCACCCCGATTGGAAGAGCTTCATATTCAACTATGGCCGAAATGAAGTGCGGGCATTCTTGATCAGCAACGCCCTGTACTGGCTCGACAAATTTCACATCGACGGACTCCGCACCGATGCCGTGGCCTCGATGCTCTACCTCGACTACAGCAGAAACGAAGGCGAGTGGATTCCGAACCGATTCGGGGGCCGGGAAAATCTGGAGGCGGTGAGCCTTCTGCGGGAAATGAATGAAGCCGTGTACACCACCTTCCCCGATGTGCAGACCATTGCGGAAGAAAGCACCTCTTGGCCCATGGTATCGCGGCCGGTAAGCAGCGGCGGCCTCGGGTTCGGGATGAAGTGGATGATGGGCTGGATGAACGACATTCTCGAGTATATGAAGGAGGATCCCGTTTACCGGAAATTTCATCAAAACAAACTCACCTTCAGCCTCGTGTATGCCTTCAATGAAAACTTCGTACTCCCGCTCTCACACGATGAAGTGGTGCACGGGAAGGGCTCACTCCTCGGGCGAATGCCGGGCGACGAATGGCAGCGCTTTGCCAATCTCCGCGCCCTGTACAGCTGGATGTACATGCACCCCGGCGGAAAGATGCTCTTCATGGGCAATGAGTTTGCCCAATTCAGCGAGTGGAAACACGATGAAAGCCTGCTCTGGAACTTGCTCAACTTCGAGTTGCACAGCGGAATTTCAGACCTGGTGACAGAACTCAATGCCCTCTACAAATCCGAGAAAGCCCTGTACGAAAACAGCTTCAGTCCGGAAGGCTTTGAGTGGATCGACTACGGGGATGAGAAAAACTCGGTGATTTGCTTTTACAGAAAGGGAAAAGCCGCGGGCAAGAAGAAAGCGCCGAGGCTGCTGGTTGTAGGGAATTTTACCCCGATGACCCACGACAAGTACCGCATCGGTGCGGATGAAAGCGGAACATTCGAAGAAATTTTCAACTCAGATGCCCTCCGCTTCGGCGGCAGCGGTGTGACCAACGACGGAAAGATCAAGGCGCAAAAGCAGCCCTCACACGGCCGGGAGTACTCCTTGGAAATCAAACTCCCCCCACTGGGCTTCACGGTACTCAAACACGTGAAGTAAAGACGGCGTGAGCGCCAATTACAAAGCAGAAGACGATGAACAAATACATTTGCGTACACGGACACTTTTATCAGCCTCCGCGCGAAAATGCCTGGCTTGAAAAAATCGAATACCAAGAATCCGCTGCGCCCTACCACGACTGGAATGAGCGCATTACCCGGGAATGCTACACCCCGAACGGGGTATCGCGGATTCTCAACGAAGACCACAAGATCATCGATATTGTCAACAACTACGCGAAGATGAGCTTCAACTTCGGTCCCACCCTTCTGGGCTGGCTGGAAATCAACCGACCGAAGACCTACCAAAGCATCATCGATGCCGACCTGAAAAGCATGCAGTACTTCGACGGGCACGGCTCGGCGATGGCGCAGGTGTACAACCACATCATCATGCCCCTTGCCTCACGCCGCGACAAAGAGACGCAGGTGATCTGGGGCCTGAAAGATTTTGAGCGGCGGTTCAAGCGGCAGGCAGAGGGCATGTGGCTCGCAGAAACAGCCGTAGATACCGAGACCCTTGAAGTGCTGGCCGAGCACGGAGTAAAATTTACGGTGCTGGCACCGCGGCAAGCCAAACGCTACCGCGCCACAGGGGGAAGCGAATGGCACAACGGTATCGACCCGCGCATGCCCTACCTCTGTAAGCTACCTTCCGGCAAAACGATCAACCTTTTCTTCTACGACGGAAAGCGCTCAGAAGCTGTGGCCTTCAAAGGGCTGCTCAAAGACGGGAAGGAATTTGCGGATTACCTCCTCGGAGGATTGGACGACCGCAGTGAAAACCAGCTCCTCCACATCGCTACCGACGGGGAGAGCTACGGCCATCACCACCGTTACGGCGATATGGCGCTGGCATACTGCATGCGCTACATTGAGAACAATCAGCTGGCGAAAGTGACCAACTACAGCCAATACCTCGCCCTGAATCCGCCGCGTCACGAAGCCGAAATCCACGAAAACTCCTCGTGGAGTTGTGTGCACGGCGTGGAGCGCTGGCGAAGCAATTGCGGGTGCAACTCCGGCGGGCGTCCCGACTGGACCCAAGCGTGGCGGGCTCCCCTGCGCGGGGCTTTGGATTGGCTCCGCGACAAGGTCTCCGAGCTTTATGAAAAGGAGCTTCCCCCCGCTGAGCAGTCGCCGTGGCAAATCCGCAATGAATACATCGCGGTAGTCATGAACCGCACGCCGGAAAATGCAGAAAACTTCTTGGAACGCCATTTCGGCAAACTCGATGCAAAGGAGCGCACCAAAACACTGCGCCTTTTGGAAATGCAACGAAATGCCCTGCTGATGTACACCAGCTGCGGGTGGTTTTTCGACGAAATATCGGGGATAGAGACCGTGCAAATACTGCAGTACGCGCGGCGGGCCGTGCAAATTGCCGAAAGCGTATCGGATATATCTCTGAAGGAAAAGTTCAGGCAAAAGCTTGCGGAAGCCCCCGGCAATATTGCCGCTTATAACGACGGGGCAAAAGTATACGAAAAGTTCGTCAAGCCCTCGGAGGTTACCCTGACCCATATCGGGATGCACTACGCCGTTTCGTCACTTTTTGCCGAAGATCCGCAAGAAATCAGCGTGTTCAATTATGCCTGCCGGAGCTCTGATTTCAGAAGAATCATTCAAGGTTCGCAACGGCTCGCAGTGGGCCGTACCCACGTGAAATCCAAAGTGACCTACAGCGAAAAGCACTTCAGCTATGTGGTACTCTATATGGGGCAGCACCACGTGATCGGCAAGGCCTTTGAATCCATACCGCGGGAAGAGTACCACAACTTTATCGAAGAAGTGATCGAAGCTTTTTCAAACTCGAATATTTCCGAGGTTATCGAATTGTTCAAAAGGTATCCCGAGCAGCGCAGCTTCTCCTTCTTTGACATGTTCAAAGATGAGCAGCTGACCATGCTCAACGGAATTTTGGATTACAGCCTGGAATTGGCCTCCTCCTCTTACAAGAAGATAAATGATCGCAACTACAGCGTGATCAACGTAATGCACAATACCGGCCTGCAACCTCCCTCCCTTTTGGTGAAAAATCTGGAGCTCGTGCTGAACCATGAATTGCGCGAACTCTTCGGCATCGGGCCCGAAAAGATCAAAATTCAGGACCTGCGCCGGGTGATTCGTGAAATCAAGAAGTGGGAGTTCACCATGGACCACAATGACCTGAATTTCATCTGCACCAATAAGCTGAACACGATGATCGACAGCGTGGAGACCATCCACAGCGGAAATGCAGAGGTACTGGCAGACCGTTTTGAAAACATGCGAAGCGCTCTTGAATTGCTCGGTCGCATCGGTGTACATCCGGAGCTCAACGAAGTGCAGGATGCCGTTTTCAATATTTTACGCTCGGCACACGCCAACATACCGGCGGAATTGAGAAACAGACTGAGCTCTTTTGCGGAGTACGTCAATCTCGATCTGAGCCGATTTCAGGAGACGGCGGCACAGGTCTGAGCCCACACCCGCTGCTTTTTGCACCTGTTTTTTCGGACATTGGCAAACACGGTAAACAAAATAAAGCCCCGAACGGAAATGTTCGGGGCTTTATTTTGTCACGGATCAGGAGGATGATCAACGCGTAATCACCAAGCGCTTCGCATCGCGAAATTGCGCCCCTTCCAGTGTAACGATATATACCCCCGCGGCAAACTTTGCGGAAGCAATTGTGACCTCTCGGGTACCCGCCGCAGCGGGAATAATCTCGGCGTGCAGGGTGCGGCCGCTGATGTCCGTCACGCGAACGGTCAGCACCTCGGGGCGCACCGAGGTAATCCCGAGGGTAAATTGCTCCTTCGCGGGATTCGGGAAGAGCGACCAATCGGGAATGTCACCTCGGTCAGCAGTGCTGACGAGACAATCTTCATCATCTTCGGCGAGGAAGTTGATTGCCACCGGCCCCGTTTCATCGCATACCGTGCCTTCCGGATCGGAAAAGCTTTCAAAAACAAACCCGACCGCAGTCGCCCCACCTACGTAAGGCTCGGCGAGCAGGCCGTTGAGGGTATTGTCAAATGACAGCAGATCTGCGGGGTCTACTACTTCGAAATTATAGGACTCCGCTCCGAGGTCTATACGAATACGGTAATCGCCGTCAGCAGGGACAAACACCTGCGCGGGATTGAAAAGGGTGACGCTCGACCCCGGGCAGATTTCCGTGCCGCCCTCTGCGATGAGGGTTCCCGCGGCACAGGCCTCCGGACAAGCGGTTTCGGGGCTGTCCTCACAGGTCAAGGCCGGGAAGCCGTTGTTCTGTGTGACGAGGTTTCCGCAATTTTCGAATTCGTTGATCACAATGAGATAGGTACCCGACTCCGAGGCCGTCCAGGTAATCGAGCAATCTGTATCGGATCCGAAAGCATCCACGGCTCCGCTCGGCGCGATAATGGTGAACTCGGGTGCCCAACTGAATGCGTCCGGACCGTTGCAAATACTGAAGGTGTAGGTCCCCCCTGCCACGAAGTTGTTCACGCTGTAAGCCTCGCCGCCCCATGCTTGAAATCCTGTGATTTCATTGAAAGCACAACCCGAACCGTCGTTGCACGGAGCCCCGCCGAACTCAGCGTTGAACGAGGTATAACCCGAAGTAGGCGAAGGGTCCGTCCAATCCGTGCACGGTTCTTCGGCACCGCTGCAGTCCGGATGGTCTGTATCGGCAAAGGTGAAGAAGACGGGAACCTGTCCTTGTGCACAGACGGAACCCGCAATGTCAGCCGCGTCGGCATACACAACGATATCCGCACCGTAAGGTCCGGTCAAAGGGGGCAATCCGTCGGCAGCCAGGACGCCGTTCAGGCCGGAATCGAAGGTGACGGGCATATCCACATCCGTCCAGAGATAGGGTTCTTCCGTATCCGTATTGACCAGTAGCAGCGCCGTGCCGCCGCCGGCTGGCACCTCGGGAGGTGTCAGGGTGGCGAGGGATATCGTCTCCCCGGGGCAGGCCACATCGCTGCCCACCACGGTAAGGGGAGATGCCGAGCAGGGATCCGAAACCTCGCCGCAACCGGGATCGTTTTCCGTCAGGAAAAACAAGGCCAGGGCCGGGAATCCCACGCTGCAAATGCTTCCGTTTATGTCGGCAGGATTCGTATAGGCAAAGACCAAGGCCGTGTACTCCCCTTCAAAAGGGTCGATGTCATTTGCCGAAAGGAGGCCGTTCAGGTCATTGTCGATGGTGGCGGGCAATGTGATGCCCGTCCAGTTTACGGCTTCCTCGGTAGCTACATTGAAGAACTGGATACCGAGGCCGCCGCCCTCAGGCACTTGAGGAACCGCTACGGTATTCAGGGTAATCGTTTCGCCCGGGCAGGCGGATGCGCTGCCTTGCGCTGCGAGCGGCCCAACTTCGCAGAGATCGGGATCTTCGCTGCAGAAGGGATCTGAAGGGTCGATGAAAGTGAGGGTTACGGAAGCCCCGCCGAATGCGCAGAGCGAGTTTGCCACGTCAGCGGGATTGGTAAAGACGAAAATCTCCACCTCATAAGTGCCCTCAAAAGGGTCGAAATCGTTTGCGGACAGAAGGCCGTTCAGGTCGTTGTCGAAGGTGGCGGGGAAAGGCGGATTGGTCCAGCTGATTCCCTGCTCGGTATCGACATTGAAAAAATTAATGAGGAATCCGCCGCCGTCAGGCACTGCGGGCGGAAAAGCGCCCGTAAGGGTGGTCGTCTCACCGTGGCAAATTTCCGTACCTCCCTGCACCACGAGGGGTGCTGCCGCACATTCACCGATGGGTGATCCGTCACAGGCGGGGTCATCCGCACCGAGAAAGGTTACGGTGACTTGGTTTTCACCTACGGCGCAAATCGACCCGGCAATGTTGGCCGGATCGGAATACAGAAAGGCCTGTATGGTGTATTCCCCTTCGAAAGAGTCAAAGGCATTGGCGGAAAGCAGTCCGTTTAGGTCATAGTCGAATGTGTAAGGCATGTCGACAGCGTTCAGATTGATTCCCGTCCCCGATTGGGTATTGACGAAGAGCAGTCTTACTCCGCCGCCTTCGGGCACGTCGGGATCATCTGCAAATGCCACCGAGGTGGTCTGGTTCTGACAAATCACGGACGGTCCGTCGAGCACCAGATCGGGCAGGGAGCAGCCCGTATCAATGCATTCTGTACCGCTCTCACATGTGATGGCGGGCCATCCGTTGTCAACGAGTAGCTCCTCCCCGCAATTACCCACTTCAGTGATCACGATCAAGTAGGTTCCCGACTCGGATGCAGTCCAGGTCAGGGAGCAGTCCGTAGTATTTCCGAATGCGTCTACCTGTCCGCTCGGGGCAATCACGGTAAACTCTGCGGGCCAAGAGCCGGCATTGGGGCCGTTGCAAATGCTGAAGGTATAGGTACCTCCCTCTGCAAAGTTGTTGATGGCATACGCTTCTCCGCCCCACACTTCAAATCCTTGAATTTCATAGAAAGGACATCCTGAGCCGTCGTCGCAAGGTGCCCCGCCGAATACCGTATTAAAATTCGGCCATCCCTGTCCGGGAGCCGGCTCCTGCCAGTCGGTGCAGGGCTGGTCTTCGAGGTCTTGGCAGAGTTCCCAACCCATGTCTTGAAAGAGGCCGAGGGTGATCGGACCGGGATTGTGGATGGCCTCTCCGGGGCCGATTTGCGGGGTCATGAGGCTGTGGATATTTCCGGGAGGAAAATCGGCTTCATCCCAATGCGCTATAGACGAGCTCGAGTAGTCCTCCGGAGCGTAGTAGCGCGGAGCGCTGTTACCGTTGGCTTCAATGGCGGAAGCCGAGGCGGAATAGACGTTGTTGCTCGTAAATGCATTACCGAGAGGCACTCCGTCACCGATATTGATCAGCGGTGTACCGCCCTCGCCCAGAAGTAGGTTCTCGCTGTAGCGCGAGTACCGCACGGGGTTTCCGAAGCCGATGGTCCCTTCGCCCGTATCCGCATCGTAGTCGCGAAAAGTGGTGAAGCCGAGGCCGTGCCCGATCTCGTGAAGCACAACACTCACAAAGTCGAAAAGATCCCCGGGCGGGTTGCCGTCCGTCCCGAAGTACCAGGTAAACTCCGAATTAAAATTGGCCAAAATATGCGGGCCGCCGCCGGTGATATCCTGCCCTGCGATGGCATTGGCAAGCGGGGTAGGATACATCCGGTTGTCCGGGGCCCCGGAAAAATCCCAAAATAATGAAGACGGACCCGCCGAACCGAGTACATTGTCACCTAAGTCTGTCCACTGCGCATCGATGATGATGGGTACCGTGCTCACGATGGCATGCTCCCAAATCCCCTTGGCGTGCTCGAAGGCCGCCTCAGCTTCGGGACTGAAGCCGTTGTAGTTCACAATAATCTCCGAACAGGGATCCCCGTCGCGAAGGCCCGTCTCAGCGGCTTGCAGTTTCTCGGCAATGTAAGGCGGCAGGGGCACGTGGTGGTGCCCGGTGTGGTGGCCCGGCGGGCAAGAGATGACAGGGCCCGGCACGGATTGGGGTGCCTGAGCGCTTGCGCCTTGCCACAGGGCGAAGACGGTGGCAAAGAGAGCTGAGCGGAAAAGTGTTTTCATCTTTGGGATATTTCCCGGAAAGATAGAAAAGTCAGGTCCGCGGGTCTTTGCTTCTTTTAACTTTTTTCAACGGTTGGCGGGGTAAAACCGGAGGGTATCAAACAGGGCGACAGGACTTGGCCTGACGGCTTACGGTCAGGTCGTGCCTTAAGGCATTTTGTGCGGTATCCGAAAGTGCAGGCGGCGGCGGGAAGTCGGTATATGGATTAGCGGTTGCGGACGGAACGCGGAAGATCCGCAAAATCGGGCACAAAAAAAGCCGGCAACGCTGTGCCGGCCTTTGGGTTCAATGCTTTTCAGCTCAGACGGTAACTACGGAATTGTCATCGTAAGATACGCCTGCAGGACGGTAGGCATCGGCCTCACCGTCATTTTCCCAGCGCTGACCGTCAATGAAGTAACGGAACTGGTACTCTTTGCCTGTTTCAAGATTCACGGTAGTTTTGAAGCTGCCGTCTTTGTTCTTTTTCATGTCGATGGGTGCCTCGAGCCATTGGCTGAAATCACCTACCAACTGTACTTTTTCCACTTCACCAACCGCGTCTGTGGGAACGGTGAAGGTAACCTTGCAAACCGGTTTCGTTTTTAGAAACTGCTTTTTAATCATAACTTTAGGTTGAATTCAAATTCGCCGCAAAGGAAACAAAAAAATTTCAAAGTGTCGTCATAACACTTTGTTAAATTATCGTTAAATCAATCGAAGGAGATACGGATTTCTTCGGGTCCGTAACCGGCTTCCGCATAAGACAGGTTTTCAATAACCTTTGCAGCCTCCGGGTAGTTTTCGTAGGGGTCAAAATTAGATATTGCATCGAGAAATCGGAAGTCCTCCGCGATTATTTTTTCGGCGACATCGTTCACGGCGGCTTTTTCCGGTCTTGCTCCGTGCAGGTATATCCGCACCCTTTGCCGCACGGAGGTGAATTCGCCCTCGGCGCGCCCGATGGTCAGCTCCCTTCCGTCAAAGGAGAGGGTGCGCCGCACGGAGGACCCGCCTGCGGTAATTCCGTCGTCTTCGTATAGCGTATACCTCCCCGATCCTCCGGCGTAGAGGTGAATGCGCAGCAGGCCGTCGGAAGGTGCATCGGTGTGCTGAACTGCATTTTGTTCGGGAATGATGCCCCCCGCTTTGGCGAAAACAGGGATGGTATCGCGTTGCAGTTCCACCAAATGCTCTTGTCCCCCTTCAAAGACCGTATCATTAAAAAAGTTGTACCAACGCCCCTCGGGCAGGTACACTTTAGCCAGCTCCGCATCTGAGCGGACGGGACAAATCAGCAGGTGGTCTCCGAGAAGAAATTGGTTTTCAAAATCGGGACTGAATACCTTCCATTCGCTGTAGTAGCGGAAGAGCAGGGAGCGCACGGGGGGCATTCCGTTTTGCGAAGCTTCATAAAACAGGGAGTAAAGGTGGGGAAGCAGACGGTAACGCAGGCGGATGTAATTTCGGGCCACTTCGGTGCACTCCTCACCGAATGACCAGGGCTCCGCCGCCTTGGAATTGATCATGCTGTGGGCGCGCATCATGGGGTGAAACGCCGCGTAGGCGATCCAACGCTTGTAGAGCGCCGATCCGGCATCACCGGTGAAACCTCCCACATCATTTCCCGCAAAGGGAAAGCCGGAGATTCCCATTCCGCTCACCATCCGGGCCCCGAGAAGCATGTGGGTATCGTCAGAGTAATTGTCGCCGGTCCACACGGCGCTGTCGCGCTGCCCGCCGGAAAAAGTAGCCCGCGTGAGGATGAAGGGGCGCTTGCCGCCGAGGGCCTTCTCGGCCCCTTCGCGGGTGGCGCGGGCCATCTGCATGCCGTATACATTGTGGGCATCTTTGTGGTTGCCGCCGGCGCCGTCGAGGGAAAATTTAAGGATGTCAGGCGTAAAATGCCCCCACACGGCCGGTTCATTCATATCGTTCCAAAATCCGTCTATCCCGCTTTCGCCCATCTCCGCTACTGAATCGGCCCACCACGCACGCACCTCGGGATCGGTAAAATCGGGAAAACGGCACCATCCCGGCCAAGCCGCGCCGCGGTAGGGCTTGCCGTCCGGATATTTTACAAATACGTCGCGGGCACTGCCTTCATCAAAGGCTTCATAACCTTGCTCATCTTTCACTCCCGGATCGAGAATCACCACTGTCTTGAATCCCAGCTCCTTCAGTTCGGAAATCAGTCCTTTCGGGTCGGGAAACCGGTCCTTATGCCAGGTAAAGACCTTGTAATCTTGCATGTAGTGGATATCGAAGTAGAGCACATCGGCCGGAATTTCGCGCTCCCGGAAGGTCTTGGCCACGCGAAGGATTTCCGAAGCAGGGTAGTAGCTGTAGCGGCATTGCTGAAATCCGAGGCTCCAAAGCGGAGGGAGCGGCGATCGGCCGGTCAGGGCGGTGTAGTCGCGCAGGATGTCTTCGGGTTCGGGCCCGGCAAAGAGGAAGTAATCCATCTCTCCGCGGCGGGCGCTGAAGAAACTGAAGCGGTCATTGGCCGCGCCGAAATTGAAGACCGTTTCGGCAGCATTGTTCAGAAATATACCGTAGGGCCGTTCGTGGCTCAGGCCCATGTAGAAGGGGCAGGACACGTAAAGCGGATCGGTACTCTGCCCGTACCCGAAGGCATCGGTATTCCAATTTCGGTATTGCTTTCCCGCCTTATCGAGGCCGCCGGTCTTCTCCCCCAGCCCGAAGAATCGCTCCCCCGGCTGCAGGGTCTTATAAGCGGTCACCTCCGTGCCGTCCCATACCGTACCCAGACCGGGATCGTCCTCAGACAGCACGGTACCGTCGGGAGCTTCAAGCCGCACCCTGAAGGGCCGGGTCCCGATCACCAACCGCATGGCGGGCGTTTCGGCGGTGAGGGTATCCCCCTTTCGGGAAAAATCAAAACGGCGGGGTTCGGGCAGTTGCGGACAGGCGTATGAAGTTTCCCGGAAGGGCGCTCCCTTTCGGCAAATCTGCACCCGGAAGGTCGTATCATTGTACATCGCGAGCCTTACATCGGCGGCGGCGGTGGTCATTTGAAGGTAAGGGCCCTCTTGTTCAATTCGGTCTGCGTCTCCTATACTGATCATGACCGCAATTTACACCGGTAAGCCGCTACGGCAAAGAAAAAACGGTGCTAAGCGGTGCAAATCGGGTGATATTTTGCACTTTCGCTCAGCGTGATTCGGTGCCCCTTCATATGGCTGTTGATGTGCTGCCCCCTGCTCATACCGGCAGTCGGCGCGCAGCCTTTCTCCCCGGAGGAAGGGGAATCACCTGCACCCGACACCCTCGGCGCGGCCGTCTACTTCGAAGGGCGGCTCCACTACGGATTTATCATCATACACAGCCGCGACATCCGGGCCATCGAAGATTCTTACCCGTGGGGGTTCGAAGTAGATTTCGGAAAGTACGCGGCCTCCCAAGCCGTATGGGACCGATGCAACTGTAATCTGCGCCGCGGCTGGTCACTCGGGTTTTGGGATTTTGACAACCGGCAGGTGCTGGGTGCGGGGGTGACGGGACAGTACTTCATCGAGCCGGAATTCAGGGTGAGCAAAAAGCTTCGGTTCAGCGTGCGCGGAGCCATGGGGCTGTCCTACCAGAATCGCCCGCACGACCCTGTCACCAACCCCGAAAACCTGAGCTACAGCACGCGCATTGCCTTTCCGCTCACAGTGGGTATTACCGCGAGGAAAAAACTGAACCCCCACTGGCAGGTCCACCTTTCGGGGCGTTACAACCACATTTCGAACGGGAGCATCAGGCAGCCCAACAAGGGAATCAACTGGCCCACGCTCGCCGCCGGGCTGAGCTACAGCCCCCATCCCATAGCCGATACACCGCGTGAAAAAAAACCGTGGCGCTCCCTCGGACCGCCGCAACGCAGAACAGACATCACCGCGTTCGGAAGTTTTGACAAGACACGCAACAGGGTCTTGACGGGCATCGGCGGTGCTGAAGTCAAGTACAGCGCGCAGGTGGCGCGGCTCAGCGCCCTCACTATCGCTACCGAATGGGGGGTGCACGGGAGCTACCCCCTGCGCGAAGGTGGGGAGCGCAGTTTCTCAGGGCAGCTTCTCGGGGGTATTGCCGCGGGGCATGAGTTCCTTTTGGGAAAATTTATTTTCAGTCAGCAACTCGGGGTTTACCTGCACAAACCGCCGAATGAGCCGCGGGATGTGTACCAGCGCTACGGCTTGGTGTACCGCGCAACGGAGCACTGGGGCACGGGCATCGGTTTCAAGGCCCACGGGCATGTAGCGGATTTTATCGATCTGCGGATTACGCGGTTCCTGTAGCACAAGGCCGGAGGGTTCAGCGGATTCGATGACGAATACAGCCGCGCCGATGCGGCTGCGGGGCTGCACAAAGATTCAGGCCCTCCGTCGCAAACCTTTCAGAAAATCCTCCGTGCGGCGAAGGGTTTCCGGTGCATCGGTGTGCATGGAAGCAGCGTCGAATGTCTCGCCCGTGATGCGCTCGTAAAGTTCGATGTAGCGCGTGCTGATTTCCTTCACCTTCTCCGGGGTCATTTCCGGGACGGTCTGACCTGCTTTTCCGCTAAACCCGTTATCGAGGAGCCATTCGCGAACGAACTCCTTGGAAAGCTGCTTTTGGGCCTCCCCCCGCTTTTGCCTTTCGGCATAGCCTTCCGCGTAAAAATACCGGGAAGAGTCCGGCGTATGCACCTCATCCATCAGCATCACCTCTCCCCGGTAGCTGCCGAACTCGTATTTGGTATCGACCAGGATGAGCCCTTTTTCCGCAGCCATCTCCGTACCGCGTGCGAAGAGTGCGCGGGTATAGGCCTCCATTTGCCGATAGGCCGCTTCCGGCACAATGCCGCGGGCCAAGAGGTCTTCGCGTGAGATGTCTTCATCGTGGCCCTCTTCCGCCTTGACGGCAGGGGTAATGATGGGTTCGGGAAATCGGTCGTGCTCTTTGAGCCCGTCGGGCATTCGGACGCCGCAGAGCATGCGCTCACCGGAATTATAGGTTCGCCATGCGTGCCCGGTGAGGTAACCGCGTATCACCATTTCGACGCGGAAAGGATTGCATCGTCTGCCCACCGCCACATGGGGCGCCGGGGTGCCGAGGAGCCAATTTGGGCAAATGTCTTCGGTAGCTTTCAAAAATTTGGCAGCCACCTTATTGAGCACGGCGCCTTTGAACGGAATCGGTCGGGGAAGGATCACATCAAAGGCGGAGATGCGGTTGCTCGCCGCCATGACCACAAGGTCATCTTCGAAGTAATACACATCGCGTACTTTGCCGTAGTACACATCCGTCACTCCCTGAAGGTTCATTTTTTCCCGGGTCTCTGCGGTCATTTTCAATGGTTGTCGTTTTCTTTTTCAAAGGCGCGGATGATGCTCTTTACCAGCGGGTGACGGATCACGTCTTTTTCATTCAGGTGCACAAACCCGATGCCTTTTACGTCCTTGAGATAATCGGCTGAGCGTTCCAGACCGCTGTGTTGCCTTTTCGGCAAATCGATTTGCGTGAGGTCGCCGGTGATTACAAACTTCGCGGTTTGGCCCATCCGTGTGAGAAACATTTTGAGTTGAGCGGTGGTGGCATTCTGCGCTTCATCCAAAATCACAAAAGCCTTATCCAGGGTTCGGCCGCGCATATAGGCAAGCGGAGCAATCTGAATTACACCGGCTTCCAAAAAGTCGCGCAGACGCTCCGGAGGGATCATATCGCGGAGGGCGTCATAGAGCGGCTGGAGGTAAGGGTCGAGTTTATCTTTGAGATCACCCGGCAGAAAGCCGAGGTTCTCACCGGCCTCCACCGCCGGGCGCGTGAGAATGATCCTGCGTACCTCTTTGTTTTTAAGGGATCTCACGGCGAGAGCCACGGCTGTATAGGTCTTTCCGGTACCGGCGGGCCCTATGGCAAAGACCATATCGTTCTTTTCGCATGCTTCCACCATGCGGCGCTGATTAGCGGTGCGGGCTTTCACCTGCAGACCGCTGTTGCCGTAAACGAGTACGGCATCTCCGCTGCCGTCTTTCATCACTTCGGCGCCGTTCTCACCGAGCAGTCGCTCAATATTGCTCTCGGTGAGTCGGTTATACTTTCTGAGGTGGGCAGTGATGAGTTGAATTTTTTGCTCAAATACGTCGAGTTCCTCCTCATCTCCGATGGCTTTGAGCATGTCTCCGCGCGCGATAATCTTGAGCTTCGGAAAATGCCTAACGAGAAATTGAAATTTCTTGTTGTTCACCCCGAACAGTTCTCGGGGATCGATCTCTTCAATGGGTATAATACGTTCGCTCAATAGGGTTTTTCTTGATCTGTGAGGAATAGGTGAACCGGAATTAAAATCGCTAATTTTGACAACTCAAAATAAAGGAAAATCCGACAAACGGCAGCCTTTTCGGACTGCTTTATTATTCACCATGGCCATCCTCACCCTCACCACCGATCTGGGCACCAAAGACCATTACGCCGCAGCGTTGAAGGCGGCGGCCTTTCGGCAAATTCCGGATGTGCGCATCGCGGACGTGAGCCACGAGGTACCTGCTTTCAACATTTCCGAGGCGGCCTTTCTGCTGCGGAATGTCTGGCGCGATTTTCCGGAAGGCACCATTCACATCATCGGCACAGACACGCGGTGGTCCGAGGCCACCCCTTACGCCGTAGTGCAAAAGGATGGACATTACTTTATCGCGGCAGACAACGGTGTGTTCTCCCTCCTCTTCGACAGTCCCGAAGATTCTGAGGTATATCACCTCCGCACCACGGGGGCAGAGGACCCGGGGTTTCCCACAAAATCGGTGTTTATTCCCGCTGCGGCTGCCATTGCGGCGGGCAGGGCACTCGAAGATATCGGTGTTGCAGCAAGCGGCTATAAAGTGCGCCCTTCCGTGCATCCCGTTGCGGAATACGACAATATCCGCGGCACGGTGATCTACGTGGACCGGTACGGCAATGTGATCACCAACATTACCCGGGCCCTTTTTGATGAGCGCATCGGGCACCGTTCCTTCAGCATCGTACTTCGCCGCGGCGACCGGGACCTGAAGCGAATATCACGCACCTACGATGAAGTGCAGGAAGGGGAAAAAGTGGCCCTGTTCACTTCGGGAGGCTATCTGGAAATTGCCATCAATCGCGGCACCCAAGATTCGGGCGGCGGCGCGTCGAGCCTGCTCGGCCTGCGCAAAAATGACGTGGTGCGCATCGAGTTCGAGGACTGACTCGGGCGGCGCCGATTTTTAACCATTTCGGTTTATATTTGATATTATGGCCGTGACTGCTACCGTAAAAAGATTTCGACAGCTGGGGCTGAACGGTAAGACCGTTTTTCTCAAACAAAACGGCACCTATTTGGGCCGCCGCAGATTCAGCACCTTTGATGTGCATCTCTACGGGTGCCATGGCTTCTATGCAGAGGTTTGGACCCGCAGCATCAGCGGATGTCTTTGTTGGATCGAGATCGCAGATGAAAAAACAGTGGCCGACAACTACCTCGGAAATGTGGATGTAAAGGGTGCGCTCGGGATGTGATAAGGAGATTGGGTGCAATTCTCGGCGCATGAATCAGCGCCCTTCCCTCCATATTCGAAGCGAGGCTTCAGCCTGAATTTTCAGCATGGAAAGCCCGTTCACCACGGTCGCTCCGCGCAGTTTTCCTTCGCGCATAAATGCAGTTTCCGCAGGATTGTACACCAAGTCATAAAGGAGGTGGTTCGGCGTCAGTGCATCATAGGGCAATTCAGGCATCTCCTCCGTTCGCGGCGCCGTACCCAGCGGTGTTGTGTTCACGATCAGCAGGCAAGAACGCACCGCTTCGGGTGTGAGGGTACCGTACCCGATCGTATCGGATCCTCGGGGATTGCGCGACACAAAGAAGGCGACGATACCGAGCCGGCGAAGCACATAAGCCACCGCCTTGGAAGCGCCACCCGTTCCCAAGATGAGGGCGCGCTCGGTGCCGTGGGTCAGAAAGGGCTTTATGCTTTCGCGAAAGCCGATCACATCGGTATTGAAACCCACCTTGCGCCCCCCTCGAAAGGCGATGGTATTCACGGCGCCGACAGCGGCTGCCACGGGATCCGTTTCGTCGATGAAAGACATCACTGCCTCCTTGTAAGGCACAGTCACATTGAGGCCGTTGAGGTCGGGATGCGCTGCGCACAGCGCGGGCAACTCGTCTGCGCGCTCCAGTTCAAAATTTTCGTAGACCGCATCGCTCTTTTCCGCAGCAAATTTTTTCCGAAAGTAATCCTGAGAAAACGAATGCGAAAGCGAGCGCCCTATGAGTCCGTAGCGTTCCGTCATCGATTCAGCGCTTGACGGCGGCCAGGCGGTCTACCGCAAAAATAACGGCGATTCCCGCCAAGCAGAGCAAGACCGCCTCGAAGAGGATGGCATCGCCTCCGGTGAGTTCGAAATAATTCCACGGCCACACCTTTTCTTCTTCGAGTATCACCACCTTTTCACGGTCGGTTCCCGGGTGCTTAACCACGGATTGCAAGGGATTTTTCCACGGCCAAATTTTATTGAGAGAACCCAATAAAAAGCCGCTCAGCACAGCGATGGTGAGGTCGTGGTATCGGTTGAACATCCATTTCAGCACGCGGCTGAAGCTCAGCAGGCCGAATACCGCTCCCGCGGCAAACACGGCAATCTTCAGGAAGTCGCGGTCGTTTACAGCGTCGAGTACCGTGAGATAAGACCCCATCAGCAGGAGAATGAAGCTTCCCGAGACTCCGGGAAGAATCATGGCGCAGATGGCTACGGAACCGGAGATAAAAAGGTACCAATCGGCGCCGGGGTCTTCCACTACGGGCAGCTCAGTAACCAGAAAAGCGGCCACGGCCCCTAAGCCGAAAGTAAACCAAGCTTTGGCATTCCACACCTCCGCACGGCGTGCCACGAGCGGAATACTCGCTGCCACCAGGCCGAAGAAAAAGGCCCAAACCGCCACGGGATTGCTCTGTAAAAGATCTGAGATGATGCGAGCGAGGGTAATGATGCTCAAGAACATACCCACCCCGAGGGCGAGGATAAAGTTTCCGTTGATTGCCTTCCAAAAAGCGGGGACACCCTCTTTAAGCAGGGTTCGGAAGGCTGCGATATTTATTCCGCTGATCGTTTCTATAAGTTCGCGATAGATTCCGGTGATGAAAGCCACAGTTCCCCCCGATACACCGGGCACCACATCTGCGGCGCCCATGGCCGCTCCTTTCAGGACGAGGAGGAGCCTTTGCTTGAGATTTTTCATCCGTATACGGTAATCTCGGAATCCACCTCGCGGGCGTAGGCTTCGATGCCGCCCTCCAGGCAGTAGAGGTTGTCCCGGCCGTACTCTGTTTCCAAGAAGCAAACGGCAGCCGCGGCGCGCTTTCCCGAACGGCAGTAAAAGACTGCGGGCACATCTTGCCTCACCTCTTCCCGGCGCTGCGCCACTTCGGCGAGCGGAATGTGGTGCCCTCCGAGATTGCCTGATTCAGTTTCGTAGGTTTCGCGGACGTCGATGATTTGAAAATCTGTACCGGCATCAAAAGCGCGGGACAGCCTCTCGGGAGTGATTTTTTTCATGGCGGATGGTTCGGTTTCAGGGACGCACTGCCGCTGCAAGTTCCTCGGGTAAAAATTCAAAAAAAGTGTCCCCCCGCAATCCGATGCGGAGGGTTTCGAGCGGAATCACATCAAAGGGAGCGATATTGCCGAGGTTCACATTGGCACCTATAAGCTTGATAAACCAGACCTGCTGGGTCTTTTGGGGTGCTTCCCAGAGGATATCCTCAGATTTGACCTTGGCAAGAATTTTATTGACCAGAACGACGTGGGCGGTTCCGTTCGGGCGGTAGATGCCCACATTTCCGCTTTCACGGGCTTCGGCGATCACTTTCCAAGAGCCCGCACGCAGCTCGGTATCCATCATTTTCACCCATTTGCCGGGAGCGATCAGGATGCCTTCCTCTTTGGAGCCCACTTCAGAAAGCACGGTAAAGTCTTTGGCCAGTGTTGAGATGTATTCGAGTTTTTTATCGTGCTCGAGGTGAATACTTCCGTCTGATACCTCACAACATTCGAGTCCCAAATCGGAGATGAGCTTCCGGTAGTCGTCAAACATATTTCGCGCTACGAAAGCTTCGAAGAGGGTACCTCCGAGGTAGACTTTCATTCCGCAGCTGTGGTAGAGCTTGATTTTGGCCTTAAGGTCTTTGGTGAGATAGGAGGTCCCGAATCCGAGTTTTACAATGTCGGTAAGGTCGGTATTGGCATCGAGAAAATTTTCCGTTTCTCTCAGGCTGAGTCCCTTGTCCATCATCATGGTCAAGCCGTTGTTGCGCGGGCGAGCCGTGCGCTCGGGCAGAAACGGAAGGTGGTAGTTCATGGTTGCGCCTTGCCCGTTTCCCCCGTTTTGAAGTGGCCCGTTATGTTCGGGTACATGTTCACTTCCGGGAATATGCCTGTCAAGTAATTCAGTCCCTCCGTGTGCACGGCCGTTGCTCTGCAGAGAATCTCTTCGGCCTGCAGGGGTTTTCCTGCCAGAATGAGGTATTTTATCAAGTGCCATATCAAGTCGGTTGATTGAGGTAATTGCTCCATGTAGGCCCGAAGGGCTTCCACTGCGGCGTACGCCCCGTGTTCTGCGAAGATCAGGTCTGCCAGTGCGATGCGGCATTCTTCGTCGTCCGCGAAATGCTCGGCCATCTCTGTATAGGCCTGTTTTGCCTCTTCCGTTCTGTGGAGCTTCAGCAGGGTTTCGGCATGAATGTGTCGGTTATCCAAATTAAACTCATCGATACCCACGGCTTTGCGGTAAAAGCCGAGTGCCTCTGTAAGGCGGTTGTCATCCTCGCGCAGGGAGCCCATGCCCATGAGGGCCTCCACGTGGTCATTATCGATGGCAAGTGCGTGCACGTAATTGGCCTCTGCCTGCAGGGGAAGTGCGAGGCGCTCATAGCATTCACCGATGGCGGCGTACACCATCGGGTTTTGCTCGTCATAGCGAAGCGATTCGGTGTAGGATTCCACCGCCTCCGCATCACGGTCGCAATGGGTAAGCAGATTGCCGCGCATGATATGGCCGTTCACAAAATCATCTTTGACCGCAAGGCAGAAGTCGACTGCATCGATGGCGAGTTCGAACATGCCCAGCTTTTCGTAGCATAGGCCCAGATTGTACCAAGCCGTGTAGCTGTAGGGAAAGCGGTCAAGGAAATTCTTGAAATAATCCGCTCCTTCCTCTACTTGCTCGGCCATTTCGAAGCAGTACCCGAGCTCAAACAGGCAGGCCTCGTGTTCGGGGTTGATCTTGAGGGATTGCTTGAGGCTGCGAATGGCGCCGTCGTAATCCTCTACCATCTCTTGCTCAAAAGCGAGGTCGAGAAAGATTTCCTCTTTGTTTTCCGTGGTGGTTTCGAGCGCCTTGAGCAGACAGGCCTTGGTACCTTCGAAGTCGCTGAGATTGCGGTGCACGACAGCCTTGAAGAGGAGCATTTCCGTATTGGAGGGTTCACTCGCCTCGAGGAAGTCCAAAATTTTCAGGGCTTTTTTGGGCTGCTTGTTCATCAGCAAGATGTGGGCCTGCTTGAGGAGCAGTGCGCCCGACCCGGGATGCAGGTCAAGTCCGTGCTCCACTGCTTTGCGGGCTTTGGTATTGTTTCCCTTTTGGGAGTAATGATCACAAAGGATTTCAATGTCCTCTACATCGAAAAAATAGGAGGCGCCGGACCGGAGCATTTCCTCAAACCGTTTCACGGTGTTTTCGTCCGCATCTGAAAAATAGTCGCTTGTGTACTCAGTCATACCGCTGTTCAGGTGGTGATAGGTTCAAATTTAGGAAAACCCGCACCGAATGTCATTCTTTCGCGCAATTGTTTTTAACAATGCTTTAAACAATCCGAAGCCCTCACCGCAGCGCCTCTTTCCCGCAAAAGACGGGCAAAGGTAGGCAATAATCGCAAGTCCGCACATCGCCTGAGTGTAATTCTGACACACCGCGGGAACACAGGGCAACGGTCGCGTTGCTTACCTTTGCGAAAAAAGCAGAACATTGACACTGATTAAATCCATATCGGGTATCCGCGGCACCATCGGCGGGCAACCCGGCGAGAACCTCACTCCCCCTGACATTGTAAAATTCGCATCAGCTTACGGACAAATGCTGCGCTCCGAAGCCGGGGGCGGGCGTATCAAAGTAGTCATCGGGCGCGATGCAAGGCCCAGCGGCCCCATGGTGAGCAGCCTGGTGGGTGCTGCCCTTACCGGGCTCGGTATCGACGTGATCGATCTCGGACTGAGCACCACGCCTACCGTAGAGATGGCCGTGACGGGTGAGGAGGCAGCGGGGGGTATCATCATCACCGCAAGCCACAACCCCGCTCAATGGAATGCACTGAAGCTGCTGAACGCCCGCGGAGAATTCATCTCCGATGCGCAGGGACGCGCCGTGATCACCGCAGCAGATGCCGGCAATTTCGAATTTGCGGAAGTAGAACAACTCGGCACGGTGACCCCCAACGACTCCTGGCGCGACAAGCACATCGAAGCCGTGCTCGCACATCCGCTGACCGATCGGGAGGCGATAGCCGCGGCAAACTTTCATGTGGCGGTGGATGCGGTGAACTCCACGGGGGGCATTTTCCTTCCCGCCCTTCTGGAAGCCCTCGGCGTGAAGCGCATCGAAAAACTCTACTGCACCCCGAACGGGATTTTCCCCCACAACCCCGAGCCCCTGCCCGCCCACCTGACCGAACTCTCTGATACGGTGAAGGAAAAAGGCTGCCACCTCGGCATCACGACCGATCCGGATGTGGACCGCCTGGCCTTTGTCAATGAAGACGGAACCATGTTTGGCGAAGAGTATACCTTGGTGGCCGTGGCGGACTATGTGCTTTCGCAAAAACCGGGGAATACCGTGAGTAACCTCTCCTCCACCCGCGCCCTCGCGGACGTAACCGTGCGCCGCGGCGGCACTTACCACGCGAGCGCCGTGGGCGAAGTGAATGTGGTGGCCAAAATGAAGGAAGTGAATGCAGTGATCGGCGGCGAGGGCAACGGGGGCATCATCGTACCCGACCTGCACTACGGCCGTGATGCCCTCATCGGCACGGCGCTGTTTCTCTCCCATTTGGCGAAGACCGGTAAAACCATGACCGAGCTGAAGGCGGGCTACCCGCAGTACGCCATGTCGAAAAATAAGATTCAGCTCACGCCCGGCATTGACACCGATGCCGTACTGGCCGATGCTGCAGAGCGCTACCACAATGAGCGGGTGAACCTGACCGACGGGGTGAAAATCGATTTTGCCGAAGGTTGGGTGCACCTGCGCAAGAGCAATACCGAGCCCATCATCCGCGTATATGCCGAAGCCGGCACCGAAGCCGAAGCGAATGAACTCGCTCAGGGCGTGATGGATGGAGTGCAAGCCGCAATTTCGTAAATTTGCAAGGCTCAATCCACATCTGAAATGAAAGTATACTTCGACAATGCGGCAACCACGCCGATGGCACCTGAGGTGCTGGAGGCCATGATGCCTTACCTGCGCGAACACCACGGAAACCCCTCCAGTACCCATCAATTCGGCCGCAAAACGAAATCGGCCATTGAGACCGCGCGCAAGAGTATTGCGAAGTTGCTGAACTGCTCGCCGCCGGAGATCTGCTTTACCTCAGGCGGCACCGAAGCCGACAATACGGCCATTCGCGGTGCCATTACCCAACTCGGCGTAAAGCACATCATCACCGCCCCCACCGAGCACCACGCCGTGCTCCACACGGCCCAAGCCTGCGCCGAGAGCGGCGATGTGCGCCTCAGCATGGTGCGCCTCGATGCAAAAGGCCGTGTAGACACCGACCACCTGCGCGAACTCCTCACTGCCGCCGAAGAAAAAACACTGGTGACCCTGATGCACGCCAACAATGAGATCGGCACCATGATCGACCTCGACGAGATTTCCGAAATCTGCGAAGCACACGGCGCTCTTTTTCACTCTGATACGGTGCAAACCATGGGGCATTTCCCATTCGACCTGGCAAAAACGAAGGTTCACTTTATGGTGGGTGCCGCCCACAAATTTCACGGGCCCAAAGGCGTCGGGTTCCTCTACATCAACCGCGAAGTGCACTTGGAACCCTTGATTCACGGCGGCTCGCAGGAGCGCAAAATGCGCGCCGGCACCGAAAACCTCTACGGCATCGTGGGCATGGCCAAGGCCCTCGAACTGGCTTACGAAAACATGGAAGGCCACCGCGCCCGCATCGCGTCGCTGAAGCAGCGCATGAAGACCAAACTCAAAGAAGCCCTGCCCGAACTATCGGTAAACGGATGCGAAGAGCGCAGCCTGTACACGGTGCTCAATGTGACCCTTCCGGAAACCGCACAAGCTGACATCCTCCTTTTCCTGATGGACATCGACGGCATCGCCGTATCGAGCGGGAGCGCCTGCTCATCGGGCAGCAATCAGGGCAGCCACGTACTGCGGGCCATTGCCGCTGATGAGGCTGCATCTGCCGGGCCGAGCATCCGCTTTTCATTCAGCCGGTACAATACGCCGGAAGAGGTGGACTATGCGGTGGAGAAGGTGGTGAAGCATCTGGTGGGGAAGGAAGTGGTTAAGTAAGGTTGGGATTTTCGATTGGGGATTTCTTGATTTTGGATTTGCGATTGGGGATTGACGATTTGGGATTGACGATT
>PXBH01000067.1 GCA_003565555.1 Cryomorphaceae bacterium | reverse complement strand
TGATCAGGTGGGTGCGCTGCTCAAAGATGGCCTCCATCTCCTTTCGCGTGATGAAAACCATCACCTCCGTGCCGTTCTTCCCCTCGCTGAGCACCCGCTCCTCGTACCGGTTGACCACGGCACTCGAATAGGTCGAGATCGCACTTTTCACATGGCTTTCGAACGACGATTCCGTCTCGCGAACCACCTGTTCAAATTCGCTGCTCACGTGCACACTGATGCTCCCCGTCAGGCTTTCGAGCGCATCGCGCCTCGCCGCGTTGTAGTTGTCGCCCGTCCCGATGCCGAAGTAGTAGCGCCCCGAGTTGCGCCCCTCGTCCACCGTTTGTGCCTGTAGCCTTACCGGCAAAAACAGCAGCGCGCACAGCAGCACTTGCAATCCCCGCCGACTGATCAGCTCCATATTGTACTCAAATTATTCAACATCGTGTGCATGAGGGGCGAATATAGGGAAAAACGAGGGGAGGTTGGGGTTTCTGCTACACATCAGCAGGCGAACCCGATGCTTTTCCTGCTATACGCCCGGATCATCTACCCGGTTCGTCTTCGGTGCAGCGGACGCAACGATCGCAAACGCGGCAAGGATGGGGTTCAGGTTAGCGGAAGACGTTCAGAACGCAGTGATTTTTTCCACTTCCTGTTATAGTCAAACTCCTTTCACACCAACCCAAACCGCCCATCCGGCTTCAAAGCCGTTGTCGACACGACCTTGATGTGCCCCGCATCGGGGTGGAGGGGGTTGATGAGGTAATTGAATTCCGCGGGCAAGATGCTGCTCGGCACGCGGAGGATGGCGGCTTTGGCCTCGGCGGCAAATCGGTCGCCGAGGAGCTGCGTTTCCGGCAAAGGCGGACTGTCATGCCAATTTTCCGGCGACGAAGGAGTCCGTACGGAAAGGGAAGTTTCGGGCACGTGGGCGAAAGGGAGGCGGTCGGGGATGTCGATTTCCACGAAAAAGCGGTCGGTGGGCAGGTCTTCGCTGAGGTCGAGGTGAACCGCAATTTCCAGCAGGGCCAGGGCCCGTGAGGCGGCGGTGTACACCATGCGGGTGTGCAGGCTGTTCCACCGGTGCCCTTCCGAGGGAGATGTCGGGCTTGCGGAGCCGGCGCTGAAACTTGGCCTCCTCGCTGTCAAAAACTTCGACGTGCGATATCCGGCTGAGTAACGATTTTTAGCGGATATCACGAAGGATTTTATTCCCTTGTTCTACTTGTGATTGTAAGAATTGCGGTATATTGCGTAGTTATTGACAGAATTATGCATGAGTCCATAGATCATTGGCCTTACCCGGCAGTTACCTGTAGCCGCGGACATGGACTGTTTTCAGCAAGCCGAATCCTTGTCGCATTTATCTTTGCCCTGTCAGTGATGTGCATCGGGGGTATACAATCCGCAAAGGCCCAGCACATTTTTATCGACAGTCTAAGTTTTGGGCACCGCGCTTCAACGGGGCTTAGCGTCAATGCTTTTGATACCCCGGGGCCGTTTGCACTTTTAAACATAGGTATCAACATCCTTCTGTACAACAAAACTACAGGAGAGGTTGAGAGTAATCCTCACTTTTTCGGATCATCCTTTCAAGCTGAAAGCGGACCACTCTTCCTGTTGAGGAATCCGGACGGTTTGTACGCTTTCGGACCGCTTGGGCTCACCTTGGTTCACAGTCTCGGGGGGTCAAATAATTTTCCCCATCACTACAGGCATGCATCCGATAGTCTCTATGCCTATTTCAGATACCGAGATAAAGAGTTGTGGCTAAGTGACGGTTCCACTTCCGGAACAGAGTTATGGCGAAATTTCGATGAAGAAATTGTCTTTCTTCACAGCATCGGGGATACTTTGCACTGCATTACGGGCGGAGACGCTCACTTGCACTATGCCATCCATAAGGGAGATTCGGGCGTAGTGGTTCACCCGATGCCGGGCACCATCGCTTCGCAAAGAGTTTTCAAAGGTGATAAGCTGGAATTGAGAGGGTACGGAAGTGATTTGCACCATCCCCACTGGCTTTTTTATCAGTTAAAAACAAGAGTGTTGACGGAGGTTCACAACGACGACTCGCCCAAAATAAGCGCATCATCGATGAAGCTGCGAGACGGATGGTATTATGCATCTTCTTGGTTCAGGGGAAACCACAGAACCCGAATGGATATCGGCCACATCCGGCGCTTTAATTTTGAGGAAGGAAGCTCGGAATTGATGGTGGAAACCGACAGTGTTTATCAGGGAATCTTAGAAGTCTTTCCACTGGAATCGGGGAAAAACGTGGTCTTGGGCAGCATTTCCCCGCTCTCGGGAGCAGAAGTCTACGGATTAGAACCCGAATTTGGATTGGAGCAACTTAAGGAAATATATCCCGGGAGGTCGGGCTCTTTGCTATACAACCTCGGCTCGTCGGGACTGAGTGTTTTGAAATACAAACAGGCCATTGAGCATGAAGGGCATTTGTACTTCACGGCAAACTCGCCTGAGCAAGGGGCTGAGATATGGAGGTCAGATGGCACCGTCGGAGGAACCAAACGCTTTTCGAATTTCGTGCAAGGTCCCGGCGGGGTGAACTTGGTGTCTTATTTCTCCTTGAGCGACGGACTCTACGTCGCTGCACAATATCATCATAATCGATTGGAATTCTTCAAAATAAACACGTCATTCAATGGTTTTGCTGATGATGAGTATGATCATGAGGATCGTGAGTGGGACCGGTACCTGTTGCGCCACGGTCCTTCACACGATGATTGGATGTCTCCTCTGAGTGAACCCCGTTTGTACAAAACCGCAAACGGTTATGCCGGGATGCTGCAAGGGTTCAGAACCAATCTCAATTACTTCGATAAATGGTTGGACGTGAGCGGAACTTTTGAAATGCGTTTTCCCCATTTGCCCTCCGGGAAGAACGGGAACATACTGTATTGGCTCAATGAAAACGGTTTGGTCGAACGCAGCATTTATATCATGGCTCAAACAGACAAGACAGACATAGTGCATTTGCCGGATTCCGATGAATACATCCTGACTTTTGAGCATAAAGACGGGACGAGTATCGGGGATTTCTATTTGGAGAAACCGGGCCTTTATTCAGGTCTCGCACGCCTTGATGCGAATGGGGATGTAATTTGGTATCAGCTTTTTAATGAGTCAGGCGCCATGCGGGTAGTTGACATCAAGTCCGATGAAGGGCACGTTTACCTCACGGGCACTTACGCAAACCCGTCAGCCGATTTTGGCGAAGGGGTGACACTTCACACTGAATACAATCAACAGTTTTTTGTGGCATCTTTTGACTTAAACGGTAGAGCAGTCTGGGCAACCAATACCCCGATGGAAGGGTTGAACAGGTTCAGTACGCTGGGTCAGTTGGCAGTTGACGGAGAAAACGGAAAGTTGTACACGGTATACTCAGAGCATACTCTGGGGACAATGAACACCTGTTCCTTTGGGGATTGGGCGGTGCGCATAAACGCTTTGAGCTTGGATGACGGAAGCCCTGTTTGGATGAAAGACTTCGTCGGAGATGATATGATCAGAGTACGGGATGTCGCAACGGACAAGCTCGGACAGCTGTGGATGGTGGGTAACTTCAGAGGCGAGATGTCCGTGGGCCAAAATTCATTCACTGCAGCCGGTGAGGGCAGTTGCCCGCACAATGCCTTCACCTTGGTATTGGCAGGCTCAGAGGGCGGGTTTCAACATTTTCACTCGACCGATGAGATTCACAGGCGGGGCAGAAAACTCATGCCCATGGATGATTATATGGATGCGATGTATATCAATGCTTTTTGGGATCCTGATGATGTCCTTCCGCCTCTGAAGCACCGGCGTGTCAGCTACATTGAAAAGTCACGGTTCACCCTCACGGGCAGGTTGCTCGAAACTGAACGTTTCCCCACCACCCGCGGCGTGTATTTTGGTGGATACAGCAATGATGAGGACGCGCAGATCAAGGCGACCATGTGCAATTCCGGTGACGGTCACTACGTCATCAAATTGGCGAACTACAGGCACGGATTGCTGGGACTCGGCAATCGGCAAGCGGCGCCGTACATGTTCGGAAAAGCGGCCACAACACTGATCAAACGCAAGCACCCCGAGGTCTCCCTTCCCGACGAAGTCATCGATGAAATGGTAGGATCCGATTTTTTATTGGTTCCCAATCCCACGGATGAAAGGGCATTTAAACTTGTAATTAATCCCGGCAAGTTCGACGGCTTTGATAAAATGAAGGTTTACGACATTCAAGGCAAGTTAATTCTGAATCGAGTACTTGATAAAGAGTACTATAGCCGCTTGTACCACTTGCCGAGTCATCTTAAAGCGGGAGTTTATGTGGTAACTTTGGAGGGGACGAATGAAAGGCAATCACAACGCTTGGTCATTTTGTAGGGTGCGAGAGCCTGTTCAATAGAGTATGTTCAATAAACTCTGTCAGGTTTAATAATCTCATCACACCTGACCAAACCCCCTTTTTCACCCTCCAAAACCGCCAAAAAGCCAAATCCGGTCAAAATCGCCGACCAAAAGCCTGCCACGGTCTCATCAACATCTCACCGCTTTTCCGCAAGATACCAATCTACCCAAGCATCCACCTGCTTCACCGAGTTGGGCCGGAGGATGATTTCGTGGTCGCCGTCGAGGAGAAACATGGTGGGCGTCGCGAAGACGTAGTAGTCCTCAGCCACGGGGCTGTCCCATTTTTTGAAATCGGAATAGCTGAGGAAGGGGAAGTTTTTTGAGAAATTGCGGAAGTCGGCGGGCGTGTCGTCGAGGGAGACGAAGACCACCTCCACATCGTACTGCTTCCATTTGCCGTAAAGGCCCGCGATGCGGGGAATCTCTTCGGTGCATTTGGGACACCAGCTCGCGCCGAATACGATGAGCTTGTGCGAGGCTTCGAGGTCGGAGAGCTTGGCGGGGCTTTCGGTGGCTGCGCCGTTTTTCAGCCGCTCTCCGGCAAATGTGATGTCCGGGGCGGTATTGCCCTTCTTCATGGCGCGGTAGGTTTCGAGTTGCTTGGCGAGGTCTTCGTTGAGGGTGCAGCTGCCTTGGGTGAGGGCTTTGAGGGCGAGGTACTCCGCCGCGTCGAAGAGGCTGTGGCGCTCGAGGAGGTCGAAGAGGTAATCGGTGATTTCGTTGAACTTTTGCTCGTCGCTTTCGAGGTTTTCCAAAAGGCGGTCCGTGCTTTTGTTCATTTCGATAAACACTGTGTCGAGGCCCTTGCCCATGTTTTCGAGGAGCCAGTAGTGGCTTTCGATGGCGTCTTTGTAGAGTCCGCTGCGGTAGAGGCGGGGGTCGGTGTGGTCTATTTGCCGAAAGGCGGCGATGGTCTCGGGAATCTCTTCGGGGCGGTACTGCGCCACGGTCGATACCGAACTCACGAGCTTCCGCATGGGGAGGAACCAGCGCACGTAGCTGTCCTTATCGAGGTTTTCAACGAATGTGCGGTCTTCCGTCTTGATGCGTGATTTTTCTTTTGCGATGTTCTTGAGGGCTTTTTCCTGTCCGGAAAAGAGGGGGTCGTCGGCGTACATCCGCTCCAGGTATCCCCAGGCGCTGAGGGCCTGCTCGCGGCGGGGGTGCTCGGTGGCGTATTTCACAAACACCTGCTGCTCTGCGCCTGCCGTGCATTCCACACTGTTGGGATCGGCGAGGTGGCCGCCCTTGAGCGCCGTTTCCTCCCCGGTGAGCACCACAAAATAGGCCTTGTTGTCGGCCCCGGCGATGTAGCCCATGCCCCGGTAGTCATCGGTGTACGGCAGACTGAACCGCCCCTCCGCATCGGCTTTGGCCTTCGCGATGGGATAGGCCTCAAAACCTTTGAAGCCGCTGAGGGTGATTTCTTCACCCGCGTGGGCCGGAAAGTGACCGGTGATGTGTTGGGAGGAGGATTGACAACCGGTGAGGACGGCGAGGAGGAAAATTGAAAGTCTAATCATGGCTTACAATTTTAATCAAATCGAGGGTATAATTCGACAAAACTCGGCGTTTTTCAAGGGCAAAAGGTTCTTGGCGGGGTTTGGCTTGGGAGTGTTCAAATAACTGTGTCATTCTTGTAAAACCGTTCACCGTAATGGGTTTTAAAGTATTTCTCCCGTTTTGTGGCATCTTGCTGATTCAGAATGGCCTCAAAACAGATCAGCTTCAACGGCCTTC
>PXBH01000043.1 GCA_003565555.1 Cryomorphaceae bacterium | reverse complement strand
CGGCGGCTTTGAGTTTCGATTCGAAATCATACCACCCGCCGGCATTCATCACATCGAGGCCCTCGCGAGAAAGCATCATGGCGGCCATGCCGCTGCGGTTGCCGGAAGCACATACCAAAAGTAGGGGTTGCTTCATGGATTGTACGTCCTCCATGCGGTGTATGATTTCCGGAAGGGGAATATTTACCGCGCCTTCATTGTGGCCTGCGGCAAATTCTTCGGGTGAGCGTACATCCACGATGGTTCCCTGCCCTGCTCTTACTGTTTCAGTCGCGTTCATTCTCTGATCTTTTTAATGTTCAAGTTTCTGACTTCATCGGCGATGAGGGCGCAGAGCAGTGCTCCGTAACCCATGGATACTGCCGGATTGCTCCCTATGAAGCAGGCTCCGTCGGCACAGGCGGTCAGGGTCCAATAGATGTAGCCTCCCGCGGCACCGATGAAGGCTCCCGCGCCGATGAGCGGGAGCCTTTTGTTCAGTTTGGTTTTTTCTTCTGACATGGGTTATCCTCAGAGCAGAGTCGTAGGACAAACGTAGTCAGTTGTTGTTACCTCAGTGTTAAGAATCTCTCCGAATCCGCCGATCACATCTTCGAAATTCTCCCATCCGCGGGCCTTGAGGATCGATGCCGCAATCATGCTGCGGTAGCCTCCGGCACAGTGCAGGGTGAAGGGCTTGTCCTTCGGAAATTCGGCGAGGTGCTTGTTAATTTCATTCAGCGGAATGTTTACCGCGCCCTCTACGTGTTGCGAATCGAATTCGCTCTTCTTGCGCACGTCAATCACCAAAGGTTTTTCGGCAAACTTCACGGCAAATTCCTGCGGGGTAATCCGCGCTGCGGAGTCTGTTTCCCTGCCGGCATCCTTCCAGGCTTTGAATCCTCCTTTCAGGTATCCGATGGTTCCGTCGTAGCCCACGCGCGACAGTCGGGTAGCCGCTTCTTCCTCGCGGCCTTCATCGGCCACGATCAGGATGGGCTGCTTGATGTCGGGGATCATCTCACCCACCCACATGGCAAAGTTGCCGTCGAGGCCGATATTGATGCTGTTCGGGATGAAGCCTTTGGAAAACTCGGCATCGCTGCGGGTGTCCAAGATCAAGGCCATGGTCTCGTTGGCGGCCGCCTCAAATCCTTCGGGCGTGAGGGCCTGCATGGCGCGTTCCATCACAGTGTCCAGGCTTTCGTACCCTTGGATGTTCATCAGAACATTCTTGGGGAAGTAGCCGGGAGGCGCTGTCAGTCCGGTGAGCAATTCCTTTTTAAACTCCTCTTTGGTGAGCTCAGGATTCAGGGCGTAGTTGGTTTTCTTTTGGTTGCCCAGGGTATCGGTGGTCTCTTTGCTCATCATCTTACCGCAGGCACTTCCTGCGCCGTGGTTCGGGTACACGATAAGGTGGTCGGGAAGCGGCATGATGCGGTTGCGCAAGGAGTCGAAGAGGTGGCCGGCCAGTTTGTCTTCCGTCAGGTCTTCGATCACGTGCTGCGCCAGGTCGGGGCGCCCTACATCGCCGATGAAGAGGGTATCTCCGGTGATGATGCCGTGCTCCTCGCCGTTCTCGTCGATGAGCAGGTAAGTGGTGCTCTCCATGGTGTGGCCGGGCGTGTGGATCACCTTCACCTTGTAATCGCCCACTTCAAAGACTTGGTTGTCCTCGGCTACGAGGGCGTCAAAGCCCGGCTTTGCGGTGGGGCCGAATACGATCTCGGCGCCTGTTTTTTTGGCCAGGTCGAGGTGGCCGCTCACAAAGTCGGCGTGGAAGTGCGTCTCGAAGACGTATTTAATTTTTGCACCGTCGGCTTTCGCCCGGTCGATGTAGGGCTGCACTTCGCGCAGCGGGTCAAATACGGCTGCTTCGCCGTTGCTCACAAGGTAGTACGCAGCGTGTGCGATACATCCGGTATAAATCTGTTCTACTTTCATGGTAACTCGGTATGGGGTTAAAAATCTTTTTCTTTTTGTCCTTCTGACGGTACAAAGGTAAAGCGGCGGCAAGGACCGGTTTGTAATTTGAGTTACACAGCGTCTGTTTGCAGGCGGGGGGCGATTCGCAAGAGGCAAGAGGCAATATGCAAGAGGCAATATCACTTGCCCGAATTCCGGAGCGTTTGCGGAGGAGGCGGGGGCAAAAGGCAATTGGCAATCGGCAATCGGCAATTTGTTACCGTGCTCGGGAGGCTCTGCGACGGATTCAAGGGGCGGCGAAAATCCAAAATCTTCAATGGTAAATCGCCAATCCCAAATCCAAAATCGTAAATCGTAAATCGGCAATCCCAAATGGTAAATCGCCAGTCCCGAATCGTCAATCGGCAATCCCAAATCGGGAATCCCAAATCGAAAATCCCAAATCGTCAATCGGCAATCGCAAATCGAAAATCGGCAATCGTCAATCGCCAATCGTCAATCGCCAATCCTCAATCATCAACAAACCCGGACTGAATGTCTGCTTCACGAAAAAAAAATTCACCGTGCTTTAAACCTTTTCGTGTTTCGGCCATCCTACTAAGCAAGATGAAACCCGAAGACCGTAACGAAGAAGAATACCTCAAAGAGACCGCTCCCTTCCTTTTCGCGCAGAAGCGCAAAGCGGCAGATGAGCCTCCGCCCGGATACTTGAGTGCCTTTGCGGCAAAAATGCAGGACCGCATTGCAAGAGATTTTCCCGGAAAGGGGCCCACACAGGCCAAGGTGCGGTACATCAACTTCAGAAACTTTGCTGCCGCCGCCGCCGTGCTCCTCCTAATCGCGGGAATCGGTGCCGTGCAGTACCTCGGAAGCGGAGCTGAATCGGGGGTTACCTTCGTAGCATACACAGATGAGGAAGCCGAATTTCTGATCGAGCTTTACGGCGAAGCCTGGTATGACGAGTTGGGCTATGCGGATGAAGAGCCCTTGCTTTTTGCGGCGCATGATCCCTTCGCGGACATAGATCCCGAGGCCCTCGAACATTACCTGACGGAAACGGACATCCCCTACGACCTGCTGATCGATGAACTCAATACATCACAAGAATAAAAACCGAAAAACGATGAAAACGATGAAAGCAACAATCATGGCCTTGGCGCTCCTCACAGGAGCCACAGCCTTTGCACAACCCGGTATGAAGCGCGGGGCGGTGGAAGTCAAATCTACCGAAGAACGCCGCGAGATGATGCGCGAAAGATTGGAAAGCCGTAAGATCGGCTACATTACAGACGCACTGGACCTCACCCCGGAGGAGGCACAAGCCTTCTGGCCCGTGTATAACCAACACCAAGCTGAGAAAGAAAAGCTCCGGGAGGAGCAAATGGAAAACGCCAAAATGATGAACAGCGAAGAGCCGATGAGCGCCGAAGACCTCGATACCTTCATGCGCGCCAAATTTTCGCGCGAACGAAGACAGACAGACCTCGATGAGAAGTACTACGCTGCATATAAAAATGTACTCACACCCGAGAAAACCGCCCAACTCTACAAAGCGGAGCGGGAATTTAAGCGCGAGATGATGCGTACAATGAGGAGAGAAAGTGCGCGCGAGGGGAGTCAAAACAAGGAACGCAGCCGTATGCGTGAGCGCGGCACACGCTGATATACCGCGGCGCGGTGTACCTTTGCGGGGATGAATAACCGAGATACGTTTTTCACCCTGCAGGCACAGACCTCACCGCACCCGATGGGCATCGAGGTAAGCAGGGCCGAAGGGAGCTACATATACGGCTCTGACGGCCGGGCTTACCTCGATCTCATTTCAGGCATTGCCGTAAGCAATACGGGCCACCGCCATCCGCGTGTCACGGCAGCGGTAAAGGAACAGGTCGACCGGTATATGCACGTGATTCCTTACGGGGAATTCATCCAGACACCGCAGGCCGAGCTCGCCCGCAAACTCGCCGAGATATTGCCGCCCGGGCTTGACAACAGCTACTTTGTGAACAGCGGCGCCGAAGCGGCGGAAGCCGCCCTCAAACTGGCCAAGCGCTACACGGGACGGCGCAAGCTGGTATCCTGCATCGGTGCCTACCACGGGAGCACCCACGGCGCACTGAGCGTAAGCTCGAATGAAAACAAGAAATACCACGTGCGCCCCCTCCTGCCGGAAGTCTACTTCATGCGCTACAACAGGGAGGAAGACCTCACCCTCATCGACGAAAAAACGGCCGCGGTAATCGCGGAATCCGTTCAGGGCGATGCCGGCGTGCGCATCCCGGATATGGCCTATATGAAGACCCTCAGAAAGCGCTGCGACGAAACGGGGGCACTCCTCATCCTCGACGAAATCCAAACCGGATTCGGACGCACGGGAAAAATGTTTGCCTTCGAGCATTTCGACATTGTACCGGACATATTGATCCTCGCCAAAGGTATGGCCGGCGGCATGCCGATGGGTGCCTTTGTGAGCCGTAAAGAGATCATGGACACTCTGAGCCGAGATCCCGTTCTGGGGCACATCACCACCTTCGGGGGCCATCCCGTATGCTGCGCCGCGGCTGCGGCCAATATCGATGTGATCCGCGATGAAGGCCTCGTCAACACTTGTGAAGCCAAAGGCGCCCTCCTCGAATCCCTCCTCCGGCACCGCGGCATCACCGAGATCAGGCGCAAAGGGATGATGCTCGCGGTAGAATTTGAAAGTGCAGACCTTGTATCAAAGATTGTTGATCGCTGCCTGCAGCGTGGCGTGATTACCTTTTACTTCCTCTCCTGCCCGGAGAGTTTCAGGCTGGCACCACCACTCAATATCACCGATGCCGACCTGCGTAAGGGGGCGGAAATCATCCGCAAGACCATCGACGACGTTCTCGGCGAGGCGAAGTGATTACTTCTTCCGGGCCTTTCCGGAAAACGGCTCAAACCGAATCCGGCGTCAGTTTTATGCGACCATATCACCCGAAACCGGTCAAGGGTGCGCTTACCGCAAATGAGGTACCGCTATTCGCGGCATACGTGAGGTGCCTTGCCCCCGGGGTGAAATCGCAAGATTTAGTGAGAATATTTTTGCGCGCCGTATTCATCACTCGATTATTTTCGCACCATGAAAACAACTTTGAAAGCCATCGCAGGCGGATTCGCATTTGCCGCCCTCTCCTTTACATTTTCCTCATGCGCCGACGATGACGGCACTGCCCGAATTGATGCGTGCAGAAACCTGAAAAGCACCGGAGAATGTCGCCAATGCTGTATCAACAACGGATATGATTCAGGGTCCTACCGCATTACGGAAGACGTATGTGAGTGCATCAATATGTAACGTTTTTCTGCACGGTTAAGACAGGTGTGTCCGGTCGGGCTAAGCGCTTTCCTCCCTTGATTCAAGCATGGCCTGCTCCAAAAATTCGGCAACCGGCGCTGCCGCGCGATAAGCTTCAACAGCCCGTTCAAGCAAGTTCTCGGCAGTCACCGTTTCGGGCGGCAGGGAGGTGTGGTACCAAAACTGCTTTTTAAAGATCACGGGATGCTTCAGAGCGGCTTGCGTGAGCATACGGTCGGGCAGACGTTTGTTTTCTTCTCCTTTTAATTCCCCGTAAACTTTCTTGAAATCGGGAGAGGATACAGCCTTAGCCCAACCGACGTAGTCTTCGGCCAGGGCGTAACGAACGGCCCGGAGTTGTTCCTTGTCGGGTTGGTAAGCGCCTCCCGCAAAATACACGTGCTCCGGACCCAACTGAATATAAAGCCCCGGCAGGCCCGATTCTTTCTTGCCGTATTTGGAGATATGGGCCGCACGGTTGAGCTTGTACGGGCTTTTGTCTTTTGAAAACCGAATATCTCGGTTGATTCTGAAGATGCACTTTTTCGGGTCTTGGTTGATCTCGGGATCAATCTCGGAGAGCGCGGCGACGAGGTCGGCGATAAATTTTTCAAACGGCTCTTTCACATGTGCGTGGTAGCGATCACGGTTGGCATCGAACCAATCTTTGTGATTTTCAGGCGCCAGTTCTCTGAAAAACCGATTAAAATCTTCTGTAAAATATGCGGGCACAGCAGTGATTTTTATTGAAGTCAGATCACGTACAGCGGGCTTTTGCGCTGTGACCTAAACTTTGTTTGCAGTATGAAAATTCAACAGGGTTAACCACAGTGCCCTGTGAAAAGTTTGAGAGAAGTTTTTTAAACTTCGAAGAGAATGCCGTAACTTCGATTGTGAAACCATCCAATGAATAAACCTTATGACGCTTGAAGATGTAGTTCAAAAACTCCGAAAGCAAGGCGAAAAGGCCGTCCGCAACGGATGGACGCCGGAAATGACCCGCGGTGATGAGACATACGGTCTCAACTTTAGCGCCGTGAAGGAAGTCGCGGAAGAACTTCGAAAGGACCCCGTACTCGCTGATGAAATGTATGCGGGCTCCAACCACGACCTGAAAGTACTGGCCACTTACATCGATGACCCCGAAAGCTACACCCGCGACGAGTTGAACAAACGCTCAGAGCAGCTTTACCCCTCTCCTTTTGCTGAAAAATTTTGCCGCCTTGTCCTGGCCAATTCTGAGCATGCAGTGCATTTCATCGGCGAATGGATCCGTTGCGAATCCTGTGAATACCGCGCCTATGCCTACCACACCCTGGCCGAACTCGCAAAAAAGAAAAACAGGTTGAGCGACGATTTTTACGCATCCTGTCTGGACGGAATAGCAGAGAATTTCCACAAGGAAAAACCGGACGTGCAACAGGCCATGCAAACAGCATTGGCGGCCATCAGCAAGCGAGATGCTGCCCTGAACAAGAAAGGCAAAGAAACGTCGGAAAAGATCGGAGCCGGCCGACAAAACGGAAGACAAGTCCGCCCGGAACAGACACTCCGGAAAGCCACGGCATAATGAAACAAGGAATGGCGCGGCCGCATTTCCCCGCCGCGCGGAGGTCCTGAGAGAAACTCGCACTGCCCGCGGGCCTGCAGGAGTTAAATTCTATGACAGAGATCGGATCGGATGTGCAGCGGGCTGCACGCATCTTAAAATCGGGCGGCATTGTGGCCGTGCCTACGGAAACGGTGTACGGGCTTGCTGCCAATGCCTTCGATGAAAAAGCCGTCACAAAAATTTTCAAAGCCAAAAACCGGCCCGCTTTCGATCCTTTGATCGTACATGTGGCTGATGATGCATCACTGGCTTCAGTAGCCGCCGAGATACCCGAAGCGGCCCACAAGTTACGCAGGCATTTCGGGCCCGGTCCGCTCACCTTGGTGTTGCCTAAAACGGCGCAAGTGCCTGACCTCGTCACCTCCGGTCTGCCTCATGTGGCCGTGCGCACGCCCAACCATCCTGCGGCGGCTGAACTGCTAGGTATGCTTACCTTCCCTCTCGCCGCCCCGAGTGCCAACCCCTTCGGCTATGTGAGCCCTGTGACAGCTGCCCATGTAGCGGCCCAACTCGGCGGCAGCATAGACTATATCCTCGACGGCGGCAGATGTACTGTGGGCATCGAATCGACCATTGTAGCCTTTACGGACCGGCCGAAAATCCTTCGCCTCGGCGGATTGTCGCAAGAGGCGATCGAAGCCGTGATCGGGCCGGTGGAAGTCGCCGCTGAAAGCAGCGCAAATCCTGCGGCACCGGGCATGCTCACCGCGCATTACGCCACCAAAAAACCCTTGGTGATCGGGCACATACCCACCCTGCTCAAAGCACATAACGAGCGATCGCCCGCCGTACTGGGTTTTACCTCAAACTACGGAACCGCAGGTGAAATTCTCAGCAAGAGCGGAGATCCCGACGAAGCTGCGCGCAACCTCTTTGCCGCCATGCGCCGTCTGGATGAAAGCAATGCAGGAATCATCCTTGCCGAATTCCTGCCCGAATCAGGTTTGGGCCGCGCCGTAAACGACAGGCTCCGCAGGGCCGGCGCCGATCGCAAACTGTAGATCTTGTCGATACCGCAGATGGATTGGCGCAATTGAGCACAAAAAGTGTAATAACTGCATTTCCGAATGCATCTATTTTCTTATTTTACCGTCAGTGAAATGAAACCATCATGCGCAGATGCCTCACCCACTGGACTGCAAGCCCGGAGGCACCATGCGGGGAACGAAGTATTGCAATGAAAGTTTTCAGAATTAAGGCAAGAAAAGGAATCAAAATAAGTACACTGACGCTGATCTTGCTCTTCACAGGATCGGCTTCCGTATTCGGCCAATCGGAAGATCCGCCCGAACGTTGCGGCACGGATGAATTGCACCAAGAGATGATGCAAGACCCGGATTACGCCGAACAATTCATGCAAAAAAAGCAGGCCGTCAGGGCCTATCTTACCGAACGATTGGACGAACCCTACCGCTCCGAATGCGACGAAATCATCTTCATCCCGGTGGCCGTTCACTTTCAACTCCCGCTTCCCCAAGCCTGCGCCGTGGAAAAAGCCCTGGACCAGGTCAGAACCCTTAATGAAGATTTCAGCGGAATTAATCCCGACATTGACCGCTGGGAAAACCTCGGTCCGAACGTGTGGCCCGCCATTCAAAACAAAGAATCCTGCGTACAATTTTGCCTGGCAACACTGGACCATCCGGCCGGCTACGGCCTTCAGGACGGCGATTATGCCGTAACCATAGAGCAAACCACGGGGAGCAACAGTGCAGATTGGTCGGGATACCTGAATTTTTTCGTGCAAGACATGGCCAATCCGCTGGGATTCGCACCCTTGGGCGGTAACGGCAACGGCGACGGTGTGACCATCGGGGCGGCTTATTTCAGTACTGTGTCCTGCGGAGGTGTCGACATCAGCCCGCAGTACGGTTTGGGACGCACCGTTACCCATGAGATCGGTCACTACTTTACCCTCGAGCATCCTTGGGGAAATGATTGCGTCACTGACGGCGACGGAATCGCGGACACCCCCTTGACCGACGAAGCCACCTTCGGGTGCCCCTACGATGAGAATAACATGGATGCAAACAGCATCGTGCGTTGCACCGCACCGGAACTTTGGCCCACTTACATGGAATACTGTGATGACCCCTGTCTGTTTATGTTCAGTGCAGGTCAGGTAGATGTGATGGAAGCCTATGTGAACACCACCCTGACCAACCTGACCTCGAATGCCGTGAGTACATGCCAAGATGCCCTTTGTGTGGGCTTTTCGGCCAATATCACCAAAACAGATGAAAGCTGCGCGGGAAGCGACGGCAGCATTCAAATCGCCTTGGAAGGAGGCAGCAATCCCTTTATTTTTTCCATCGACGGCGGAGCCACCTTTCAGGAAAACGGCGCATTCGGTAACCTCTTCGAAGGCGAGTTCAGCATTTTGGTCCGAGACGGAAACGAGTGCGAAATCGAAGATGCCGTGGTGATTTCTCGCGAAGTGCCGCCCATGAGCGTACTCGCTGTTGAGAATGCCTTTTGCGGTGACAATTCGGGATCGGCGCTTGTGGCGGTAGACCATCCGGACAATTTCGAGTACAGCATCACGGGCGCCCCGGGATGGCGAGACACCACCTTCTTTCCCGCACTGCGGCCGGGCACCTACACCATTACAGCCAGAAATGCCACCGACTGCACAAACAGTGTAACGGTGACCGTTCGGGACGAAACAGACCTCCGTTTTGTGGTTCGCGAACTCCAACCCGTAAACTGTCCGCTTTTTGACAACGGGATTATTTCTCTGGATCTCAACACCGGCGTACCTCCTTTTGTCTTTACCCTGAACGGGGAAAACGAGCAAAACAGCGGAACCTTTGACAACCTCTCCCAAGGGGTATACACCGTGGCCGTTCAGGACGAACGGGGATGCAAGCGGGAAGACACCTTCACCGTGGGAGTTTCCTTTTTGGAAATCCCCGATGCCTGCCCCTGCGAGGTATTCATACCCAATGCAATGACGCCAAACGGTGACGGACTCAATGACCTGCTCGACATCGTTCCCGCCTGCCCCATCACGGATTTCAGGTTGCAGATATTCGACCGCTGGGGCGGCCTCGTGTACGAAACCGACGAAATAGAAAAACGCTGGAACGGCGGCTCGGCGGGTTATTATGACCGACCCGATATCTACTTCTACCGCGTCACCTTCCGCTGGGGAGAAGAACGAAATGAGAGTCTCGAAGTACAGACCAAAACGGGCTATGTTCAGGTCTTGCGTTGAGCAGGGCATCACTTCTGCCTTTAGGGTATTTACCTTCCGGAAAATTATTTGAGCGCAGCGCAGAGTACTTCGGCAGGATGAACTGCGCTTCGGCCCGTTCCGTCTGATATTTGGTGACGACAACTGGTGCCTGCCGCCGTAATGATCGCTTCGGAACCGGCATTGCGCACCCGAGGAAAGAGCACCTCCTCCCCGATCTTCATGCTCAGTGCGTAATGTTCCCGCTCGTATCCGAAACTCCCCGCCATACCGCAGCATCCCGAGGGAATCACACTCACGGCGTAATTCACGGGAAGCATCAGCACCCGCTTCGAGTGCTTGACGTGGGAAAGTGCCTTTTGGTGGCAGTGCATGTGCAAACGGATATCGGCCGAGGCTTCGGGGAAAAGGTCGGAGGTAATGCGGCCTTCATCCGCCAGGCCGGCGAGATACTCCTCAAAGGTAAAGCATTGTTTGCCCGCGGCCTCGGCTTCCGCTTTCGTTTCACGGGAGAAGAGCGCGGGAAGGTCATCGCGAAAGCCGAGCACCGCCGAGGGCTCGATGCCTACGGCGGGTATGCCCTGCCCCGCGAATTCTTTCAAAACGCGGTACGCCGTTTCGGCGGTGCGCCGGGCTTCGGGAAGCATCCCTTTCGACATCAGAGGACGTGCCGAGGGCAGGTACACCGGCCGGAAGCCGATACCGCATCGGGAGAAAAATTCCGCAGCTGCCGCGGCGATATGCGCATCTTGGTACATCGTGAACTCATCGATGAGCAAAATGATTTCGGGTTTTGTTCGGGAGGCAAATTTGCGCGCAGCCTTCATGCCCGTGACTTCTGAAAACCGGGGAAGAGAGCGCTCGTCTGCAATGCCCAGGCCCTTCTTCACCATCCTTCCCGCAGCGCCTTTCAATGCGGCATTTGACAACCGGGCGAAACGGGCGGCAAGGGGTGCCGTTCGGTGAAAATTACCGAAGAAGCGCGTTCGGAGCGAAAATCCGTTGCGGCGTTGGTATTGATAGTCGGCCTCGGCCTTCATCTTGGCCATATCCACGCTGCTGGGGCACTCGCGGGCACAAGCCTTGCAGCTCAGACAGAGATCGAGCACTTCGCGCAGGGCCTCACTGCCCAAGGGATGAGAGGGATTGTCCGGCGCGGTCAGGACTTCGCGCAGCATATTGGCCCGACCCCGTGTGGTATCCTTCTCGAGGCGCGTAGCACGGTAACTCGGACACATCGTACCGCCGGCCGCAGAGGGCTTCCTGCAGTCGCCGGAACCGTTGCACATTTCCGCAGAAGCGAGGAGGCCGCCCTTTTCGGAAAAATCCAGAAAGGTTTCGGTCTCAGACACCGCCGTAACGGCTCGGAAATCGCGGTCTGCGGGTACAGGATCGGCGATGATCCCGGGATTGAAAATACCCGCAGGGTCCCAGAGGGTTTTCACTTCTTTCAGGAGGTCGGCATTTTCTCTTCCGATCACCTCGGCGATAAATTCCGAACGCGCCCTGCCGTCGCCGTGCTCTCCGCTCAGGGAGCCCCTGTAGGCGGCCACCAATTTCGCGGAAGCGGACGCAATGCCCCGAAAATCCCGCCGACCTTCCGGGGTCTTCAGGTTCAGCACGGGCCGCAGATGGAGCTCGCCCGCTCCGGCATGCGCGTAGTACACGGCTTTTTGCCCGAATGAGGCCATCAATTTTTCAAAGTCTGCGATGTAGGCGGGAAGATCACGGATATCAACGGCCGTATCCTCCACGAAAGCCACGGGCTTGGCATCGCCGGGTACATTGCTCAGCACACCGAGACCCGCGGCGCGGAGGTTCCACACGCGGTCCGTATCCGGCGGATACACGACGGGATAAGCGTAGCCCAATTTCGCATTGCGCAGGGCCGAAATACACGCTGAGACAGCCGCATCGCGCACCTCCGCGGAGGTGCCCCGCACTTCGATGGCGAGGACGGCACCGGGATCACCCTCCACGAAGAATCTGTTCTCGGCCTGCTCGGGATTGCCTTTCGTGCAGTCGAGGATGGTCTTGTCCATAAGCTCGCAGGCGTAGGGGTGCTGCTCCATCACGAGAGCCGCGGCATGCATGGAAGCATTCACATCCGGAAAGTGGGCGCAAATGACCGCTTCGAAAGGAGGCGGGAGCAGGTCGACGCGTAGTTTTACGGAAGTGACGAGGCAAAGCGTCCCTTCTGAACCGGCGATGAGTTTCCCCAAGTTCAGCGGCGGGCCGCCGGGTGTGAAGGGTGCTGCATCGGCGAGCACGTCGAGGGCATAACCCGTATTCCTGCGGTGGATCGACGCTTTCGGGTAGCCCTGAGCGATTTGCTCCCGAACCTCGGCGGGAGACAGCAATTCCTCCAGGCCGCGGTATATGGCGCCTTCGGCACCTTGGAGGGCAGTCTTTTCGCGAAGCTGCTCCGGCCCTGTATCGCCGAATACCGCGCGTGAGCCGTCGGCGAGGACGGCTTCGACCTCGATGACCTTATCGCGGGTCACCCCGTAGCGGATCGAAGTGGTCCCGCTCGAGTTGTTGCCGAGCATACCGCCGATCATACATCGGTTTGCCGTAGAAGTATTCGGCCCGAAGAACAGCCCATGGGGATGCAGTGCGCGGTTAAGGTCATCGCGGATTACCCCCGGCTGCACGCGCACCGTCTTGTTTTCAGGGTCGATTTCGAGAATTTTATCGAATCCGTGGGAAAAATCAATGATCAGGCCCCGCCCTGCAGCCTGTCCGGAGAGGGAGGTTCCCGCGGTGCGTGCAGTAAGGGGTACACGGTGCGCTGCGGCAAACTTTACCGCGTTCACCAAATCGTCGACATTGGCGGGAATCAGCACCGCTGCCGGGAGGATGCGGTACACAGAGGCATCGGTCGCGTATAGGAGACGTGTGGTGCGGTCCGAGTGCAATCGCCCTTTGACAAGGGCTGCCAATTCGGAAAAGTTCGGGGAAGGGCCTGAAGCGGTCACGGTTCGAAGGTACACAATCGGGGGGATCCGTTTTTCCGGAAAGGGAAAAAAGCCAGCCCGCCGAGCCACGCGAATCTACCGAAAAGATAAAGGCGAGAAAAACGACAGAAGACATTGAACAATAAGGCAGACGAACGTATCTTCGGCCAAAAATCAGGGATATGGACAAAAAGGAGTTGACCTGCGGCCTGATCGGCTGCGGGAATTTGGGCACCGCGCTGATCAACGGACTGATCGATGCCGGAGTACCGGCAAAAAACCTCACCGCAACGCGACGGCATACGGAAGCACTTGCACCGCTGAAAGCCGCGGGTGTGGCGGTCACCTCCGACAACAGGTGGTGCACCGAACGTGCGCGGGTGGTCATCCTCTCGGTAAAGCCGTACAATACAGACCTGATTTTAAACGAAATATCAGCCGGAATCGATCCTAAGCACCACATCGTAGTCTCGGTAGCCACCGGTATCGATACGGCGCGTCTTGCGGCCGGTCTGCCCGAAGGGACCCCCATATTTCGGGCGATGCCCAATACCGCCGCCGATGTGGGGCAGTCTCTGACCTGCATCAGCCACCTCCACGCGGGCCCTTCCGAAATAGACGCGGTGAACACCGTATTTGCTGCATTGGGAAAAGTGATTTTCATCGACGAAGAGCTGATGGACAGCGCCACCGTGATGGGTGCCTGCGGTATCGCCTTTGTAATGCGGTTCGTTCGTGCCATGGTGCAGGGCGGCATCGAAATAGGGTTTGACGCGCGCACGGCGGGCGCTATTGTGCAGCAAACCGTGCTGGGAGCCGCTACCCTTCTCGCCGACGGAAATGCCCACCCGGAAAGCGAAATCGATAAAGTCACCACGCCCAGAGGCTGCACCATCGCGGGACTGAACGAAATGGAGCACCACGGTTTCAGCTCTGCGCTGATCAAGGGCATTACGGTGAGCTTTGAGAAGATCGGAAGGTAGGGCCGCGACGCGGGCGTGCCCTTTTCGATAAAAATCACCCGGCCGAATACGCCCCTTCGCTCCGTTCGTTTCTGCGGTTTCCCCGCTACGATGTTCAAAAAATGTTAAGCCCGGGTTAAAAACCGGCTCCTTTGATAGCCATCTTCACCTCCGTAAAAAAGCCGCATGCCGAAGATCGTATTCAAGAGAAAAAAGGAATGGGTGAACATGAGTGATATGTACACCGTATTCGTGAACGGTAAGAAAAGGATGAAGATCCCGCGCGGCGGAAAAGAAATTTTTAAGGTGAAAAGAGGCAAGCACAAATTACGTGCGGCCATGGACAATTTCGGCAGTCCGGAAATCACGGTCAAGCTGAAGCGCGGCGACATTCTACAGGTTACTTTATCCGGCTTTCGTTTTCAGGAGTATATTCTCCCCTACTTCGGCGCGGCGGTTCCGATATTTTTCATCCTCCGCGGCAGCGGTTACATTTCACCGTGGTGGGCCGTTCTGTTCTTTGCTCCTGCGGGAGCGTATGCCGCATATTACTATTTTATCAAAACGGATGAATACTTGCGCATCGAGGTAGCAAAGAAGAAGAAAGGGAAGAAAAAAAAGGACAGAGAACCGAAACAAGACTAATCCCGGAGTTCCGCATTGCAGCCGCAGTAGTGCAGCCAATCTCGTACTTCGCGTAGTTTTTCCCGCGATGCGTCGGTGAGAAAATCAATATATCCCCGTCCGGTCTTCAGGCGCAAATAAGCCAACGGAAGGCGCTGCTTAATCCGCAGCCACACCTCTTCGCTGCGTGCGGGAGTAGGATCTTCATTGATGCGTAAAACGGCCATGATTTAATCAACTAATGGGATACAGCAATTTACGGCAAGCCGCGTATAAAGTCAAGCAGGGAACTAAAAATCCCGCTGTGAATTCTGCTTTACCATTGTCTTCGCAGGTATGTAAACGGTGAAATATATCGTAATTTGCAGGCATGTTTAAATCGTGGATTACACTTGCCGGGTTCTTTATTATCGGCACACTTTCTCTGGCGGGGCAGAGCACCCCGGAAAGGATAGCGTCCAATGAAGCTTCCCTCGATTCGCTCAAATCTGAAACCGAAAGGCTGCGCAAAGCCACAGACTCGCTACGCCTGACCTACATCATGGAGCGCATGGAAAACATCGGTTGGCCCGGAGATGAGGGCGAATTGGTGAAGCACAGCGCCATGGCGCTGTCCTTCGATGACCGCCATAAAGTAGCGCAGTGGGTCATGCACATGATCATCAAGGAAGTGGCCACCGGACGCACCACGCGAACCAATGACTTCCGTCCGGACCCGAAGGTGAGCACCGGTACGGCGGTGGAAAAGGATTACTTCCTCAAGTGGGTGGACGACGACGGAAAAACGCAATACGACGGATTCGGCTTTGACCGCGGCCATCTGGCTGCCTCTGCCGACTTTCGCTGGAACCAATCTGCGCTTTCGGAAAGCTATTACTACTCCAATATGACCCCGCAGCGGCCGGGATTCAACAGGGAGTCATGGGCCGAGGTAGAAGATTATGTTCGGGGATATGCCATTGAGAACAATACTGATATTTTCGTGATCACGGGTCCCGTACTTCACGACGATTTGCCCCACATCAAGCGCAGCATCAATAAGGTTTCGATACCCGAGTACCACTATAAAGTGGCGTACGACCCGGAGCGAGAACGCGGAGTGGCTTTCCTCATGCCCAATGAGCGTTGCGAAGGTCCCGCCGAAGCCTATGTGGTTCCGATCCGCGAAGTGGAAGAAAAAACGGGGCTCAATTTCTTCCCGAATTTAGACCCCGAAACGGCCGAGCGCGTGGAAACAGAGGTAGACTATAAGCCCTGGCTGCCCGAAAACCAAAGAGACGACAAGATGATGCTCGATGCCAAAAAACTGGGGAAAGGAGAGTACAATACCCTTCAGGCCTACAACTTCATCGACTCTAAAAAGAAAGTCGACATCTGCGGAACGGTGGTAAGTACCTTTAAGTCTGCCAAGGGCAATATCTTCGTCAACCTCGATAAGCGCTTTCCCAACACCGTTTTTTCAATCAACATTTGGTCGCGGGATGTAGCCAATTTCAGCTATAATCCCGAAGAAGAGCTCGCCGACAAGGTCATTTGCGTGAACGGAAAGGTGACTTCCAGAGACGGCATTCCGCAAATGAATGCCTCCAATGAGAAGCAGATCCGCTTCATAGAGATACCTTAAAAAATCACAGGGGGCGTTAAAGCTGCTTAATTTTGTGGGAAATTGCAGAGGATTGTTTAACTTCGATACACTGCTATTCTCACACTAACACACAATTCGGCGCCATGAACTCTACCCCTAAAACTAAACCCGACCGCGGCTCCGATTACGCCGCGGTGAACAAATGTAAGCCTGCAGATCTGGATACGGGCAGACCTGCGGACTACCACATCGCACACGCCTTGGTTCAGCGCAACTGGATCGAGGTGCGCGAAAAACTCCTTGAGCGGTTTCCCGTGCTTCAACCCGAAGATGTAAATTTCCAACCCGAAAAGAAAGAGGAAATGATGCGGGCACTTGAAGAAAAGCTGGAACTTTCACCCGCTAAACTTCAGCGAATCATCGCAGAGATTTGAAAAAAAGCGCCTTCGGGCGCTTTTTTTATTCCTTGTTTTTTCGGAGGAGCAGGCCGCTCGGCCTCCGGTCACAGTCTTGCACCTACAGCACGGCGCGTCGGAAAACGCGGGAAAAATGCAAAGCATAATCCCCGCGCGAGGAAACAGCCTCCGCGCAAAGGCCCGGTCGCTATCGGGCGAAACGGTGTCCGGCACCTTGTTCTTTTCTTCGGCCGACACCTTCCCTTCATCACGAAGAGCGTCGTTCCGGTCGGTGTCAACAATGCGGATTTTTAAGCGCTACGACTTCCGCTTAACAGACCAAGTCACAAAAAACTTGGCCACCTCCTCCCCTTCGGGATTTGTTCCTGCGGAAACCATGGTCAGTTTATCGGAATCTCCCACGCCGAGTGAATCGACGAGTTTTATCAATTCCATTCCCTGATTGCAGGTAAAGGTGATTTTCCGGTCGGCTTTTTTGTAATACTCCGCCCTGAAATCGACCACGAGCATGCTGAACCTTCCCTTGCCCGCCATCCCGAGTTGACAGAGCGCTCCTGTAGAAAGCTCCGCGGCTCCGGCCATAGCGGCGAAATAAATCGACTTGAACGGGTTTTGCGTCCGCCACGCGTAGGGAATGGTGATTTGGCACTTTTCCAAACTGAGGCTTTTCACCTTTAACCGCCAAAATGCCGCCGAAGGAAGCTTGAGCAGCATTCCCATCCGAAAATAAATCGGGTGGGTCATTTTGCGGATGTACGCACGGCCTTCTGCATTGAGCCCGGCCTTCTCTCTTACTGCCTCCGTCATTTGCTTCGAAAATGTTTTAAAAAATCATTTCTTCAGGAAAAAAATCCGTTCCGATCATTTTAACCCTTTGTTTACAAGGCTCCTTTCTTGATTTCATCCACCACATCGGGATCGAGAAGTGTCGAGGTATCTCCCAAGTTGCCCGTATCCCCTTCGGCTACTTTTCGCAAGATGCGGCGCATGATTTTTCCGCTGCGCGTTTTGGGCAAGCCGCTTACAAACTGAATCTTATCCGGCTTGGCAATTTTACCGATTTGCTTCACGATGACCTCAATGATTTCTGCGCGCAATTTGTCGGGATTGTCGGGCTTCTCTTTGGTAATCACGTAAGCGTAGATTCCCTGTCCCTTGATATCGTGCGGGTAACCCACTACGGCGCTCTCGGCCACGAGTTCTTCTTTGGAATTGATGGCATCTTCGATCTCTGCCGTGCCGAAGCGGTGGCCGGATACATTGATCACATCATCCACCCGGCCTATGATGCGGTACATGCCGTCTTTGTCGCGCTTGGCGCCGTCGCCGGTGAAGTAGTAGCCCTTGTAATGGCTGAAATAAGTATTCCTGCAGCGCTCGTGGTCTCCGTAGGTAGTGCGGAGTATTCCCGGCCACGGAAATTTCATCGCAAGGTATCCCTCTTTTTCATTTTCTTCGATCACCTTCCCCTCCTGATCGAGGAGAACGGGCTGAATACCCGGCAGCGGATACCCGGCATGGGCAGGCTTCATGGGGCTGTGCTTTCCGAGGCCCGAGATCATAATACCGCCGGTTTCCGTTTGCCACCAGGTATCCACGATCGGGCAGCGTTCTTTTCCTACGTGAATATGGTACCATTCCCATGCTTCTGCATTAATGGGTTCACCCACCGTGCCCAACACCTTCATATCGTAAAGGCCGTAGCTGAGCACGTGGTCCTCGCCGGCGGCCATCAGAGAGCGGATGGCGGTGGGTGCCGTGTAGAATTGATTCACACTGTGCTTGTCGCAAATTTGCCAAAAGCGCCCCGGGCCGGGATAGGTCGGCACGCCTTCAAACATCACGGTGGTGGTTCCGTTCAGGAGGGGTCCGTAGACGATATAGGTATGGCCGGTGATCCACCCGATATCAGCCGTACACCAGTACACATCGCTCTCTGAAGGCTGAAAAACGTTGGCAAAGCTGTAACCCGCATAGACCATATATCCTCCGCAGGTGTGCACCACCCCTTTGGGCTTTCCGGTGCTGCCCGAGGTGTAGAGGATGAAGAGCATATCCTCTGCATCCATGGGTTCAGGCGGACAGTCTGCATCGACCTTTTCCAATTCCTCATGCAGCCAAAAGTCGCGGCCTTCCTGCATTTTCACAGACCATTGGGTGCGCTCAACCACCAGAACGGCCTCCACGCAGTCGCAAGATTTCAGGGCCTCATTGACCACGGATTTGACGGGAATTTCCTTGGTGCCGCGGTAGAGTCCGTCTGCGGTAATCACCACCTTACAGGAAGAATCATTGATTCGGTCCGCCAATGCCCCTGCCGAAAATCCTGCAAATACCACGCTGTGCACCGCCCCGATTCGCGCGCACGCGAGCACGGCCACAGCCAATTCGGGAATCATCGGCATATACAGAGCCACGCGGTCTCCTTTGGCCACGCCTTTTGATTTGAGCACATTCGCGAATTTGCAGACTTTCTCGTGCAGCTCGCGGTAAGTGTAACGTGTTACGCGCTCCTTGGGATCGTTGGGTTCCCAAATCAGCGCAAGTTTATTGCCTCGCTTCTCCAGATGGCGGTCGAGGCAGTTCTCCGTAATGTTGAGCTTTCCGCCCTGAAACCACTTGACCTTCGGCGTTTCAAACTCCCATTCCAATGTGCGGTCCCACTTCTTTTGCCATGTGTAATGGTCTGCAATATCCTCCCAAAACGCTTCGGGGTTCTCCACGGAATTCTTGTATTTGTCTTTGTATTCTTCGAAGCTTTTGATTTGAAAATCCATAGGGTATATTCTCTTTTTCAGGTTTATTTCTCTCGGAACACAATGCCCTTATTAAGAAGATGCGCTCAAGAGTGCCGCAAATTTTCGAAACGGCATCCGCCAATGTAAAAATAAGTTTGTGAAATGTGCTCGGTAAAACCGACCGTAAGGCCTGTAGAAAATGAAAAAAATGTAAAAAAAAGCGACGGGAGAATTATCTTAGCGATCTAAACGACAACAATCCATGAAGCAAATTTATCTCTCCATTCTTTCGGCGGCCTCTTTCGCGGCAGTTTGTGCGCAGCCGGTCATCAATGCCGGCCCCATGATCAACAGCCACGGGACCGTCATCACCCGTGGCATGACGGATTACGAACCGCCCGCAGAAGGCGGAGCGGATGTGGTTTGGGATTACTCACACCTCACCGAAAACAGCGAGCTCAGCTACACCATCTCCCAGCCCGCCGGATTTCCCGGTGCAGACTTGGCTCCGCAGGCCACACATGCCATCGGTCTTATCGAATTCGGGCAATTTATTTTTTATGAAATAACCGAGGATTTCATGTCGACGGTTTTCATCAAAATCGTATCCCCGCAGGGGGAACTGAATATCCCCTACGATCCCGCGGTAGTCAATATGGCTTTCCCGATGCAAGAGGGAGCAACATGGACCGCCCCCTATGCGCGCACCACCGATTTCGGAGATGACATCATTGAGATTGAAGAAGGTATCGTTTCGGGTATTGCCGACGGTTACGGCACCCTCATCCTTCCCGACGGGGAGTACGAAGATGTGGTTCGTATCACGGTCGCAACCGTAGGATCGATTCAGGCCGTGGTTGAAGGAGACACCGTGAATACCGTCATACTGAGTTCGATCACGGAAATGTTTATCAACGAAGACTATCCCTTCGGACTGCTTCAGTTCGAGAGCACTTCGGTGGGTCAGCAACTCATCGAAGGAGGATCTTACGAGAAAAACATGACGGTAAGCGTGCGCGATGAGAAGACCGCATCGCTCAGCTTGGAGGTATTTCCTAATCCCGCCGCAGATTTTACGTCCCTGCGCATGCACCTTCCCGGAAGCGGGGCGGCGACAGCTGCCCTTTACACGCTCGAAGGGAAGCAGGTGCTCCGCCAAGATTTGGGCGTCCTGTCTCCCGGCACCCATCAAAGGGATTTCAATCTCGGGCACTTGCCGGCAGGAATTTATTTGATGGAACTCACCTTCGGCGACCGGAGGGAAGTGCGAAAACTTGCCGTGCGTTGAGGAAGTAAGTTGTTAAATAAAAAGAGCGACCCGTGCGGGTCGCTCTTTTTATTTTTCATCGGCAGAAGCGTTTCTCAGTCCACAAAGGTGAAAGCCTTCCCCGAACGCCCCGCCCTTCCGGTGCGGCCGATGCGGTGGAGGTAGCTGTCGTAGGTCTGCGGGATCTGATAATTGATCACGTGGGTCACGTCGCTCACATCGATGCCGCGGGCGGCCACATCCGTTGCCACCAAGACGCGAACATGTCCGCTTTTGAATCCGTCCAAGGCCCTTTGGCGGGCATTCTGAGATTTATTGCCGTGGATCTGCTCAGCGGCCAGACCTGATTTTCTAAGCATTTTGGTCATGCGGTCCACGGTTCGCTTCGTTTCTGCGAAGAGCAGTACTTTGTCAAAATCAGGATCGGCAAGCATCGACAGAAGGACGTCATATTTTTTCTTGTCTTCAGGCACGCGTACGATGTCTTGCTCGATGTGGTCGCCGGTAGCCTCGCCTTCGCTCACGCGCACTTCTGCGGGATTGTTGAGCAGGCCGTCGATGAGTCGCTTCTGCGATTTATCGACGGTGGCGCTGAAAAGGAGGGTTTGCTTCCTTCCGGTCATGGCCCGGGTAATACGGTTTACATCCGGCGCGAAACCCATGTCGAGCATGCGGTCAAATTCGTCCAGGATCAGCACGGAAAAATCAGAAAGACGCAGGGCATTTCTCCCCGCAAGGTCGATAAGGCGGCCGGGCGTCCCTACCACGAGGTGACTGTTTCGGCGCAGGGCCTGCAAATCGCGGTTGATATTGGTGCCGCCGATAAAGCAAGCAGAAAAGAATCCGAAGCCTTTGGTGAGGCTGCGAAACTCTTCGTTCACTTGAAGGGCGAGTTCTCGCGTGGGAACCACCACAAGGGTCTGCAGTTTTTCCCCGCGAAGCATCCGCTCGATGAGGGGAAGCAGAAAGGCTGCCGTTTTTCCGGTACCCGTCTGGGCGATGCCCATCATGTCGCGGCCTTCGAGCAGGGCTTTTGCGGTGCTTTGTTGTATTTCGGTAGGATGCGTGTACCCCTTCTTCGAGAGGGTGGCTTGCAATTTTTCCGAAAATGGCATGTCGCTGTAGGGCATATCCGCTACAAATTCGACGGTGTCCTTGGGTACGGCCTGCTTTACCAGCAACTTAATGTCGATGGCTTTTACGGGACGTTTCCCTCCGCCGCCCTGTCGGCGACGTCCGTGTTCGGCACGGCGAGGTTGCTGCCCCGAAGTTGCGGGGCGTCGTTTATTTCTTCTTGTGTTGTTCATGTTTACTTTTTGAAATGGGGATGCCCTGACTCGACAGGCACGGGGGCCGTACCGAGCTTTTTGAGCATCTTTCCGTGATTCCAAACGGCAATCACGAAATTCTTTTGGGTGTTGTACCGTATGCCGAACTCTTCGGCGGTACTTGCCACAATCTTTGAAAGGTTTCGATAGTGGGTGTGGCAGATATTCTGGAAGAGGTGGTGCTCAACCTGAAAGTTTAAGCCACCGATAAACCAGGAGAAGATGCGGTTTTTCGGTGAGAAATTGGTGGTGGTGTGCAGCTGGTGTACGGCCCAATTGTTCTCCATGTTACCCTTTTCATCGGGAAGGGGGAATTCGCAGGTGTCCATCACGTGGGCACATTGAAAAATCAAGGCGAGGGTGAGCCCCAAAACAAAGTGCATCGCGATAAAACCGACCACCGTCATCCACGCGGGAGCAGAAAGAAAAATGATGGGAACCGCGAGGATGTAAGAAAAGTAGATGACTTTCCATACCGTTACGTTGATCAGAAGCTTACGCAAATCTTTATCGCTGCGCACGATGCCGAACTTCCTAAAGCGATATGCATTGGTGAAATCGGTCACAAAGCTCCTGAAAAGGGTCATCAATCCGTAAAGAAACCAAGCGTAAATGTACTGGTACTTGTGCATGGGTTTGGCCTCTTGGTGCGGTGAAAATCTCAACATGGGCGGCCCGGCGATGTCGTGATCCACACCGTCCACATTGGTGTAGGTGTGGTGAAGTACATTGTGCTGAAGCTTCCAAGTTGCTGCACTTCCACCGATCACATTCATCCACAACCCCATAAATTTATTGACTGCGGGGCTCGAGGAGTATGCGCCGTGATTGGCATCGTGCATAATGTTGACTCCGATTCCGGCAGCGCCGAATCCCATCAGAACCCACATCGTGAGAAAGAGCCATACATTGGTGATATCGAAAATAAACAGTGCTGCAAAGGGGGCAAAATACATGGTGAGCATCACGACAGATTTGATCACGGCATTTGCATCCGCATGCACGGTTTTACCCTTTTCGGCAAAATATTTATTCACCCGTTCCTTCAGGGCTTTGTTAAAATCGCGGTCTCTGCGGTGAGAAAATCGATAGTTCTTTGTGTCTTCAACAGTTTTGCTCATTGAAAAAAAATAGTGTTACACGAACGGCGCACCGCTTTTTGCGGAGGTCTTGCATTCCTGCAACAGGTGAAAAAAATAATTTAGGGACTGCCTCCGTGCGGAGGTTTCGGATTTGGGTTTCATTCAATTCTGCGGCTTTGCCGCATCTCTATCTCGTTATAACAATACTACGCACCAAAACAGGTAACGCATTTAAGCCGATTGTTTATCCGACATCACGGGAAAGAAACCATCAACTTCAAAAGGAATTCTGTTTTTCCTTTCGGTGCACAAAGATAAGGATTTGTTATAAGTCCCGGAAAATAATGGGAATTATTGTGACTTTGTTCAAGCCGAACACTTTCTATCGCGCTCATATTAAACTTTTTTTCATTTACATAACAGATAACGCCCTCAACTTAAGAACCCTGAAAAAGATTTTCCGGCCTATTGAATTTTTTATTGCCCGAATTTTATGTCACTCGTGTAAAAAAAGCGACCGAGAAAGTGCGCATGAAAGCTTCGAGCTATACCTTCTCTTATCTTTGTGCGGTTCAATGGTGATGCTGAAGAAAATTATTCTTTTGGGTCTGCTCGCGACCCTTTGGGCGTATGCAGGGGCGCAAAATACCGCGAGCAGTGAGGTCTGGGGCGGGTACATTTCAGCCGCAAAAATCAATGAGAAATGGGCGATTTGGAACGACTTCCACTTGGTTCCCACCGGATTTTGGGCCAATCGGCACGGGATGATTTACCGCACGGGAGATTACAGCGCCTTCGCCGGGGGCTACGCTTTCATTACCACGGCTACCCCTTTTACTTCCCGCCTCACCCGTTCCGAACACCGCCCCTGGTGGCAGTGGCAGATCGCCAAACCTTGGAATGAACAACGGGCCTGGCGGGCGCGTATCCGCTACGACCGGCGCATACGTCGCGACATTACAACGGAGGGCTACACGGGAGAATGGATCGCCTACAACCGCTGGCGCCTCATGCTCAGCGCAAGCCAAAGGCTCAAGGTGCTGCCCGGAGGATACACCTTACATCTCCACCTGATGAATGAAATTTTGGTCAATAACGGTCGTCAGTTCAGCGGAGAAACCCTGGATCAAAACCGTACCTACCTCCTCGCCGCAATCCGAAAGGGGCAGCTGCAGGTGATGGCGGGCGGGCATGTCCGCACTATTCCGGCGAGCGGCGGGCGGTGGAATT
>PXBH01000051.1 GCA_003565555.1 Cryomorphaceae bacterium | reverse complement strand
GATTTTGAAAAACGCCGTATCCGCAGGCTCATCCATCAGCAGGAAGGGATTCTCATCCTTGAGTGTGATCAGAATTTCCGGTACGGGCGATACTACCTCGCCGTTGATAATGTGGATCCCGCCAAAAGTTACGTCCAGAATGGGGTTGATCTCGTCTGTCTCCACTTCGAAGGGCACCCGCATCAGGTTGTTGAAGTGGGTCTGTTCGGGCTGGTCGGGGATGCCGGTACTTCGGTCGATGGGGTTTACCTCGATCCACAGGGCATTGCTGCCACGCAGGTTGCGCGTGTCAAATGTCACCGTGTCGATCAGCTCGGCACCCGCGAGAAGCGGCCCCTGCCTTGGGTAATCGATCGGAATCCGGTTGCGCTGACCGTCTTCGATCCAATAATTTACGAGAAGTGAATCCATATCGAATTCCGAAATGTTCTTCACGGCTACGGAGAAGAGGCCTTCCTCTCCCTGCTGCAGGGTTTTGGCATTGAATGCAAACCGGATGTTAGGGGCCACGGCAGCCTCGGGCACCGGGTCGTACAGCACGTGCCACCTGCGGATCTGCTCAGGCGTAGCGAAGACATTGTCTCTGAGCCGCGCTTCGAAGCGCAGAAACGGGTACTCATCGGCAGAGATCAATGCGCTCAGGTCAATTTCATCGGGGCCGTTCGGGTCAAATTCGGTCCCGGGTAAAGGAGTTTCTGTTCCGTCGCTTTTCACCCCGATGATGCGGATCTGCGTGGTGTCACCGGGCGCATCATCCAAACTGAAGGTGCGCTTCGATGCCGTGCCCCAGCTCTGTGCAGGGCCGATGCGTCGCGTGCGCACAATGCCGTCCGTACCGCTCGCCGGGATGTCTACCACGTGAATGACGGTATCTTGCGGGCTCGTGCCGTACATCTCGCTGGCCCATGCGGGGTCGCCCTTTCGGGCAACCAATGAGTACGGCACGTTGTCCATAGCATCCGGCGCCCCGATCTGCTGGGCTCCGAGACTCTGAAAAGCGGTGTAAATATCCGGCGTATTGTCCCAGTCGCTGTAGTTCACGGTGCGGATGGGGTAGAGCACCACGTACCATCCGTCGGGAATCTGGTCTCCCAGAAGCAAATCTGCCAGGGATTGCATTTGGGCCGGATTGTTTTGTCGAAAAACGAAATGGTATTCCACGCGATCGCGACAGTTGTTTCCCGCATTGGCATTGCCGAAATTGTTTTGAGGATTTTGCCCCTGCGCGTCCGTACCCCATGCTTCAAAGGTCACAGGGTCGATTACTGCGAGGTGAATGGAAGGGGTCAGAAAGCAGGCACCGTATTCCAAAATGGTCGCATTGAGAATGATTTCATTTGCGTTGGGGTTGCCCTGATTGTTTCCCATCACCCGGTTTGTGAGGCGCACCGTTCCGGTAAAAAAGTCGATCTGCCGCTCCTCGCGGTTGAATTCGGTTTGAAAAAAATTGTTGTTTTTGAATTGAAAGATTTGTGCCTGACCCCAGCCCGTTTCCTCGGGGATGTACTGAAAACTGCTTTCTCTCCACCCGATGTCCTCCCCTTCATCAGTGCCGGTGTCTCGGGCCCGCCAGAAGTACACGGCACTGTCGGGATAGGCGAGCGAAGGCGTCCATTCCACCACACCGCCGGTTTGGGTAATTTCGGTGGTCTGCAGCAGGGGGCTGTTGAAAGTGTCCGTAGTATCGATCTCGAGGCGGTATACAGACTCCTCTGCCACAGGATTTCCCGTAGAGGAAAGCAAAGTCACATTCGGGTTGCCGACCACAGCATAGGGGTAGGGATACACGGGAACGATGCCTCCGTTGGAGATAAGAAGCTCGACGCCGAGCACTCGGTTGTTGATCACGTCAAATCCCGGGAGTTCTTCCACGGCATTTTCGGGAAGGTCTACGGATACGTCAAAAGTGTGTAGCCCCAGTCCGAACTGTGCGTCAATGGGCAGCCGAATCCTCACGGTATCCTTGAAAAGGAGACCGGGAAGGTTGCGCACGTACACGGAATCGGGGGCTCCTTCCGGTGTTTTGTGCTCTACGGTTACGTTGAATGGTTGGTTGGTACCGCGTGCCAGGTTTGTCACCACTACGTGGATGTCAAAACTGTCAATCTCAGCGGTAATATTTTCCGGCGTGAAGAAGATGTCACTTTCGCTCACAGACAGATCGGGCAGCGGCCATGAATTCAGTACAATCGCAGGGTCTCCCTGCAGGCTCTTGCCCAGGCAGGTGTTGATCATAAACAGGTTCGGCGTACTGCCCAGAGAGAACTGTATGTCACGCACCGTTCGGCGCATGTGGTCGCCCACCGTACCGCCGTAATTGAGCAGGCTGAGGTGTTCGTAAAATTTTCGGCTGTAGAGGTTGAGGTAAGGCGCAAAGCCCAGTTTCACCGAAGCGATGAAGCCGATCACCCCTTTTCCGTTCATGATGGTGAAGCGCTCGCTGGTACTGCCGTAACCGGGGCCGTGAAAATCGCCGGTGAAGCAGGAATTACCCAAAAGGAGGGGATGCCTGCCGTTCCAGTCAAAATTTTCCGGGTTGTCGATGCTTTGGTCGAACCCGTCGGCTGTGGCATGCCCGAAAAAGGTGAGCAGGGAGGTGCCCGTTTCAATGAGTTCGGTGATCTCTTGAGAAACGTTGAATTGGATGGGCTCCGAATTGTCTTTCAGAAAGGTAGTCACCGTTCCCGCAAAGCTCGAGTCTTGGACAATGGTGCGGTAATTGTTCAGGAAGCCCGCAAAGTTTTGCTGTTCGGTGGTATTGGCTCCTCCGCCGAAGTGGAGTACATTTTTCATCCACTCCGCATGGGGTTGGGCCTCGAAGGCCTGCACTTTTTGGAGATACCAATCCACTTCTTGGACGTTCCGCGCCGAAATTCTCCCCGTGCGCACCGCCGGCTCCAGAGTGGTGGTGCCGAGGCCTGCGGTGATAAAATTGTCACTGGAGGGATATCCCAAAGAGGGGACGAGATTTCGCGCGAAGAAGGCAGGGTTTTCACGGGCACCCGGGCTGTTGCCCTCTCGGGCCTCGCGTACGCTCTTACCGACCAGCAGGAGGTATTGCGGCGGCGCGGACCAAGTGTTGAGCAGGTAATTGCAGTAGTTGCGCACGGCGAGGCCGCTTTTGTTTACACCGTATCCGAACTGATCATAGAGCTCGTCGATGTCTGTGAGCACGGTGTTGAAACGGGCTTGCCTGTAGTTGGCGTAATTCTGTGCCGATGCCAGCAGTGAGGCTTCCGTTACGATGAGGTAGGCCGAGTCTACCTGGGTTTGACCGAAATTCGTGAAGAAGCCGTTGTTGCCCGCTACTTGCAACGGAGGCACGGAACGGATAGACCCGTCAGTGACCAAGAAGCAATCAAATTCATCTTCTGCAATGCTGTTCGGAATCAAAAACTGCCGCACTCCGCCGGCGGTGGTGCCGGGGATTCGCCGCGCGGGGGTGCTCATGGTGTACACCACGGGATTGGTTCCGGCTACATTTTCAAAGTCAAAGCGGGTCTTGTTTTGTGTGGGATTCAGCGCATAGCGAAAGCGAAAATGATTCTCTCCGGCTGCATTCGGTTCATGCGGGTAGAGGATGGAGACCTTGGCCACAGCCTGATAATCACTCGGTACTCCCAGTGAATTTTGCACCTGATGGATGATCGGTGTCACAGAGGTGCCGAGCGAAGAATTCGGGATGTCAAATTCGAAGCGGTTGAGCTTGTAACCCGAGAAGAGGTGGTTCACTGCAAGCGTGGAGCCCGATCCGAACCGAATTTGCAGGTGGTGGTTGTTCTCACCGGTCGAAACGGCATTCGAAGTACCCGCTGAAATACTCTCCGCCCGGGCGTCAGGGGCGCCCGCTTCGGTGTATACGAGCGGGGTAGGTACATTTGCCGTCAGCGAAATTGATCCTCCCGGAAATCCGAAGCGCCCGCTCATCCAGCCTTCCCCTTCCGTGTAGAAAGGTACCGATACCCCGAATGCATCGAGTTCGCCCTGGTAATAATTGTTGGTGTACAGGATGCGCGATTCCTTCCATACGTAAGTTGCGGGGCTGTAATTTTCAAATTGGGTATCGGTTTCAGTGATAATCCGCGGCTGTCCGCCCTGATCACTCCATGTCAGGAAGTGGTAAAGAGTGTCGTTGTAAAGGCTGTAGTCGCGGTTGGCATGGGCATCCTCCGAAGGAAAGAGCACGCTCTCACGGCGCCCGTCATTTCGGCGCCCGGTGAATTCTATGTAGTCGGAAGCGTTGAATACACCGTCTTCCTCACCGTGCACGTAGATGGGCAGGGGCTCACCGTTCACGAACATTTGAATGTGCTGAGGATTGATGCCGGAAATGGCGATACCTGCATTGGCGAGATCTTCAAAGGTGATCCGGTACACGCCGTCTTCCCACACGGGGATTTTGTAATAGCGTTGCCCGTAGTCGATCCACTCATTTCCGAAGGGCTGAGCGAAAATATACGAGGGAAATCCGAGTACGAGCAGGAGTAGAAGTCTCTTCACTAATCTTCCTTTTTGTAGATTTCCAGCCTCAGGGAGAATACGTTGGAGTACAGGCCCTCGTCTTGATCACCGAGATTGGTCAGGGCATAATCGAGGTGGAAACGGCCGAGGCGTAATCCGAGACCGATGTTTGGCTCCATCACGACTTCCTCTGTATTTCTGAAGGTCTTCACGCGCTGTACATTTCCCAATCCGAAACGTACATATACCATGTTCATGTAGCCCGCTTCAATCCCCATGAGCGGTTCCATGCTCAGCGGATCGCCTCTGAAAAGCACATTCCGTTGGCCGTCTGTGCTGATCACGGCATTGACCTCGCCGAGAAGGGAGAATTGTTTGATGTCTTTTTTGTAAGCTGCGCCGAACACGATTCGCGGGAGTGTGATTTCCAGCCCGTTTTCGGGAAGTTCATTGCCCGTGGCTTGAAATACGCGCTGCGTTTCGCTGTCGAGGGAGTAAGTCCACGTATTGTAGGTAGTGGAGATGTCGCGTCCCACCGCGGCGAAGCGCCAATTTTTATAGCGGTATATGGCGGAGAGGTCAATCCCGAAACCCCAGGCCCTTGCAAAAGAACCGATGGACCGGTGAATGACTTTGGCATTTGCGCCCACGCTCATTCCGGGAATTTTCAATTTCCGTCCGTAGGAGACCAAAAAGGCGTAGTCTACGGCTGAAAAGGTCGTGATGCGGTCGTAGTTCAGGTTGCCGTCAGCATCGATGAGCTGCGTGGTGTTCGGAATATTGTCAATTCCGAAACGCATGGCTGATACGGCCAGGGTGCTGGCTGTGTCGATGGGAATAGCGATGGCGGCATAGTCGTATTGGGCGATGCCCGCGAAGTACTCGGCATGCATGGCCGCGATGTCGAGATTGGCATTGACATCGGTGAGTGCTGCCGGGTTCCAATAGCCCGCGGTCACATCATTGACGCTCGCCACATTGGCTCCTGCCATAGCAAATGCGCGCGCTCCCACGCCGATCTCCATGAAGGCATTGCTGAATTTTCGCGTCTGTGCGTTCAGCTCAGTTTGCGCAAGCATCAATATAATAAGCGCTGAGGCCGCCGCGCTGCACCGATTCAAAATCCCCATGGTCCGAAAGTAAGCACCCTATTCCCGTTAAAAACGTGAAGTTGGCAAAAAATTGCACTTCTTTCGGTTAATTTCGTGCCCAATGAAGCTGAAAGCTCAAATTCCTAATATCATTACCTTGGGTAACCTGGTATGCGGTGTGCTCGCCATCGCTGCGGTTACCTCCGGGCAGGTCGCCATCGGGGCATGGCTCATTCTGGGGGGTGCTTTCTTTGACTTCTTTGACGGGTTGGCAGCCAGGTCATTGGGAGTTTCAGGTGAGCTGGGAAAGCAGCTGGACTCCCTGGCCGACTTGGTGACTTTCGGTGTGGCTCCGACCTTTATTGTCCTGCATTTGGCCGGGAGCCTTTCGGACGTTCCCGAAGATTTTCCGGGTTCCGTTTGGGCCTTTTCTCCGGTGCTGATGGCCGCTTTTGCTGCTTATCGCCTCGCAAAGTTCAATATCGACACCCGACAATCTGACCGCTTTATAGGTATGCCCACACCTGCCGTCGCATTATTTTGGCTGTCACTCGCGCTGATATCCGTTTCCCCGCCTGCCGGTGATGACGCACTATCTTCTTTGTATTCCGCCTTTATCGATACGCCCGATGCCCTGATCCTTGCATCGTTTGTTTTTTCTCTGCTCATGGTGGCGCCTTTTCCGCTTATTGCATTGAAGTTTAAGTCCTATGCATTGGCAAAAAATCTTTATCGTTACGCCTTGCTGCTCTTCGCTTTGGTGCTTTTGGCCTTTTTTGCCGTTCGCGCTGTGCCGATAATATTACTTTTGTACCT
>PXBH01000118.1 GCA_003565555.1 Cryomorphaceae bacterium | reverse complement strand
GAATTTGGGTGAATTCTCCGCAAGAACCGGAGTAAAGTGCCCATTGGGCGTTGCTGCCCGCACTTGACATTTCAATGCGGAAATTGCCGGATGCGGGAGCCTCAAAAGTAAACCACACGTCGCCGCCCTGATATGCACCACAGGTCGGATTGGGAGCGATGCCCGGCTCGGCGGTGGCACCTACAGAGGTGTAGGGCTCCAAGGTGCATTCATCGCCCAACACAAGGGGAAGGGCATCCGCGCAATTGTCGTTGATTACGCTTTGCGCGGAAACAAATGATAACACTGTCATGCAACAGACAGTGAGTAAACTCTTAAAATACATCATGATCGGTCAATTCGGTTAATAAAGCCTGCTATCGGGGCAAATTTGACGCAAACCCCCGTTGCCGTCGTCACCCGAATGGGTGATTTTTCAACGAAAGCCATATTTCGAAAGACAAACCGATGATTTTTTTCGTCTGACAGTGTCGTCAGGGCCGAACTGTTTACGCCGATGTCGCGACAACCTTCAATTTCATCGTTAGCGCCACACGACCCTCAAGTTCTTGCGGAGAGCACAAGTCACGGCAACTTTTGCGAAAAGCACGGTAACAAGCAGTGCGACAATACTCGTAGCGAAGAAATCCCTGAGAAGCAAGAACCCTGTCACAATGACAGCGGCATACATGAGCTGAACACGAAAAAACATTCCGTTGCGCAAGCGCACGAGCACGGCGGTGAAATCAATCTTGTTTCGCATACCGAAAATTGCCAGCACTCCGGTGAATGCCACAACCTTAAAATTCCACGGACCGTCGTGTATGCCCACGAGTCGGATGACAGCGATCAGGGCAAAAACCATGGCTGAAGAAGCAAAGCTCACGGCAATCAAATTTTTGCGAAAGCGTGAAAAAAGTTCGGGACAGCGACCGGCGTGTATACGGGAAAAACCGTTTGCCGCCGCATCTGATATACCGTTGACAGGGGCGACGAGTAATGCGTAGGAGCTCACGGCCAAGGTCAGCACTGCTGCTTCAGTGTGGGCACAACACCACGAGAGGTAGAGGAAAATCAGGGCACAAGAGAAGTGAAAAGAGAAAAAAGACAAACCCGGAAGGCAGGCAGCGCTGCACAACACCTTCCGAATTCGCGCGGTATTGATATTCGAATCAAGCCCTCGACTGTATCCGAACATCCTGTAGCTCGCCCACAGTGCTGCTGCCCAGAGCGATTCGGTCAAAAGGGTAGCGAGCAAGACGGCATTGGTGGGCAGTAAGCCGATATCGACTACATTCAAAAAAACAAATAGTAAAATCAGGTGAAGGACAAATCCGGAAACGGCTATCCATCCCGCACGTTGCAAATGTCCCTTGCCGATTAAAAAAGCGTGAAAAGAGAGCCCGAGATAATAGACTACCACAACGGGAATCAGAAACGGCAGGGCCGAAATCAGAATTTGAATGATTTCCGCATCGGACCATAAGCCGAATACCCAGGGTAATGCGGCCGCAAATCCGGAGATCATCAACCCCGCCGTTAAAAAATCGCGTTGCGACCTGCATTGCACCGTAAGAGATAAGGTATCGGTGCGTGGGTAGGCAGTTGCTCTCGCGTAAAAATTGCGAAAAGCATCACTGAGGGCAAATCCGAAAGCAAGACAGCAAAGCAAAAATGCATCGATGAGTCCGATGGCCGCGAGATAGACTTCATCTTCGAGGGTAAGGAAGACCACCCCCGAAAAAAGCATCATGGCATCGGTGAGTTCACACACCATGAGCGGAAATGATTTCTTGAGGATGACGGATCGGGCGGTGCTGAGCATTCTTGTATTCTGCCGGCGGCAAAAAAACGGAAGTTTGCCGCGGCGCTCCTCATCCGAATGGGTGATTTCCTCAACTCAGCTCACGGATACGGAACAGGGCTTGGGTGCGGTTGGTCACGTCGAGTTTGTTGAAAAGGTGCTGTAAATGCGTCTTCACAGTATTGACCGAGATAAATGAGGCCTCGGCAATTTCACGGTTGGTCTTTCCTGTACGCAGCTGCATGAGCAATTCGAACTCCCGAGCGCTCAGCGGTGTGGGCAATTTCCTGTTAAAGTCTTCCAAAGTAGGCTCTACACCCGACGAGGCCTTACTGTTAAAGTGATTAAAAAGAGCGATTTCAAGCGAAGTCATCAGGTCGCGGCCGTCAAAGGGCTTGAGCAAATACCCGGCGGGAAATGTTTGCTTGGCCCGCTCAAGGGTTCCCTTATCGGCGTGGCTGGTGAGGAAGACAAAGGGCAGCTCATACTTCTCCCGAATCATACCGGCGAGTTCAATTCCGTCAGGCGGAACGCCCAGGTTGATATCGAGGAGCAAGGCATCAGGCTCGGATATATCCAGAAGATTCAGGGCCTCCTCACCGTTGTAGGCTATGCCCGTGACGCAAAATCCGCTTTCTTCGAGATATCCCTGAATGTCTTCCGCAATCAGCGGCTCGTCTTCCACAATTAAGATGCTGTAGCTTCTGCCCATGATCGTTTGTAATTTCGGATGGTATAGACGGCCTCGACCCCGTTTTCGTTTTTGGTTTCGAACTCGGCGTTGAGCTTAATTTTAAAGGCGTTCAGCAATTTCATTCCGAACGAAAGATCGGAGGGATCGGCGGCATCTAAGCCCGCTCCGTCATCTTTCACACGAAGTTCCAGCCTTGCATTCACCTCTTTCAGGCTTACAGTGAGGTTACCGGCCCTTCCTCCGGGAAAAGCATATTTCAGCGAATTGGTAACCAATTCATTAAGAATAATCCCCAAAGGAACCGCCGTATCTACATCGAGCATGATGGGCTCCACTTCCGTATGAAGTGCCACCAAATCGTGGTCCACCTTGTAAGCACTGAACAGACTTTTGCTCAATTGCACAATATACTGTTGCATATCAATACTCTTCAGATCATTGTCACCGTAGAGATATTGATGAATCAAAGCCATGGACTTCACCCTGTTTTTGCTCTCGTTGACGGCTTCGAGTGCTTTGGCATCGGTGATTTCCCGTCCCTGAATACTGAGGAGACTGCTGACCACCTGTAAGTTATTTTTCACACGGTGATGAATTTCCTTCAGTAGGGTTTCCCTGTCCTTCAATGCGGCTTCTATCGTTTTATTCTTGTCCGACAGGATGTTGACCATGCGCTGACGGTGGCGATAGCGGTACGCAATGAATGCGATACCCAAAACCATCAATGCAGTAAAAAAGAGCAAGATGTTGCGTTGGTTTCGGTCAGCCTCGGCGCGTAATTCGCGCTGAGTTGCGGAGAGTTTCAGCTCGGCGATTTGGCGGTCTTTTCGCTCGCTTTCATAACGTGCCTCCAGGTCGTTTGTGATGTTCAACATCTCCGTGGACAAGAGGGAGTCTTTGGCTTGACGGTATAGCTGCTGCGCAGAGAAAGCTTCGCGGTAGCGCCCTGCGGCCCCTAAGATTTCTGCCCTGAGTCCGTGCGCCCGCATGATATATCGGGCCGAGTTTAACCTTTCCGACAATTCCTGCGATTCGTCGAGGTAGGCCAATGCGCGGTCGTAATTTCCGCTTTGATAATACAATTGGGCCAAACCGTAAGCGGCCACTGCTTTGCTGCCCATGTCTCCGATCTGCTCGGCAATGGTATAACCCAAACTGTAATAATAGCGGGCGCTGTCAGCAGCAGCGACGGTGGAAAAATAGTCTGCATAATTCAAGTAACACACCGCCAAAACAGGATAATTTTCGGCTACTTTCGCGATATTTGAGGCCTTTTGAAAATAGTCGGGCACAGAGTCTAAATCATCCGTACGCATCTTCACCAAGGCCATATTGATCAGACTGGCGGCGATGCCTTCGGCATTTTCATTTTCCTGCTCGATCCGGTATGACAGGCGAAAGTACTTGTAGGCTTTGGGGTAGTTTTCCTGATTTCGGAAAATGACCGCCATATTGTTGTATGTATTTTCCAAACCCCTTCCGCCGAGAGATTCTCTGAGCGGAATCACCTCGAGGTAAAGCTTGAGTGCATCTTCGGATCGACCGGCAATCTCAGTGAGTATTGCTTTCATTTCCAAAGTAACGGCCAGCCAATAGGGATCATTGAGCCGCTCACTGATCTCCCAAGCACGTGCGATGTAATGCTGCGCACTGTCAAAATCGGAAAAGGAATATTCCCACGCCAAATCATTGTAAATGCCCACGCGCGTGAGATCCGTCACCGTATCTGAAGTCAGCAGCGATTTCGAGCGAAGAATCTCATCGGCCTCTTGCGCATACCCCTCAAAAACAGAGAAAAAAAGCCCCAAAAAAACAGCAAATGACCGCAAGTTCAGATCGGATTGGTGCGGTTGAAATTAGAAAATTCGGGCCATTCTCCCACCTTTCACGGAAAAAAGAAAGAGAGGCCGCCCTGTTGCGACGACCTCTCCCCTTTCGAGGGATGCACGTTTCGTATGGTTTCACAGCCTCCTCTCGGCAGGTTAGCCCTTGTCGCCTTCTCAGTCAGCGGCAGGTTATTCAAGGCTATCGGTTGCTCCCGAAGCTCGGGTTGCTGCAATAACCGCGATTGCACTTTACTGCTTTTCACCCATTGATGGCCTGAGAAATGAAAAGGTAACCGATTGCCCCGAAAAAGTTTTCTTTCCCCAAATAAAAGACCATACACCTCTGAAAAGCAGATTTTCAGACCCCGAAAGAAGTCACGCAAAAAGAAAATGACAGAAAAACCGGCTTGAAAAGTTACTTTTTGTATTTTCAGGCCATTAAGTCGAGAAAGGTTGGATGCCGAAGAAGTCATAGCAAAAATTAATTCAGGGGATGACAAATTTCTCGAAACGGTGTATGCCATGAACAGGCCCATTTTTGTCGGTTGGTTCCGAAAACGCGGATGTCCCGACGACCGGATTTCGGAATGGTACCAAGAGGCCTTCTTCCTGTTTTTTGAGCAGGTGCGCGAAAGCAAATTATCAAAGCTGGATGCTTCTGTTTCGACTTATTTGGTGGGGATCGGCAAGAACTTGGACCGCCAAACGCGGAAGAACTACTGGGAAAAAAATGTAGACAAGCAGGGCGCTGACATTCTTCTGATAGCCGAAAATTCCGGGGAACGGGAAGAAGAAGACGCACCGCCTGAAGCAACGGAAAAAGTAAAAGGTGCCCTGAAAAAATTGGGAGAGAATTGCCGAGAGATCCTGATTATGTTTTACTACCGAAGGTTCAGCATGGAAGCCATCGCCGCACGCGCCAACCTCAAGAATGAAAACACCGCGAAGAAAACCAAATACGAATGCCTCAAGAAATTGAGGGAAATCTATAAAAACCTATGAGTGCCGACCACAGCGCGCTGAGCCGAATCGAGGCTTACACCTTGGGGACCCTTCCCGAAGCGGAACGCAGGCTCATGGATGCCGAGCGCGAAAAGGATGCAGAGCTGGATGCCGCCATCCGCGAATTCGAAGAAATAAAGGCAGGTATTGAGGAAGCGGGAAAAGCCGAACTGCGAGAAAAAATCAGATCGTGGGAGGAAAAGGCACGCGAGCGAGAGCCCGGTTCAAGGGTGCCGGGCATCAGAATTGCCGCTGCAGCAGCTGTTTTTATCGGATGCGTGGCAGGCTTGTATTTTTTGCTGCCGCAGAATGGCGGTGTGGAGGAAACGGCATACGAAATGTTTTCTCCTTATCCGGGAGTGATTACAGAACGCAGCGGGAGTCCTGCCTCAGCAGAGGACTCGCTCTTCACGTATTATGCAGCCGGAAATTACGCTGCCGTGGTGCGAATGTTTGAGAGCCGTCAAAGTTTCGGCGACGATTTGGAGGGGCTGAGAGATTTTTATCTCGCAGAAAGTTTTATCGCAGAAGGACGCTACAAAGATGCAGCAAACCTTCTCGCCGATTTCGACGACGGGGAGCATGCCCTTTTTGAAGTAGCCAGGTTTCACTACGCGCTGGCACTCATCCTTTCGGACCGCAAAAATGAAGCGCGAAATACCCTTCGATTGATCGCGACCGAAGACGGGCTTTACCGCGAAAAAGCAGAGGAGCTATTGGCGCTCACTGATGATTGAATCCTCTGTGCCGGGTACCTCCTTTCGGCAAATCCCGACGGCCGCTTTAACCAAATGTTACGGCTGCCGATAAGTTGTGACATTCCGGGAACAGGTGTGGGCTGCGGCACAGCCTGATTCAGGTCAGCAGAAACAATCGGTGATTACGCCGGGTGCGAAAAGACTTCCCTACAACCGCTGCGCAGCGCGGCAAAATTGCCCCGGGCCGATTACTTTTTGCGCCCCGCAAACTTTTGCATCAATAAGGCCGAAATAACGCCGACCAATGCGGCGGCCGCAAGAAACAGTAGAAGCGTGCCGCGCCCCTCGAAAGGAACAGGGTCATCGTTGCCGATAAAAATCATTCCCGCCCAAAAATACGGGTGAGCGGTATAGGCGTCCGCCGCTGACAGGTAGTCGCGCTTGGCAGCACTGACGGCAGCTGACTTGCTCATTCCCGACGTCAATCCGCTGTAAACTTTTTCGGTCAATTCGGATACAGACACATCGTTGGCCGGCCACAGCGAAACAATGGCTGCGGGACTTCCGGCATGCGCAAAGGCGTGGGCGAGACTCATCACTCCCTCGCCTTTTCTCACGGGGCCGTCGCCCGTATTACAAGCGCTGAGCACGACGAGATCGGCAGTGAGGTTCATCGCATAGAGGTTGCGCGCGCGAAGCACACCCCGAACTCCGGCGAGGGCGCCACCGTCCAGGAGGAGGGCTGAATTCAGCGGATCGCTTCTGTCGGCAAAGGCGTGTGTGGCAAAATGGAGGATCCGGAATTGACCGGCACTTTCAAAAAACCAGTCACTGTTGATGACGGAATCTCGTGTCACTGATCCGGCGATGAGGGCTGCCGCTTGATTGATTTCACGTTTCGCTCCGTTCAATTCCGGCCATCCGCCTCCGCCGTCAAATCGCGGAGCCAGACCCAAAAAATTCCCCTTGTAATTTACTTCGGGAGCTGTCGCATAAGTCAATGCCGTATAGCTGTGGGCATAGGACAAATCAGTGAGCTCCACCAAATAATGTTCGCCTTGTGCATCGCTCACCGTCAATGCCTCAAAGGGTAAGTAATGGAGCGGACCGTCGGGAATAATCACCATCTTTTTATCTTTCACTTCGACTTCGAGCAATGCGCCGGTCAAGTCATTGAAGAGGCGGTGCCCCTTGGCCCGCAACGCGGCTGAGTGGCCGGCAAACCCTGAGGCTTCGGGCCTGTTGCTCAGCATACCCACAAAGCTGTTGATCTGCCGGGAAATGCTATCGGACGAACCGAGGTCTCTGATGCGCACTTCTCCGGGCAGGACAGCAATACCGTACACGGCTTCATCACCGAAAAGGAAGGCAATCACCGCCCCGTGATCCGGCAAAGCCGAACGTACCGCATCGAGGTCGGGAATTTCGGGATCATACCGAAGTGCAGCATATTTGGGATACTTTCGTGCATACCGCTCAATAAGGCTGTCGAGCTGCAACCTTTTGGCCAAAAGCTCTTTTCGTTCGTCAGCGTTGAGACCTCCGTCGCCGTGTGACTCGGAGAGCAGGGCCAGCCGGGTGCGGAGGCGGCGCTCTTCCCGGAGTTCGGCTTCCGGGACGGCACCCAGGGTTTCGGGGTCAAGGCGGTTTACGGAAGTGAGCAAGGCTGCTGATTTTGCAGCCTCGGAGAATTTCCAGGCAGCCTCGGCGTAAGCATCTTTTCCGGAAAGGTGATACAAATGCATGGCCTGCTTAAAGCCGGCCTCATACACCCCGGACCAGCCTTCCTTGCGGAGGCGAATCAACTCACCGACATCCGCACGGCGCTTCACGGCGGCAAAGACTTTTTCCGCACTGCGGACATTTTCCAAAACCGCCTCGCGGTCCGCCGCCGCGCCCGTCGAGTCAGCGTAAACATCAGTAGCACTTACGCTGATAACCAAGGCCGACAAAGTACTGCGCAATCCCCGTTCGGAAACCGCCTGCTCCGGTGCTGCACTTCTGCCCTCCGGAAAGCAATCGGCTTCATTCAACCGGGCATAATGCACCGCCTGAAGTGCCTTGCCCCCTTCGATACAGGCTCGGGCAAAGTGCGCATTCAAAAGGCGCTCGTAGGTCCCGCCCTTCAGTCGCTCCCGCGCCGAACGCAGGTGCGCCAAGGCCTCTTCTGCCCTTCCGACCCTGCTGAGCATGGCTGCATGCTTTGTGACAAGGTCGAAGTACATTTCATCTCGGGGATCAATTGAAGCGCGTGCTTCAGCATAGCGGACGTAAGCCTCCAGCGCCTCTTTGTTCTTGCCTTCAGCTTCGAGAATCAGCGTCTCAGCCCTCAGAAGGCGCACATAGGTTTCGGCATCCTCGGTATCGGCATACTTTTCAAACAGTTCTTCGATCCTTTGCTTCTCTTTTTGAATTTCGGCTGCGTTTTCCTCCTCGATCATGTCGATCAAATAATTGATCCTGAGAGGAAGTACCTCAATAGAATTGGACCCGAACCGTGCTTCCCGCAGGGCGATGGCTTCACGGGTGTAGTATCTGGCTTTTTCATACGCTCCGAGCTCGTCCGAAACGCGTGACAGCATATTGTAGATCAAAGTGCGTTGATAGGCCCACTCCTCCTCTCTGAGCACGGCGGCGGCATCTGCTTTCTTCAGATAATCAAAGGCAACGGAAAGCTGACGTACCCCGTCGTACCACATGGCCAGATTGTACCACGTCTTGACGTGGGCCGCGGTGGTATCTTTCATCTCGGGCAGGATATGGGCATCGATGTACAGATAGCCTTCAATCACTTCGGCAGGGTCTGCACCCAGAAGCTCTTCGGCGCGAACGCGATCATTTTCGGCGTAGGCGCGTTGCTCATGAAGTCCGTGCATCTCCATGACCGACAGTGCAGAGTCCAGCGCGACGAGCCCTTCATCCAACCGAGCGTTGCGAAACTCGGCGACTGCCCGATTGTAGATCGCAGCTGCCAGACTGTCGGGATTCGAGCTCGGGACCTCCGCGGTGATGCCGCACACACCCGGTGAAGCCGCTACAGAAAGCAGTACAGCAAAAAAAAGTTGATGCAGGGATCCGGTCATTACCGAGGGGCTCAGGGTCAAATATATAAATTCCTGTGAGCAAGCCCCGCAGAAGGCGCACCGATACGGGTATTCCGAAAGGAAAAGTTCCCTTCAAGTTTTAAACCGAAGCCACTTGTAAAGCTCTTTGTAAGTAACCTTCTTACCGTACATCAAGATCCCTGTCCGGTATATTTTGGCCGCGAGCCATACCGCCCCCAAAAATCCCGCAACAAGGAGTGCCATGGCGAGAAACAACTCCCAAACCGTGCCCGCGTCGAAGCCCATGGCCACGCGAACCATCATCACTACCGGCGAAGTGAGCGGAACCACGGAAAACCAGAATACCGCGGCTCCGTCCGGATTTGCCAAGGCAAATTCCGCTACGACGAAGGCAAAAATCAGGGGTATGGTGATGGGCAGCATAAATTGCTGGGTGTCGGTTTCATTGTCTACCGCCGCACCCACCGCCGCAAAAAGAGAGGCATAGAGCAGGTATCCGCCGAGAAAGAAAAAGAGAAACATGGCGAGCATCACGGGCCAATTGATGCGAAAGAGAATAAGCTCGGCCACCTCGTTCATCATGGCCTGATTCATGGCGTCCTCGTTGACTTCCTTGGCTACGGATTCCGTGGTCTGCACGGCGGCGGGATCTGTGAGCTCCGGAAGCAGCGCCTGACTCACCAAGGCAAACAAAGTGCCCGTGAGAATTACCCAGACCAAAAACTGGGTGAGCCCCACGAGGGCCACACCGATAATTTTGCCCATCATTAATTGGAAGGGACGCACGGAAGAAATGATGACCTCTACGATGCGGTTGCTCTTCTCCTCCATGACCCCGCGCATCACCTGCACGCCGTAAAGGAAGATGAAAAAATAAATCAAGACGGCAAAGGCAAAGCCCACCACGGCCTGCTCTTGTTTAAAACTGGTGGTGCCGTCGGAGGCATCGACGGAAATCACGTCGAGATCGGTGCGAATGCTGTCGTAAGTTCGTTTGTCAATGCTGTGCAACTTGAGTTTTTCGCCTTCGATTACTTTTTCAAATTGGGCTTTGATATAGCTGCGCGCTTTGAGGCTCGGGAGCTTTCGAAATACCATTTCAATCTCCGGAACCGTGAGAATATCCGGCCGGGCCACCACCATCAGGCTGTAGGCACTCGAATCAAACTCCGCATTCGAAAGGCCCCGATTCGTGTAACTGAAGGTCACCTGATCGGTATTTTTCAGCCGGTTAAAAAACATGGGCTTCCCCTTTGAGGTTTCGGAATCGATGACGCCGGGCGTGAGGTCTACTACCAAAACGTTGTAGACCGATTGATCACTCATACCGAGATAAATACCCAAGCCCATAAGCCCCGCGATAAGCACGGGACCGAGGATGGTCATCACGATAAAGGACTTCTTCCTGACCCTGGTGAAATACTCCCTGTTTATGATTAGTCCGGTCTTGTTCATACTGCCGCAGTTTTTTGTTCCACCACCCGAATGAAGATATCATCCATGCGGGGTATCACCTCTGTTACCGACCTCACGCTTACATGCGGAATGAGGGCAGCCAGCAAATCATTTACCGTAGTGTTACCGCGCAGCTTTACCGTAGCCTTGCGAAGTCCGAGGTCGCCCTCCGCATGTCCGGCAAGTTCCGCACCCGTCCAGAGCGCATTGGTAAAGGCGAGCATCTCCCCGGCAAACTGCACTTCAAAAACGGACTCCTTAAAGCGGCTCCTCACCTCGGGCACGCGCCCTTCGAGCATTACGGATGCGTGATGAATCAGTGCGATATGGCTGCACACCTCCTCCACTGAGGTCATATTGTGGGTAGACAGCATTACGGTAGCGCCTTCATCGCGCAGTCGCAGGATCTCTTTGCGAATGATTCCCGCATTAATGGGGTCAAATCCGCTGAAAGGCTCATCGAGAATGATGAACTCAGGGCGGTGAAGTACAGTAGTCACAAACTGCACTTTCTGGGCCATCCCTTTGGAGAGCTCCTCCACCTTCTTGTCCCACCATCCGCTGATGTTGAACCGTTCAAACCATTCCCAGAGTCTTTTTCGGGCCTCTGCATCTGACATGCCCTTGAGGCGTGCGAGATAGATGCACTGCTCTCCCACCTTCATTTTCTTGTAAAGCCCGCGTTCTTCGGGCAGGTAGCCGATGCTGTGCACGTGCTCGGGCTTCAGCGGCTCATCATTGAAAAGGATGCGCCCGCTGTCCGGTCCGGTGATTTGGTTGATGATGCGGATCAGCGATGTTTTGCCGGCTCCGTTCGGGCCGAGAAGTCCGAATACACTGCCTTTCGGCACTGAAATGCTCACATCGTTGAGGGCCGTGTGCTCGGCGTATGTCTTGGTGATATTCTCTGCGCGCAGCATGTGCATGGCCAAGTGAAATTTCCGTTGCGCAAATCTATGGGAAAACCTGAAGATAACAACCCTGATTGTAAGCGGCAGCCGAAGTCAGAAGGCAGGCGGAAATTTCTAATTTCGCAGAGATTATTAAGAACCCCCGATGCAACCTTCCCCCCGCGTTCCCGTCTCCGGCGCCCTTCGGCATTTTTACCTGTTACTCCTTGCCGCGACTGCGGTACTCCATGCCTGTGAATCGCCTGCACCCGAGCCTCGACCGGAGTTTATTTCCCTTGAGGGCAAGCAATTTCGCGTAAACGGGGAAGACTTTTATCCTGTTACTGTAAACTACATCCCCGACTTTATTACCACAGATGACGGCTTCGCACTCTCGCCCACATATACCTATGAGAAGCCCGAAGCGTACGAGTACCGGGACCGCGACAGCCTCCTGATGCAATTCGACGCCCACCTGAAGCTCATCAGGGACATGGGATTCAACAGCGTAAGGCTTTGTATCGATCGGATCGAATCGGATGAAAAAGGGGCGTACTACCACAAGGACCACTACACGGGAGCTGTATACCTCTCAGAGCACACGGAGGAAATTCTGGACGCTTTCGAATCTTTCGTGGACCTTGCGGCGCAAAATGACTTGTATGTGATGCCCCTGATTCGCGCACCGCATCTGGCACCCGGGCTTTCCCGTTTTACGGAAGCCCTCCTGAAGCGATTTGCGGACAACCCTACAGTATTTGCCTACGATTTTTTCAATGAACCCCTTTATTTCGACAAGGACAACAACGAGAAAAAACAAGCGGTCAAAATTGCCGAGGGATGGAGAAAAATGATGCGAAAGCATGCGCCGCATCAATTGATGTGTATAGGCTTTTCCGAACCTACAGAGGTCTTTCGCTGGGATCCGAGCCTGATCCCGACGGATTTTATCGCCTTCCACACCTACCACCCGCTTCGTATCCAAAACGAGATTTACTGGTACGCGACCTTCATCGATAAGCCTTGGATGATCGGGGAAACCTCGCTTCCGGCCGACAATGATTCGATCAGCTACGAGGAACAGCGGCAATTTGCCCATGAGGTGGTGCGCCATGTCAAGGCTTGCGGAGGCAGCGGTTTTGCATGGTGGGAATTTCAAGACGAGCCGGCGGTAATCCGGTATGACGCCGCGTACAACGGATTGCTGAACAATACGGGAGAAACCCGTGTGCCCGGAGCCTCCCATGTGATCACGGGCACGCTCAAACCCGCAGCCGCACAGCTCAAGGAATCGCTCAAAACCGAAACTGCGGCGCCCTGCACCTGCAACGTAAACTACGCCAATATGCTGGGATACAAAAATTTTGTCCTTGAGGGGGAGATAAAAGACCGAGAGACAGGTGCGGGCATTGAAGGCGCGGTCATTCGGGGGTGGAGCGAACACTGGGACATTGCCATGAACACCTTCTCAGATGCCGAGGGCCGATTCACCCTCTACAGCAATGAGCCCTGCGTACATTTTGAAATTTCCGCCCCGGGACGCGACCTGCTCAAGTTTAACCAAAGCCACGAATACACCGCTGCACGCGAAAACGCACCGCCCTTGGATTCCCTCACAGATCGCGGCTTGGAGTACCACGACATTTCTTACCAACCCTTCCTGCGCGCCGACAGCATTCCGGCCCGCATAGAAACCGACGCTTTCATCTTCGACTTCGACCCGGAATTGTTCAATAAAGCCTACTACCGGGCGGATGCGGGAACCTTCCGACTCAGCGCCCGGTACGATTGACAGGAAGCAGCCCGGGGCAAATTGCGGTGCATCGGAATAGCAGGAGCCGTGATTGGCTTTAATCCTTATCTTAGCGGCCCTAAAAATCATTCGTCTTGAAAGTAGGAATCATCGACATGGGGTCGAACACCTTCAACCTTCTCATCGCCGAGGTCGGATCTGACGGTGGCTACACGCCGCTGTACCGCTCCAAAATCGCCGTAAAGCTGGGAGAAGGCGGTTTCATGAAAAACTATATCACCGAAGAAGCCATGCAAAGGGCATTTGTCGCCCTGCAGGCGCAAATTGCGGCGATCAAAAACCAGTACTGCGACCGCATTCACACCTTTGCCACCTCAGCCGTGAGGAATGCCACCAATGCCGAGGCCTTCACTCGGAAGGTAAAAGAACTTTACGGACTTACCGTCGAGGTGATCAGCGGAGAGGAAGAAGCGCGGAAAGTATACGGCGGGGTAAAACTCGCCGGGGCCCTCAATGCCGAAAAAAGCCTGATCATGGACATAGGAGGAGGGAGTACGGAGTTTATCATCGCCGATGAAAACGAGATTTATACCCGGCGCAGCTTCGAGCTGGGTGTATCGCGTCTGATCGAAAAGTTTAAACCGTCCGATCCGGTCACCGCAGAGGAAAAGGCTGCCGTAACGGAATTCCTTGAGACCGAAACCCGCGTGATCACCGATGCCGCAAAAGAGCACGGCGTCACCCACCTCATCGGTTCTTCGGGCTCTTTTGACACCTTCTGCGATATCATTGCGCACCGCAATGATACTTTTGAGGAAACAAAAGACAAAAGCACCCTTGAATTTGACATGGATGCACTCACAGCGGTAATGGATGAGATCATTATCTCCTCACTGAACCAACGGGAAAAAATGCCCGGAATGCCCGAATACCGCATTCGAATGATCGTCATGTCCGCACTTTTCGCCCGAATGATCATCGACAAAGTAGGAATAAAAAGTGCAAATATTTCGCGCTATTCACTCAAAGAAGGCGTCCTCTTCGACGTATTGAAAGGAAACATCTGAAAAAATTCATGGCCCACATTCTGATTGTAGACGACGAGCGGAGCATCAGGAACTCCCTGAAAGAGATCTTGGAATTTGAGAAATTCACCGTCGATCTGGCCGAAGACGGCCCCTCAGGCCTCAAGAAGCTGAGCGAAAACAAATACGACGTAGTACTCTGCGACATCAAAATGCCGGAAATGGACGGCATGGAGCTGCTGCAAAAAGCGGGAGAAAACGGCATCGACACACCGGTGGTGATGATTTCCGGTCACGGCAATATTGAAACCGCCGTAGAAGCCATCAAGCTGGGAGCCTACGACTTCATTGAAAAGCCGCTCGACCTTAACCGCACCCTGGTCACCCTGCGCAATGCGCTGGACCGCTCCCACCTCGCCGCCGAAACCAAAACCCTGAAAAAGAAGATCAACCGGATCAAAGGATTTGAGATCATCGGCGAATCAAAAGGAGTACAAGCCATCAAAGAAATGATCGACAAAGTGGCGCCGAGTGATGCCCGCGTGCTGATCACCGGCCCGAACGGATCCGGAAAAGAGCTTGTGGCCCGACAACTCCATGAAAAAAGCGGCCGCGCCAAAGCTCCTTTCATCGAGGTAAACTGTGCCGCCATTCCCTCTGAACTTATTGAAAGTGAGCTGTTCGGCCACGAGAAAGGCGCTTTTACATCCGCGGTAAAGCAGCGCCGAGGAAAATTTGAACAGGCCGACGGCGGCACCTTGTTTCTGGACGAAATCGGCGATATGAGTGCCTCGGCACAGGCCAAAGTGCTGCGCGCCCTGCAGGAAAATAAAATTTCCAGGGTGGGCGGCGACAAAGAGATCAAGGTCAATGTGCGCATCATTGCCGCAACGAATAAGAACTTGCGAAAGGAGATCGCCGAAGGAAATTTTCGCGAAGATCTTTATCATCGGCTCAGCGTGATCCTGATTTCCGTACCGCCGCTCAATGACCGTCCTGATGACATCCCCGTACTCGCAGATCACTTCATGGATGTCATTTGCAGGGAACAGGGCATCAGCCCTAAAAAGATTGCAAAAGATGCTTACGCAGCGCTGAAGGCGATTGATTGGACGGGGAATATTCGCGAATTGCGCAATGTGATTGAGCGATTGATTATCCTCTGCGGGAAGGAAATCACAGGCAATGACGTGGAGCGTTACGCCAATCCCGGGAAGTAAAGGCATAAAAAAAACGCTCCGGAAGGAGCGTTGGATAATCCGGATTTTATTTCAGTCAGTCTTTCGCTGCGGAAGCCACTTTTTTGCCTTTGCAAGAAGTACCCTCTGCGGCTGATTTTGATGCACAGCAGGCCTTTGCCGGGGCACTCTTTTCAGCCGTGGCCTTGTCAGAAGCAGAGGCGGACTTTTGAGCTTCCGCTTCTGAGGCGTCTTTCATCTCGGCACATTGGGCTTTTTCCGCCTTGGATGCGCAGCAAGATTTTGCTTTTACATCAGCGGTTTTGGGGTCGGGCGTCTGGGCATTTAAGGCCACGACGGTTCCGAAGGCGAACACAGAGAGGAGCAGGAATTTTTTCATCATTTCGGGTATTGAGTGTTGTAAAGATAGGCCAAAAACGCATCTGAATGCAAAAAATTGCCCGGATTCACTCGAGGACTTCGAGGATGGGTTGTCCCGTTGTTCCGCTCGGGAGGCCGATGCCGAGGAGCATGGACACGGTGGGCGCGATATCGCGGATTTCGGTTCGCCTGTAGGTGCGGCCGGGCGAAATATTTTTCCCGTAAAGGAGCAGCGGAACATGGGTATCATATGTCCACGGACTTCCGTGCGAGGTGCCTACCGGGCCGTAGGAAAGCCAACCGTTGTCTTGCAGAATGATGATGTCGCCCGCAAGCGGAGGATAAAGACCGCGGGAGAGCATAAAAAAAGGAAACTCACCTCCCGCACCGGCCGAGAGGATAGGCTCGACGGGATAGGCATTGTAGATTCCCGGAATCATTCGCAGGGTGGCGGCCAGGAATGAACACACCTCTTCATAGGTGTAATCTGACGCGGCCACGGCCTCCCTGTTCAAGAAAATACGGTCGTCCTTCACGGCGGAAATAAATTCATTATTCCCAAAGGCTTTTTCAATGGATGCTGCCACCTCTGCCGCTACCTGCGTTCGGTCCAAGTACCCGCCGGGCATCCCCATATCCATGTTGTACTGCGGCACATCCGCAGCTCCGTGGTCGGCGGTCAGGAAAACCACGTACTCCCCCGCTCCCACTTCGGAGTCGAGAAAGTCAAAAAAATCTGCCAAATCCCGGTCCAGACGCAGGTACATATCATGTACTTCCACGCCGCGCGTCCCCATGGCATGCCCGAGGTAATCGGGGGTAGAAAAACTCACGGCAAGAAAATCCGTGACTTCTCCCTTACCCATCTCGCGCTCACGCACGGCCGCTTTCGCAAAATCGATCAGGAAAGAATTGCAATACGGGGTTTTTTTAAACACATTGTGAAAACCGTTGAGCTCTGACAATTTAGGGAGATCTTTGGGCATGAGCGGAGCCTCTTCTCCCGCATACTTCATCTCGTACGGACTGTCATCGGGCTCACCCGTGGTGTATATCTCCGGTTCACGAAGCAGGCTCCACTGTTTCTTCATGTAGGTATCGGGAAGCTTCCTGTCATTGAACCGATTCACCCATTCGGGCAGTTCATCGGCATAGTAAGAAGAGGTGATCATACGGCCTTTGGAGTACCACCACGCCTGCCCCAGGTGACCTGCGGGGAGGATGGCCCCACGGTCTTTAATGCTCAATCCCACCACCTTGCTGCGCATATTGTACCGAAGCATCAGCTCATCTGTCACGGTAGATACTTTGAGATTTTCGGGGCTCATTTGCCCGTCGGCATTGGCTATTCCGACCGTTCTTACGCTCTTGTCCTCAACGCAGTACACATCCCTTTCGATGCGCGGATCGTACCAATTGTTGGCAGCGATCCCGTGCACGGCCGGGGTAGTGCCCGTGTACACGGAAGCATGGCCGGGGCCGGTATACGTCGGAACATACGAAAAGTGGTGATTGGCGCAGTAAAAGCCATCGTTCATCAGGCGTTTGAAGCCGCCTTCTTCAAAGTGGTCACCGAAGCGCTGCAGGTAGTCATTGCGCATCTGATCCACCACAATGCCTACGACGAGTTTCGGGGGGGTTGTTTCGGATTGGGCCTTTGCGGCAAATACGAGAAAGAGTGACGCGGCCGATACAAGGATGCGAAGGTTGCTCATTTGATCTGTTTGGAAAGGGCAAATAAAACCAAGAGACATGTCACCACGCTTATCAGAATGTTAAGAAGTGCGGCTATCCATCGGCCCGTGCTGATCAGTCCGAGGGTTTCATAGCTGAAGGTAGAAAAGGTGCTGTAACCTCCGCAAAAACCGATGATGAAGAAGGGCACCCAAAAGCCGGAGAGCTGACCCCGGTTTACCGCGACCACAACCATCCCGAGCACGAGGCAAGCCAATACGTTGGAGAGCAATGTTCCCGCGGGAAATGAAGTATAGACGAAGGGCCCATCTGTCTTTTCCGGAAGGAATCGGGAAAGAAGGCGGTCTGCTCCCTTGCCGGTAAGATAGCGGGCTATCGAACCGAGCCCCCCGCCGAGGAAAATGGGGATGAGGATTTTCATTTCAAATTCTTTAAGACAACCTTTCGGAATCCGAAATATACCAAATAACCGATGCCCGCGCCGAGTAGTGCACCGCAAAGTATATCTGCGGGATAGTGCACGCCGAGATAAATTCGCGTGTAGGAGAATATTGCAGCCCAGACAAACACTCCGATCGACATGCGCGGAAATTTTTGCCGAACCAGGCCGTAGATGAACACCGCCAGGGCTGCGGAGTTGGTGGCATGCGAGGATACAAATCCGTATTTCCCGCCGCGGTAATCATTGACCGTGTACACCAGATCCCCGATGTCCGCATTGTGTGTAGGCCGGTAACGCAGAAAGACGTTCTTAAAAAGTTCAGTAGAGATGCGGTCTCCGAGGGTGATCGTAAGGGCTACACCCAAGAGGCTGAGAAGGGCAATCTTCCATCCGTAGGCCTTGTAAACCATCCACAACATCCAAGCAAATACGGGAATCCAAAACACCTCTCCCGTCATCAAATACATCAGCTGATCCAGCGCGGGATGGTTCAAACCGTTCAGAAAAAGGAAAAGAGCGCGGTCCGCATCTTTCAGCACCTCAATCATGGCCGGCTCAGGTGCTTTTTGATGAGGTCTTTGAGCTCAGAGATCCCGGATTGTGTGACCGCAGATATAAAGACGTGGGGAAGATCGGGGAGTGTAGGCCGAATCTCGTCCTTCAGTTCTTCGTCGAGGAGGTCGCTTTTTGAAACCGCCAGAAGACGGGTTTTGTCCAGCAATTCGGGGTTGTGCGCTTCGAGCTCGGCGAGGAGTACCGCGTACTCCTTTGCAATGTCAGGGCTGTCGGCAGGAACGAGGAAGAGGAGAAGGCTGTTTCGTTCGATATGCCTCAAAAACCTCAATCCGAGCCCCTTTCCCTTACTCGCTCCTTCGATGATTCCCGGGATATCCGCCATCACAAAAGAGTCTTCACCGCGGTAGTCCACGATGCCGAGGTTGGGTACGAGGGTAGTGAAGGCATAATCGGCAATCTCCGGCTTGGCTGCAGACACCACGGAAAGGAGGGTAGATTTTCCCGCGTTGGGAAATCCGACGAGGCCCACATCAGCGAGGACCTTGAGCTCGAGGATGCGCCAGGCTTCTGTGCCGTCCTCTCCCGGCTGGGCAAAGCGCGGGGTCTGCATGGTGCTCGACTTGAAGTGGTTGTTTCCCAATCCGCCGCGGCCGCCTTTGAGCAGAATAAATTCTTCACCGGGCGAAGTGATCTCGGTGATCACCTCACCGGATTCGGGATCGCGCACCACCGTACCGAGCGGCACATCGATATAGGCGTCTTCGCCCGACTTGCCTGTGCTGGTCTGCTTCCCGCCCGATTCACCGTGGCCTGCGCGCACGTGGCGCTTGTACTTAAGGTGGAGCAGGGTCCACATCTGAGGATTGGCCCGGAGGATGATGTGTCCGCCTCTGCCGCCGTCGCCGCCGTCGGGACCGCCTTTGGAGGTCCAATTATCGCGGTGAAGGTGTTTCGAGCCTGCACCGCCCTTTCCCGAGCGGCAATGGATCTTTACGTAGTCAACAAAGTTGCTGTTAGCCATGATCTTCTACAGCCTCGTACAGTCTTCGGCTGATCTCATCAACGCTGCCCACGCCGTTTACCTCCTTCAGCTTGTGCTGCTTGCGGTAGTATTCCGCTACGGGGGCGGTTTCTTTTTTGTACACGGCGATGCGGTTTTCGATAATTTTCGGATCGGCATCATCGGCGCGGCCGCTCGTTTCGGCACGTTTGAGCAGGCGAGTTTTCAGCTCCTCATCATCCACCGTTAGGGCCAGCATCATGGTGACTTCGGTCCGCTTAGAATTCAGGAAGCTGTCTAATGCTTTGGCCTGGGTTTCCGTACGGGGAAAACCGTCGAAGATAAATCCGCCCGCATCCGGCCGTGCATCTACTTCTGATTCGAGCATCTTGATGGTCACCTCATCGGGCACCAGGTTTCCGGCATCCATGTAGGATTGAGCCAATTTACCGAGTTCGGTTCCGCCTTTGATGTTGCTTCTGAAGATGTCACCCGTGCTCAGGTGCACCAGGTTATACTTTTCCGTGAGGCGTTCGGCCTGCGTGCCTTTCCCGGCGCCCGGAGGGCCGAACAAAACCAGATTGATCATAATTTCTTAACGGTTTGCGGTAATTCGATTTGGTAAATGCCATTGAGGTTGCGCCCCAATCCGTCAAAATCAAGGCCGTAGCCGACCACAAAAAGGTTGGGGATTTCAAAACCCGTGAAATCGATCTTCACATCACCGTGGTAGGCCTCGGGCTTGTACAGCAGGCTGGCCACTTTGATGCTTGCAGGCTTTTCTTTGTGAAGGTTTTCGAGCAGAAACTCGATGGTGTTGCCGGTATCGACGATGTCTTCCATCAGCACCAAGTGTCTGCCCTCGATATCGGAATTAAGGCCGATGTGGCTCGATATCTTCCCTGTGGTCTCGGTGCCGCGGTATGAGGTCAGCTTCACGAAGTTGATCTCGCAGTCGATGTCGATATGCCGCATCAGGTCTGAAGCAAAGCGGAATGCCCCGTTGAGCACCCCCACGAACAGCGGGTTTTTCTCTGCGTATTCGGTATTGATTTCCCGACCCAAGTCTGCGATGCGCGCTTGGATTTTATCTTCTCCCAGATAGGGGGTGAAAGTCTTGGAATGGATGGATATTGATGACATGGGCTCAAAATAGGCTGCGAAGGTAAGCATTTCGCGTGGGCACAGTTCCGGCGCAGGAAAATGTCCCCGACTCGGGATAGTTTTCCGCAGGCTGCATCGGGTTCACGAAATTCGTTAAATCGTTTTGAGTTTCTGCATGCCCCCGCCGGGTTGGATTATATTTGCGGTATGATGAAGCCTTTTTACGGAAGTAACCTCAAGCTCGGCGTACTGGGCGGCGGCCAGTTGGGCCGTATGCTCCTGACGCCGGCGATTCGATACGACATTCACGTAGCCGTGCTCGACCCCAATCCCGACGCGCCCTGCAGTAAGCTCGCACCCTCCTTTACCACAGGTGATTTCGGCGATTACGATACCGTTCTGAATTTCGGGGCAGACTGCGATGTGGTCACCGTGGAGATCGAGCACGTAAACACAAAAGCGCTCCGGGCCTTGCAAGACCGCGGCGTAAAAGTTTTTCCGCAACCCGAAGTCTTGGAAACCGTGCAGGACAAGGGCCTGCAAAAGGAATTTTACCGCGACCGCGGCATTCCCACGGCTCCTTTTCGGCTCGTCGAAAACAAAAGCGAAGTGATGGCCTCGGCAGACTTCCTCCCTTTTGTGCAGAAGCTGCGAAAAGGCGGCTACGACGGCCGCGGTGTGCAGGTGATGCGTACCGAATCAGATTTGGAAAAGGCCTTTGATGCACCTTCCGTTCTGGAGCAATTCATCGATTTCGAAAAGGAGATCGCGGTGCTCACCGCCCGCAACGAAGCGGGCGATATGGTGGTATATCCCCCATGTGAAATGGTGTTTAATCCCGAAGCCAATCTTGTAGAATTCCTCTCCTCCCCCGCCCAAATCGCTCCTGACGTTATTGCCAATCTGGAAGATACGGCGAGAAAAACTACGGAGGCCTACGGAATCACGGGGCTATTGGCCATCGAATTTTTTAAGACCCTCGAGGGCGAAATCTACGTGAATGAAGTGGCGCCTCGGCCGCACAATTCGGGCCACCACACCATCGAGGCCAATGTGACCTCGCAGTATGAACAACACCTGCGCGCAATTCTGGGCATGCCGTTGGGCAATCCCGAACAGCTCCGCCTCGCCGCAATGGTGAATCTTCTCGGCGCTGAAGACCACGAAGGCCCCGTGCATTACGAAGGACTTGAAGAGATTCTCAGGCTTCCCGAAGTTTATGTACACCTTTACGGAAAATCAACCACCAAACCCTTCCGGAAAATGGGCCATGTGACAGCCACCGCCGGCAGCCACAGAGAGGCGGCCGCACGTGCCGTGATGGCCCGCGACACCCTGAAAGTCAAAACCCGAAAATAATTATGGTAGGAATTATCATGGGCAGCAAAAGCGACCTTCCCGTAATGCAGGGCGCCGCCGATATGCTCAAGGAACTCGACATCCCATACGAAATCAGCATTGTATCCGCGCACCGCACACCGGAACGCATGTTTGAATACGCAAAAACCGCAGAATCGCGCGGCATCAAAGTCATCATCGCGGGAGCGGGGGGAGCGGCCCACCTCCCGGGGATGACGGCATCGGTCACCTCGCTGCCCGTAATCGGGGTGCCCGTGAAGAGCCGAAACAGCATCGACGGTTGGGATTCGGTGCTCAGCATTCTCCAGATGCCCGCAGGCGTGCCCGTGGCCACCGTGGCGCTGGACGGGGCGCACAACGCGGGTATCCTCGCCGCACAAATGCTCGGCACGGGCGATCAGGCCGTACGCCGCCGCATCACAGATTACAAAGGCGGACTGAAGGCCAAAGTCCTTCGCGATGCAGAAACCCTCTGAGCGCGGCCGCACAGAAAACTGAAGTGACTGCCGTCACCGAAAGGTCTGCGCAATACGGCGACCTTCGCCGAAAAACAGGCCCCGATGCGCCCGAAAAAATCCGAATACCTCGTCGCCGTTGCCCTCTGCCTCACTTTGGGCTTGGCCCCCTTTGTGCCGGAACCGCACCTTTTCGGAAAAATACGTTGGGTAGCCGGCGGAGCGGTCGGTATGGAAGCTGCAGATTGGTTTGACCTGCTTATGCACGGCGCCCCCTTCCTCTACCTCTTCTTCCTCGCCGGGCGCGAAGCAAATGCAGCACTGCGCAGACCGAAGAGGAAAAATGAAAGTGCGAAATAAGACCGAAACATCTCCCTGAGCTTTACCGGCATGTTGTCTCTCTCGGAGAAGGCTGAACAAAATTGCGTTCAATCTGTTAGTTTTCCGAACTTTAAACCTAAATCCATGTACGAACTCGGAAATGCTACGTTTGAAAACTATATCGGTCTCACGGACGGATATTCGGAAATGGCTTACCAAATGGTGGCCCATACCCTTACGCTCGGATACGCAGTCATGCTGGCCGGGCTTTTTTATTTTATACTCACCATCAAGTCTGTAGCACCAAAATATCGCATCTCTTCGGTGCTGTCTGTGGTGGTGATGGTCTCGGCATTTTTGCTGCTTTTTGCCCAAGCCAACAACTGGACGAGCAGTTTTGTCTTCGACAATGAAACGGGCCTTTACTTTCTCGGCGAGGGATCGGATATGTTCAACAACGGTTACCGCTATCTGAATTGGCTCATTGATGTGCCCATGCTGCTCTTTCAAATACTGTTTGTGGTCACTTTGACGAAAAGTAAATTCAGCAGCATCCGAAATCAATTTTGGTTTTCGGGCGCCGCTATGATCATTACCGGTTATATCGGTCAATTCTATGAAGTGACAGATTTCAAGGCCTTCGCTATTTGGGGTGCCGTTTCTACTTTGTTCTTTATCCACATCCTGATCCTGATGCGCAGGGTAATCAAAGAAGGGCAGGAAGGCATCCCCGCCGAAGCGTCGAAAGTGTTGGGCAGCATATGGGTCCTCTTTTTCATATCTTGGATGCTCTACCCCGGCGCTTACCTCATGCCGCACCTGCTCGGTATCGAAGGCGGGTTCTTTAACGAATCCGGCGTGGTAGGCCGACAAATGACCTATACCGTGGCTGATGTGAGCTCGAAGGTGATCTACGGCGTACTGCTTACCCGCGTAGCGCAGATCATGAGTCGCGAGGAGGGCTATTCAGAAAGTGCTGCGGCTACAGCCTGAGAAAAACGCAACAGAATCAAAACCGCGCCGATTTCCGGGTGCGGTTTTTTTTGGCATGCTCGGTTCCGCAAGCCGGCGGGGTGCAGCGGCCACAATACCCGGGCGCCGATGCGTCGATCGCAGGTGACGGTCCATTTTTCGCACCCTGCAAAAAAGCCCTGATCAATTGTACATCAGGTTTATATTCACCAATGAAATCCAACGGTCCGAATCTTGGGGGAATTTGAGAAACCAAAACACCACACCATGAAAATCCTCGGAATTATTTTGACCGTCCTCGGCGCTGCCGGCTGCGTGTACTTCGGTATTCAAGCCGCCGGCGATTCTGAGTCCGTAAGCCTCCTCGGCATGGACATCGCAGTGAGCACCGCCGATTGGACACCCCTGATTGTTTCGGCGGTGGTCGCCATAGCCGGGCTACTGACTGTCACCGCCTCACGCAAGCGGGCAAAGGCCTGATTTCCGGCAGGACACCGCATGACCTAAAGTCCGCAAGGTTGAGTCCTTGCGGGCTTTTTTATGTATTGAATTTTCGCCATCTCCGCTCCTCCCTCTCGAGCAGTGAGGTGAATTTGTGCGGCAGGGCTGTTTCCACATCGATCTCCCTTTCGGGAAAAACGGGATGGCCCAGCGTGAGCCGCACGGCCGAGAGCAAGAGGCCTTTGCCCTTGAGCACATTCGCATCGGAGCCGTATTGTGCATCGCCCACGATGGGGTGGCCCGCTTCCGCCATGTGGATGCGCAGCTGATGGGTGCGGCCCGTAAGGGGCTCGAGTTCGACGAGCGTGAGGCTGCCGTGGCGCAATGAAGGCACGGTGGTCAGGGGTGTGCAGATGCTCTGCGCGGGCTTGCCGCCCACGGGGCTGTCTATTTTTCCGGAAAGGGTACACGTGCCGAAGACCACCGCCCGGTAGCGCTTCCTCACCTCGCGGTGGGCAAATTTGCGCCCCAGCTCCACCATGGCGCTGCCCGTTTTGGCCACTGTCAAAAGGCCCGTGGTGGGCGCATCGAGGCGGTGCACGGGCAGGGGAATGCGAAGTGCATCGGGGCAGGGACTCGGCTTCAGGTTGTGGGGAAGCGCCTGCGCGACGGTCTTGAACCGGTTCCCGCTCACGGGGATGCCCGCGGGCTTGCAGACCACGGCCATGTGGTCGTCTTCATACACCACCTCCAAATCGAGGCGGTAG